>JALVVK010000033.1 GCA_027023445.1 Deltaproteobacteria bacterium | reverse complement strand
ATTCCAACAGTTCCTGGTAATCCATGTTGTAAATGTGATCACCGGACAGGATCATGACGAGGTCGGGCTTGTTGTCCTGGATAAAGTCCAGGTTCTGGTAGACCGCGTCCGCGGTTCCCCTGTACCAATCGGAGGCGTGCAGTCCCTTGAATGGAGGCAGGAGAGAAATACCACGGTGCCGCCCGGTCATGTCCCAGGCTGCCCCTGTGCCTATATGCTCTATCAGGGAGGAGGAACGGTACTGGCTTAGTATACCCACCCGTTCTATGCCAGAGTGCATAAGATTGCTGAGTGGGAAATCTATTATACGGTAGAGTCCGCCAAAGGGCATGGTGGATTTAGGCCTGAAAAAAGTCAGCACCCCCAGTTCGTCCACCCGGCCTCCGGCAAGAACCATGGCTAAAATCTTAGGCATAGTTATCTCGCAAATCAATCCACACGAACATGTTCAGATTTCATCTCCATCCATAACAATATAAGGTATTTTTTTCAGGTAAGATGCCTTAGGAAGAATTTCTGAAGTACCTTGGTATTAAACCCTTTTACCGCGTGTTCATCCAGGTTTTTCAGGGGGATCTCGGCCCTGGCGCTTTGCCTGTGTCCTCCTGCCGTACCGAGTTTTCCAAACACCTTTTTGGCCAGTTTCCCCGCGTCTTTCTTGTATCCATCACACCTGAATATGACCACCAGTTTTTCTCCGTATGTCCCGGAGACGACCACCCATCCGGCATCGCGGACATGGGTCAGGAAATCGGCTACTATGACCAGTATATCCGGATTGGTCACCTTGCCCACATGGGTATAAATCCTTTTTTTTGAAAATTTCATGGCTTCAATGGCGCCCATGAAATATTTCAGCTCTGACCGTCTTATGTCCGAAGTTTCTATCCTGTTCAAGAGCAGTTGATTGATTCTCTTGAAAAGATACTGAAAACACAGCACGTCGGAGGGGGTAGCCTTTTTGGTAAAATTCTGTGTGTCCGCCTTGATCCCGTAGAACAGGGCCGTGGCCAGGGCAACTGCCGGTTTTATATTGGCGGATTTCAGGTATTCGGTAAGCATGGAGGAAACCGCACCGTATTCAGGACGTATGTCCACAAAATTCGCACTCCAGCCCCTTGTTACCGGATGATGATCTATTACCGCATCAAAACGGATATTGGCAAAATCCGGACTATGCGGTGGCTGTGAATCAAGCAGAACAAATTTTGTGTAATCATCCCTCCTGGTATTCCTCAGATGCTGCATGGGGATCTTGAGCAGTTCCTTCATGGCCAGGTTATTCACCCGCTTTATGGCGTTGGGATGCGCGATGGTTATCCTTTCCACCCGGCGCGCCAACAGCCTTTTTACAGCCTGCGCGCTGGCCATTGAATCCGGATCCGCCACTATTACCACCAGTACACTGTCACTCTTTCTGAAGAGATTCAGAAAGGCTCGGAGCCTTTCCTTGTTGGACATTCTCCTGGTCACCCTTAAAGCTGCGTCCGGAGACTGAATCTCATCATTATTGCTGCTTGACCTCTTACCACCAGAACGGTTAGTCATATACTGTTCCTTTTTGCATGCTTAACAAGAAAAACTCGTCTGCTCAGCCAACGGCGCGCCCTCTACATGGCTGCTGCGGCGCGGCAGAACAACCCCGAATATAAAAATAATGACCAGTATGCCCAAGACAGCAGTCTCTATCATGAAGGCATTAAACTGATCCAGCACAATCTCGGAACCATGGGGCGGCCCAGACGATATTATCAGTATGCGCCTGATGAACGCAATAATGCCAACAAGGAAGAAGGGCTCAACACAGGCACGGTGGAATTCCTCTCCAAAAATAACCTGGATTGTGCGCATCATTTTCAGAAACATCAGGACAAGGAGGAGCCTGTCAACCGCCTTCATTGCGCTGTGGGACATGGTAGCGGCCGGGTTGTGGAAAAACCCGATGCCGATGCCCCCCCTAAACGCATCGAACATCACCATGGCCATGATTATGGCAAAGGCCACCGCTCCATAAGACACCCGCCGTGTGGATGGAGAAAGGGCCTGGAGCTGTATGTCCAGCCAGGATCTTCCGGGTTTGGAAATTTTCCGCTCCATGATCTCTAAATAATAATTCCTTTTCCAAGTATTAGGCAACTTTATTCTTTTTCAGAAATCGGTTTATTATCCCGGATTATGCAGCCCGCAGGTTCACAGAATCTGATGCCTTATCGCATAGTTGAAGCACATAAGTACGTCTGTGTGCCCTCCGCCTCGCATCTTTGGCAAACTTGCGGGCTGCATAATCCGGGATTATAGATAATACTCAACAGACACATAACCCAACATTTTATGCTCTCGGGAGTGCAAGCCACCACAGAAACAAACACATAACTAACCATGTAATAATTCAAAAAGACTACTTTTTTAAGGCAGTTGAAGCACATAATCCGGTTGATGAAATATTGGGGGAAGACAATGCCATTTTCTGACAGACAATTTCCCGCCTTGCGCTCACGGAATCAGGAGCGGCCTGATTTGCATGGATTAAAAATATACCACTGGATCTGGCTGGCTCTCTCAGGCAAACTGGCCTGGGATTTTTACAATTTTTACAGACAGTCGAGAAAAATCGATTCGCAAAACATTAAAAGGAGGGAAAAGTAATGTCCATTAAGGCCTATGTACTTATCAATACCAAGATAGGGAAAACCACCGAGGTGGCAAAGACACTGGCTGACATGCCTGAAGTACTGAAGCTTGATGTGATTATGGGGCCGTATGATATTATCGCAGAGGTGGAGACCGAAGATCATGATTCCCTCTCTCAAACGGTGATGAGAAGGATTCAGGGCATTGACGCCATCCAGCACACCATGACCTGCCCGGTTGCCAGAATAGAAGATGCCATCTGAATTCAGGAAATCCTGTCTCTCGACCTGGCAAGGGAAATGATTACCTCAATCTCACCTTGGGCAAGACCGGTACGCATGGAAATATCTTTTATGTCAAGGCCCTTTTTATAAAGATCAAGGGCCTTTTCCCTTGGATCCGTCCAGGAGGCCTTGTCTTCCATCTTGCTGTCACCTTCTGTTCCGGCATTCAGGCAACCCTGCAATTGCCTGACAAGGCGTGTTTTCTCCTCAAGATTCTTTTCAAGCACCTGGCATAGCCTTTCACCTTCCTTAAGGGCATCGAGGATATTTCCCGTGCGTTTCGGGTCCAATGCCTTGAGGCGTCTGTAGATAAGAAGAAGAAGGCTTAATAGCACTATATCCAGAAAAAGCTGAAGCGCTGCGAGCACAACGGTATTACACAATGGCATTAAATCCTGATGTCGATTCTGTTTTTCCGGGCCGGGGTATTATCAGTGGCAGGTGTTTTGTCTTTTTTGTCTTCATCGGTTTCTGAGGGGCCCTTTATGGTTAACCTGTCTTTCTGTTTAAATGTCTGTCTGCCATCCTTTTTCTTTTTTTCCTTTTTTCTCCTACGGGCACGTACGTTCTGCGGATGGGTGCCGACAGGCTTTATAGGCGCTGAATGATCTATCTGGATGATGGTATCATTGGCCATATCTGTCTCTTGGCTCAATCATCTGAGCAGATAACCCGACAGTCTTAAATCTTTTATCCTGAGTGGCTTGAATTCCTCGTTCAATTTCCGGATAAGAGACCGCCTGTACATGGAAAGCATATCTCCCTTGCCAGCCGGAACGGTTATGTCTTTAAGCTCCTGGTAAATGGTATCTCTCACCCAGGCCTGCTTCAACATCAGGCTTTTTTTGGTCTGCATGTCCGGAACTATCAGCTCCACATAAAGTTTGATAAAAACAAGTTCACCCTCCTGCCGGGCCGGAAGCAGAAAGGGCTCAAGGTTTATGCTTTCAACGCCGGCAGCCGGCTTTGGTTCTCGTGCCGTTTTGACCTGGTTTGTCCCTGTTTTCGGGGCAATGGCCCGGACAGGTTCCGTGGCCCTGTGACCATCTTCAGATGATGGCCAGATCATACAAAGAACAACAATACCGATAATAAATAAAAATGCTGAGATTCCGGTAACAATCCACGGCATCCACCGAGAAAGGACTGCCTGGGACATGACTTCTGCCCCGTGACCCTCTGCCTCGTCCTCCTTATCATCCAAAACATGTCCACCGGCACCAGGGGACTCCGTATCTTCGGGAGAAGAGTGATCCGATGATTCATTCTCTGATTCTCCGTGCCCCTCCTGCTCATCCTGAAGAGAGAAAGCCATAGCCTCATCCACAGGGCCTGCCTCCGCCCCGTCTTTTTCTTCTTCCTCCTCCTCAAACAGGGGGATCTCATCCAGGTC
This sequence comes from Deltaproteobacteria bacterium, assembly GCA_027023445.1. Classification (GTDB taxonomy): domain Bacteria; phylum Desulfobacterota; class Dissulfuribacteria; order Dissulfuribacterales; family JALVPX01; genus JALVVK01. The sequence goes on along the minus strand of JALVVK010000033.1, from coordinate 10,851 downwards.
GTCTCCTTCGTCCCATAGTTCATCATCGGAAAGACTTATTCCTATCTCATCTTCGTCTGCGACACCGCCCACTGAACCATCTTCGGAAGCGTCTTCAGACCCAACCACTGCGTCATCCCCTGAAATGTCAGCACTGGTCTCTGCATCATCAGGCAGGTCGCCTTCCCCCTCTTCATCGGACGGGTGGTCTGCCAAAACTTTCTCATCCTGGATGTCCGGCCCCGTATCCCTTGACTCCTCTACCGCATCGGCAGGTGCGTCTTCAACGACCCCTTCATCATTCTCCTGGGACGGATCCTGGGACTTTTTCGGGTCGTCTCTGTATTCCTCAGAACTTTTATCGTCTGCCACTTGTTTTCACTTTCATGAAAAGATCTTTTCGATCTTCTCACTCAACAGTTCCGGGGTAAAGGGTTTAACAATATAATTGCTTACCTTGGCCTTTACCGCCTCAACTATATTCTCCTTTTGAGCCTCTGCTGTGACCATGAGAAATGGCAAATCCTTGAAACGGTCATCGGCCCTCACCTTTTTAAGCAGATCGATCCCCGGCATTTTGGGCATATTCCAGTCGGAAACAATAAAGTCCACATGCTGTTTTTGAAGAATTTCCCATGCCACGGAACCGTCATCCGCCTCTATGAAATTTTTAAAGCCCAATTGGGTCAATATATTTTTAACGATTCTTCTCATGGTGGCAAAATCATCCACAATGAGTATAGTTATGTTATGATCTATTGCCATACTTTCCTCCAAAATTATTAAAATAATATACCATTGCCAATGCAAATATGATGGAACATGCGCCTGTCTGTTGTTTGTTATCGGCATGTCTGAGTTTTTTTTTAATCTTATTTTCATCCTGGAGCACATTCTTCACCATTTAATTTGGTTGTACAATCAATAGGTTACATCCGTTATCATTTTTCAGCTTAATCCCTGCCTCACATCCTTTTCCACAGAGGCCAGACTCGCCCTCAACCGGAGCATGGCCTTGGTATGCATCTGGGAAATCCTGGATTCCGTGTAACCCATTATCTCCCCGATCTCTCTCATGGTGAGATCCTCATAGTAATACAAGGCAACCACCAGCTTCTCTTTTTCCGGCAGCATCTTAATCGCATTGGTCAGGATATCCTTAACCTCTGTAAGGTTCAGCTGGTGAAACGGATCAGCCTCCCCGTCATCGGCTATGAGATCAAAAAGATCATCATCCGTGTGGTCAGGCATTCTTCTCCTTATGATCTCTATATCAAGGAAGGTAACATTTCTGGTTTTATCAAGGAGCTTGTAAAAGGCATTCATGTCCAGCCCCAGCTCTGCTGCCACCTCCTCATCTTCAGCCGGGCGTCCAAGCTCCTTCTCCAGCTTTTCGTAGGTTTTTTCCAGTTCAGATGCCTTTTTACGCACAGACCTTGGAATCCAGTCCATGGACCTCAGTTCATCAAGCATGGCCCCCCTGATCCTGAACTCCGCATAGGTTTTAAACTGAATGCGCTTTGACGGATCAAATTTTTCTATTGCATCCATCAGGCCTATCACTCCCGAACTTACAAGGTCATCCGGCGAGATATGCGGAGGAAGTCTCATTGCAAGCCTTCCTGCCACATACTTGATCAAGGGGGTGTACTTAATAATAAGCTCCTCCCTTTTTTCCGGTGTAAGCTCCTTGTCCTTTCCCCAGAAATCTTTTGTATAGTCTTTTAAAGGAAGTTTTTTCTTCATAAGTCTTTCAGAGTTTAAGGATGTGCCGCCAGAAAAATTTGATGTTACCGTCAACATAGCTATCCCTTCCTTTACTTATTAGTTTTTCTGCCAAAGCCACAAATCCCTTACCGGCACCAGAGCCAGGAAACATCTCGAGAACAGCCTTCTGGTTGCGGACGGCCCTTGATACGGCCTCGTCTCCAGGGATAAAACCCAGATAATTCAATGAAAGCTGTCCAAGGAAACGGTCAGTGACAGCGGAAAGCTGCCTGAAAACCTTCTTTGCCTCCTGCGCTCCACGGCTCCAGTTAACAAGTATGGAAAATTCTTTTATGTGATGCCTGTTTGATAAGACCTTCATGAGGGCATAGGCATCTGTGATGGAAGTAGGCTCTGGTGTTACCACAACAACCCTTTCCTGTGCCGCCATATTGAAATAAAGAACCGTATCAGAGATACCTGCCGATGTATCAATGAGCATGACATCAATGGAATCCCCAAGGTCTTCCATTTCTGCGAGGAGAAGGAGTTTTTCCGCCTCATTCAGGTTGGTGAGTTCCGGGATGCCGGAACCTGCGGGCAGGATCAAAACTCCCCTTGGCCCCTGCAAAAGAATCTCGCAGAGGTTCTTTTGTCCGGATAATACGTGCCTGATGTTATACTTGGGAGCAAGGCCCAGGATGACATCCACATTGGCCAACCCCAGATCCGCGTCAAGGATCATGGACCGATAACCCATCTTGCGTAACGCCAGGGCCACGTTGGTCACGACGTTGGTTTTTCCTACACCTCCCTTGCCGCTGCTGAAGGAAAAGACCCTGGGAAACGGGGAACAGGAAGACCTCATAAGCCTGTTATCCGGCGCCTGACCCGTGCATACGCTTAGATGTCTCTTCTCTTTCCACTGTTTTAGGGTTTCCGCCTGGTTCATATGGACTCCTTTACTGGTAAAGACCGGAGGCTGCCGGTGCGCTCGCCCTCTGGGCAGAAAAAGCCTGTCCGGACCTGCCGCACACGGTCCCGGAAGAAAGAAGCAGACGCATCAGGAGCCTGGGAGTTGCCGGCGCTATGTCCTCAGGCACCTTCTGTCCATTAGTTATGTAGGACACAGGCAACTCCATCCCGAGAAGCGGAGTGAAAAGAGGACCGTAATGCCGGGTTTCATCTGTCTTGGTTAACGCCCAGCCGGCAATGGGATACCGGGAATAATAATCCACCTGCTCCCTGACATCCTCTGTCTTGGAAGTGGCAGACAAAAGGGCCATGGCCTTTATCCCGGGGATGGCGTCAAAAAGGGATGAAAGCTCAGCATGATGTCGTGAATCTCCCAGTCCCCTGCCGGTAGTGTCCACAAGGATAAAATCCTTTTCCCTGTGCGTTGCGAAAATCTTAACAAGTTCCTTTGGTTCCTTTGCGACTTCAAGGGGCACGTCCATCAGTTTCGCGTACTTGCGTATCTGCTCCACACCTCCCAGTCGATAAGTATCCGTGGTTACAAGAACCCCCTTGAGTTCCTTGTGAAATTTGAGCCGTGCCGCCAGTTTGGCAATGGTTGTGGTCTTGCCTACCCCGGTTGGGCCGATCACGGCCCACCAGACCGGCTGCCCGGAATTTTCAGCCTGTGGAGCGGTTTTCAGCTGCCTGAGGCCAAACTTGCCTATCCACGAAATCAGCCCTTGAGCAGTGATGGGTTTATCACCGCCTGATTCTGTCAAAAACCTTGCCGCCAGTCGTTGCTGAAGCCAGGGTTCCATTCCCATCTGCGTGAAAACCCTGTGAAGCACCAACAGAGGCGCCGCATCTCCAGAGGCTGATGCCAGTGGATTCTGAATAGCTACAGCCTGTGTTACGAGATCCCGGAGGAGGGCGATCTCCCTGCTGATCCGGTCACTGCCAGGCGAAGAGCCTCCGCGTGGGGAGGCGCATGACCTCCCGGCCGCGGCCGATCTATCCCGGCGCGTAAACGAGGATTCCGCATGAGTCTCCGCATCCAGGTCTATGGCGGCCACAACCTCCACGAACCTGACTTGCCCGCCTGTCTTCGGATCTTTTCTGATACGCCTTTTTGTGGTGAGGATTACGGCCTCATCGCCAAGTTCCGCCTTGACCTTTTCCAGCGCCAGGGTCATGTTTTCAGCTGTAAACCGCCTGATATTCATCTGTTATTACCCTCAGCGTATGGTTCCCAGGGACTCGAGACGTATATCCCCCGGGATTTCAGAATGGGACAACACCACAACATTAGGCACGAACCGTTCAACAAGCCTGCGCAGGTGCCTTCTCACCGCAGGACCGCACAGAATAACCGGCTGAAATCCTTCCTCAGCCACCTTTTCCACCTTTGTCTGGACCGCACGCACAATTTTCTGAACCGTTCCCGGATCAAGACTTATGAAGCTTCCATGCTCGGTCTGCTGAATACCCTTACGGATCTGTTCCTCTATCTGCGGCTCAATGGTTAACACGGAAAGACTCTTCGCATCATCCAGCAAAGGCTTCACGATAGCCCTTCCAAGCTTCTGTCTTACGTATTCGGTCAGGATATCGTGATCCTTTGTCATTGGCCCATAATCAGCCAGTGTCTCCACTATGGTAAGGAAATCCCTTATGGGCACCTTTTCCCTGACAAGATTCTGAAGCACCTTTTGTATTATTCCCAGTGACAAGGCGCCCGTTACCTCTTCCACCGCCTTTGGATGGGTCTTGCCCAATGCATCCAGAAGCCGTTGGACCTCCTGGCGCCCCAAAAGCTCATCCGCATTTTTGCGTATAACTTCCGCAAGATGAGTTGCGACCACCGCAGAGAGATCCACTACCGTGTACCCTGCCATCTGTGCCTCTTCCCTGGCGGATTCAGGGATCCACCTGGCCGGCAGCCCAAAGGCGGGCTCTGTGGTGGGAATGCCGGCTATCTCCCGCTTGGCGTCTCCCGGATCCATGGCAAGGAGATGGCCCAGCATCAACTCGCCTCTTGCCACGTCTATTCCCTTGATAAGAATCACATATTCGCTCGGGTTGATCTGCAGATTATCCCTCACATGCAGTGGAGGGACAATAATTCCCATTTCCTGGGCAAACTGCCTGCGGATGGATTTGATCCGTTCCAGCAGATCCCCTCCCTGTTCCTCGTCCACCAAAGGAATAAGCCCATACCCGATCTCAAGCTCCAGTATGTCCAGCGAGAGAAACTGCTCAACATCTTCAGCCGAACCCTCTTCCGGCTGTTCCGCAGTGGCAGGTACGCTCCCCTCTTCTTCTGAAACCGACTCTCCCATCCTCTGTTTCTCACGGTAGGCAAAATATGCCAGGGTGCCAACCCCCATGGATATCAGGGTAAAGGGCACGGTGGGCAGTCCCGGGACCATCCCGAAGAAAAAGACAATGCCGCATGTGACGGCAAGGGCCTCTGGCTGAACCGCGAATTGCTTGATGAATTCCGAGCCCATGCTGGCGTCAGAGGCGGCACGACTGACCAGGATACCGGCCGCTGTGGATATAATGAGGGCCGGAATCTGTGATACCAGGCCATCGCCAATGGTCAGCAGCGTGTAGCTCTGTGCCGCGGATGTCACGGGCAGGCCCTGTTGCAGCACACCAATGACAAAACCGCCTATGACGTTGATGGCCATGATGATAAGACCGGCAATGGCCTCTCCCCGCACAAACTTACTGGCACCATCCATTGCCCCGTAAAACTCGGATTCCCTGGAAATGTCCTGGCGCCGCCTGCGCGCCTCCGTGTCGTCTATGAGCCCGGCATTAAGATCAGCATCTATGGCCATCTGTTTCCCGGGCATGGCATCCAGGGTAAACCTGGCCGCCACCTCGGCGATCCTGCCTGCGCCCTTGGTAATAACCACGAAGTTGATAATGACCAGGATGGCAAAGACAATGCCCCCAACCACATAGTTGCCGCCCACGACAAATTGGCCAAACCCCATTATCACATGCCCTGCCGCTGCCGGGCCCTCGTGCCCATGAAGCAGTATCAGCCTGGTGGAGGCGATATTAAGCGAAAGACGGAAAAGTGTTGTGAGCAGGAGCAGGGAGGGGAATATAGGGAAATCCAGGGGCCTCCGTATATAAAGTGAAAGCAGGAAGACAAGGAGTGAGATGGTAATATTGAGGGCCAGGAAGATATCCATTACAGGAGCCGGGATAGGCAGTACCATGATCATCAGGATGGCAACTATTCCGGTTGCCGCCAGCAGGTTGCTCTTATCCACGCGCATGCCGGTCCATACCTGTTTCAAGGCCTCTGTTGCCATTTACCCTGCCCCTCCCTGCTTTTTGCCCTTGCCCTTGAGCCGGTACACATACGCCAGCACCTCAGCCACAGCCTGGTACAGGCTCTCTGGAACCGTCCCGCCTATTTCCACGACTTTGAACAGATTCTGAGCAAGAGGTTTGTTCTCAACCACGGGAACATCGTTTTCCCTTGCCACCTCCCTGATTTTCTGAGCTATAAGGCCCGCGCCCTTGGCAACGACCATAGGGGCCTCCATGCTGCCCGCCTCATATTTCAAGGCAACGGCAAGGTGGGTGGGGTTGGTAATAACCACGTCGGCCTGCGGCACCTCTGCCATCATGCGGCGCCTGGCCATTTCTCTCTGAATACTTTTTATCCTGGACTTGACATGAGGATCCCCCTCTGTCTGCTTATATTCTTCCTTGACCTCCTGCTTGGTCATCTTGAGATTTTTCTGGTGATCCCAACGCTGGTAGACGTAATCCAGGACTGAAAGAAAGGTGATGACCAGACAGGTCTTCCAGAAGATGGTAAAACTCACGCTTCCTATATACGTGAGTATCTGAGAAGGTGTTTGGTCCAGCAGGGGCAAAAGGTTGTCAAGTTCACCCCTTACCGTGTCATAGGCCACCCATCCCACAACAATTATCTTGAAAATGGATTTTGCGAGCTCCATCAAGGACTGGGTGGAAAAAATACGTTTCACCCCCTGAAGCGGACTTATTTTTGAAAACTTAGGAGTTATGGGATCCAGGGAAAGAACCGCGCCCACCTGGAGGAAATTCGATATGAATGCCGCAATGGTTATGAGAAAAAACAGGGGCAGAAGTGTAAAGGAAAGTTGGCGCATGGCCAGAAGCCCAAAATCAGAAATATTATCCACCGAAATACGAAAGGTGCCCGCATTTACCAGATAGTGTCGGAGGATAAGCGTCAGTTGATGATAGAAATAGGCGCTGCCGAAAAACAGGGTGAAAAGACCTGTCAGCAGGACGGCAACAGACGCAAGCTCCCTGCTCTTGGGGACCTGGCCCTTTTCCCGGGCCTCCCTGAGCTTTCTCGGGGTAGCCTGTTCAGTGCGTTCCTGGAAGGATTCCTCGGCCATATCCTATTCCATGTCCATCCGGTTCATGTTGAAAACCATCAGCGTCCGGCAAAAAGGCTGATAACCACCGGAACCAGCCTGGTACCTTTATCAAGCGCGCGGCCCAACACTGGCCAGAAGACCTGAAGCGTGAGACCAATAAAAAAAAGTCCAAGGGCTATGTTAAGGCCAAAACTCATGACCAGTATGTTTATCTGCGGCACCGTCTTGGCCAATATGCCCATGGCAACCTGGGAAAAAAGAAGGATAGCCATCACAGGGGCCATGAGCTTCACGGAAAGCACGAACATCTCCTCGCCCATGTCCGTTACTATGTGAAATATGTTTGCGTTCAGCACGGCCCTGCCCGGTTCAAGAACCTGGAAACTCTCGTACAGGGCTTCCAGAATTATATAGTGGCCATTTGCCGCCAGGAAAAGCAGGAGGGAGATAAGATAGGCAAACTGGGTTATTACCACGGACTGGGTCCCTGTCTGGGGATCAACTATGTTTGCCACACTGAAACCCATCTGGAATCCAACCATCTGAGCGGCCAGCTGAAGACCCGCAAAGACCAGCCTGACGATAAGGGCCAGGGTTATTCCCACGAACAGCTCCGCAACCAGCATGATACCCATACTGACAGGATTTCCCGGAAGCTGATCCGGCCTGAACGGGACTACCGGTGTAAGCAGCAGCGCGAGCATAATGCAGGCGGCTGCCTTTATCTGGACAGGAAGGGCCCTGGTGCTGAAAACAGGCATCAGGAACAGGATGCTTGCCACGCGCACCAAAACCAGGGCAAACACCTTGTAATGGATCAATATCCAGTTCAGGAGGTCCGGTCTCATATTGCCTTCAGTTCACATAGTGGGGGATGTTTTCAATCAGTCCCCGGGTAAAATCCAGAAGTTTGTGCATCATCCACGGAAAGGCCAGAAGCAGCCCAACAAGCACGGCCAAAATCTTGGGCACAAAGGTAAGGGTCATCTCCTGGATCTGGGTTACCGCCTGAAAAATACTCACGACAAGGCCCACCAACAGCCCAAGGCCAAGCATGGGCATGGATATGAGAAGCGTCAGTTCAATAGACTGCCTGGCAAGCCCTATTACGAAATCCTGTGTCATCAGTACCTCCGCATCAGAAAAAACTCTTGACCATGGAGCCGACTAAAAGGTTCCATCCATCCACCAGCACAAACAAAAGCAGTTTGAATGGCAGGGAAATAAGAATGGGTGGAAGCATCATCATCCCCATGGACAACAGCACGCTTGAAACCACCATGTCAATGATCAGAAAGGGTATGTACAGGACAAAACTGATCTGGAAAGCCGTTTTCAACTCACTGATCATAAAGGCAGGGATCAGTACCAGGGTGGGTATGTCTGATTTGTCCCTGGGCCTTTCCAGTTTTGCCATATGGACAAACAGGGCAAGGTCCTTTTCCCTTGTCTGCCTGAACATGAATTGTCTCAGAGGCTGGGTCACCCTGTTAACCGCCTGGTTGAAGGTAATCTCCTCGTTCAGATAGGGCTGTATCCCCTCCTTATTGGCCTTTTGCCACACGGGCTGCATGATAAAAAAGGTCAGAAACAGGGCAAGGCCAAGCAAGACCTGGTTTGGAGGCATCTGCTGTGTGCCTATTGCCTGGCGCAGGAAACCGAAAACTATAATCAGGCGCGTGAAAGAGGTGGTCATGAGAAGTATGGCTGGAGCCACGGAAAGAACGGTCAGAACCAGGATGATCTCCATGGCAGAGGCCACTTTTGACGGGTTATCCGTGTTCGCGAGACCGATATTTATGTCAGGGATCGACACCGCCAGCGCGCTTTTCGCCGCGAGAACGACCGCCACCATGGTTATCAGGACCGCAAGGCCGAAAAACACGGGCCTTTTTACGGAAAACAAACTCATTCCTCTCTCTCCCCTGCCGAACTGCCGCCTGCCGTTGAATCCAGAAGGGTTATCTGGTTGTCCGTTGCGCCCAGAGTCAGGATTTTTTCACCCACCCGCACCAGCACAAGGTATCTTTTGGGAAGCAGCATCTTTACTGCCATGACCTCCACCTGACCGGAATCCTTTCCGGAAAGTTTCCTGCCCCAGAACTTTATGCCATAAAGGGCCATGAGGAGCAGACCTGTTATCAAGGCCAGTGCTCCGATTATTCTTATGAGCAAAGCGGTGCCGTCCATACGTCATCCCAGGGATTTGACCCTGTCGGCAGGGCTTATGATTTCCGTGAGCCTGATTCCGAATTTTTCATTTATAACAACCACTTCACCCTTAGCCATTAATTTACTGTTCACATATATTTCCGCAGGTTCCCCTGCCATCTTGTTAAGCTCCACCACGGATCCCTGGCCCAGCTGCAGAAGCCTTCTGATCTGCATCTTCGCTCTTCCAAGTTCGACCGACACCTCAAGGGGTAGGTCCATGATGAAATCGAGATTGGTGTTTGCTGGCTCCTCTGAAGACTGGGGGGAAGGCGATTTCGCAAAATCATCGAATTCAGGTTCCTGGGTTTTAGGTTGATCCTCTCCGGATTCCGTCTCCTTCAATGCCTTGGCAGCTGCCGAGTCGCCGCCTTCCGCCGCCTCTTCAAAGGCCTTTGACCAGTCCAGGTCGTCGCCTCCCGCGTCGTCATCCCCTGTTGAAGTGCCGGAGGACCCGGTCCCGGCATCCGGTCCTTCCTGGGATCCGGTTTCAGGCGCCCCTGCATCGGCCTCACTGTCCGAAGCATCACTGCCGGCATCTTTCGCTTCCCCGGCTGCGTTCCCTTCAGCGTCGCCTTCTTCCAACAACTTGTCCAATTCTTCCTGGCTAAGCATGAATATCTCCCAAGACTTGTCCGCTGTTATTCAATACTGTCAATATCCTCTACCAGCTGTTCGATCTTCACCGCTCTCTGCCCCCTGTAAAGCCCTGGAAGAGCGAGGAACTTTGGCAGTCCCTGGATAAAAACCGGCAAAGGATCATCCACCGATGTGTCAAGCTGTATCATGTCGCCGATATCCAGGTTCATAAGCTCTCCACCTGTAATATGGGCCTTTCCGAGCCGGGCCACGAGCTCAACATCCGTGTGTGTCACGTTTTCAATAACTCCTTTTTTCCAGGCGGGATCCTCGCCCTCTTCGCTCTGGAAGGTCGCCTGAAGCCTGGATTTGAGAGGTCTGAGAATATTAAAGGGAATACACAGGGTTATGGCTCCATTTATCTCTTCAAGATCAAGCTGGTATTTATTGATTATTACGGGATCATCCGCCTGGGCTATCTTGGCGAACTGGGGGTTGATTTCGTTTCGTACATAATGAATTTCCACCGGATGAATGGGACGCCATGCCTTCTCAAGATCTGAAAGAAGCGAGCTTACGATTCGCCCGATGAGCCTCTGTTCTATCGTGGTAAATTCACGGCCTTCAATCTTCGCCTGTCCAAACTGGTTTGCGCCCAGAAATATTTCAACGGTACAAAACACGATCTGTGGATCAACCACCATCATGATATGCCCTCTCAGCGGCTCCATTTTAAGGATGTGGATGTTGCTCGGCACCGGCACTCTCCGAAGAAATTCCTTGAAGGTGATTATCTCAGTGGGCACAACGGCACTGTCAACCACAAGACGAAGGATGGAAGAAAGCGTGTTCCTCAGCCCCCTGTTGAACTGATCGTTTATGACATCAAAAGCAGGAAGTTTGACAGTGGTCGGCCTGGCCGATTGCGAGAAGTCATAAGGGACTATCTCTCCGTCCTTGGACTCCGTAAGAGAAGATTCTTCTTGTGGCGCCTCTTCCTCGTCCAAGCCGCCCAACA
>JALVVK010000032.1 GCA_027023445.1 Deltaproteobacteria bacterium | reverse complement strand
TCTCAAGGGATGAATTTCTATTCTGAAGAATCAGCAGGCTCTGCCATTTCCGTTATGGTTTTCTGGATTCTGCTGGTCTCCTGTTTAAGAAAGGCATGGAAATTATTGTACGTTTCCCAGAATAACCTTATGGCTATCTCGCCGTTTCGCGTCAATTTTGCACCACCACCTCCGGCTCCACCTACAGAGGCAATCACAAGAGGGGCGGGAGCCTGCCTGTTCATGGAATCAACAAGATTCCAGGCGTGACGATACCCCATACCCATGGACCTTGCAGCCGCACTGATGGAACCGAGATCCCTGATCCTCTCGAGAAGTACTATTCTTCCGTAACCCAGGAAAGTATTGTCTTTGTGGTTAATCCAGACCCTTCCCTTTATTGGATAGTATTCAGGCATTATATCGTTTCCATTTGAGTTTTTTGCTCATATGATTAATATTGCATAAAGTGATTTTTTGTTCAGGTGCGACGTCGGCATGTATCCCGCTCTCTTTTAAGGAATCTTATAGTGACTAATTCCACGGTTCAAGACCCATTCTTAGGGAAGGCAAGAAAAAGAGCCGCCTTTTCCTTTATTTTAAATCTGCTTCTGGCCGTAACAAAGGGGTTTGCCGGACACCTGTCCCACAGCACCGCCCTCATAAGCGATGCCATTCATTCCGCGACCGATGTCCTTGCCTCATGCGCGACGTTTCTGGGCCTGTGGGTCGCGGGCAAAAAGCATCCCTCGTTTCCCTATGGTCTTTATAAGGCGGAGACCATTGCCACCCTCATAAGTTCCCTGGCGGTGTTGCTGGCCGCCTATGAAATAGGCAAAAAATCCCTTTTTAATGACCATCAGATAGTAAACATTAGTGTAGCCCTGCCCGTGGCGTCCCTGTCCCTGCTGCTTTCCCTGTCTTTTGGCATATATCAGTTAAAGGCAGGACGAAGATTAAACTCCCCGGCGCTGGTGGCAGATGCCAAGGATTACCTTGCGGACGGACTGTCCACATTTGTGGTTCTTGTAGGACTGGCAGGATCATATTTTGGGTACAATCTGGATCGATGGGCGGCAGCACTTGTCTCTGTCTTTGTGTTCAGGGCAGGGGGAGTGCTTCTTCTGGCCGCGCTGAAAGACCTGCTGGATGCAGCCATCGACCGGGACACCGAAAGAGAAATTGTAAGGCTTGTTGAAAGACATCCCAGTGTTGCCAGGGTAAAACGCTGCCTGAGCAGGACTGCGGGCGGCAGGTTTATCATCGACATGGATGTAATCATCAGAACGCCTTCATACCGGATTGCAGACAAGATAATATCCCGGCTGGAAGAACAGATAGTCAATACATACCCCAAGGTAATCATGGCCAGGATAAGGCCTCACTTTTCCCAACCGGAAAACATCACACGCATTACCCCGGTTACAGGTCCGGGGGGAGACATCTCGGCACACATTGCAAAGGCTCCGTGGTTCCTCCTTGAGGTGATAGACAAAAAGACCGGACAGGTGAAATCCAAGCAGCTGATTGCCAATCCCCATGTCTCGGCCGAACATAAAAGGGGATATCTCGTGGGAAAATTTCTGTTGGAACTTAAACCGGATCAGCTTGTGGTTGGAGAAAGGAAAGAGGGGACCGCCGTGGCGCTTCTAAAGGAGGCGGGGGTGGAAATTATTGAAAGAAGAAAGAAATAATATTCGTATTTTTTCCTTAAGAAATAAGGTGGTCCATACGATAAAAAAAATATATTCGTTCCTGCAGGCAGGAAAATCTTTATAAGCTGAATAGGTGTACAGATATGCACATGGACGCAAATTTAATAAATCCGTTTTTGGAAGCGGCAATAAATGTCCTCAAAACAATGGCTTTTATTGAGCCAAAACCGGGTAAGCCCTTCCTGAAGAAGGAGGTAACCGCCATTGGCGACGTCTCTGGGATAATCGGCGTAACCGGTGCTGCCCAGGGATCAATGTCGATTTCCTTTTCACAATCATGTATCAGCGCCATAGTATCCAATCTTTTTGGAATGCCCGTCACGGAAATAAACGACGATGTAAGGGATGCGGTAGGTGAACTCACCAACATGATATGCGGAGACGCAAGGAGACGGCTCGAGGCCCATAAAATTACGCTTCAGGCCGGAACCCCCACGGTTGTCGCCGGCAAAGATCACTCCATAACCCATATCCATAACGGCCCCAGTCTGGCAATTCCCTTCAACACCCCGCAGGGGGATTTTCTTATAGAAGTTGCCTTTAACAGCTGAGACCTGATTGATATTACTCCCCGCAAGACCCAAAAACGCGGGCATGAGAGAAGGGGCCAAGCGCCCCTTTTTTTATGGAAAAATATAATAAATGTCGCATAAGATATATTATGTAAAATTCAAATACAAAAAAGAAAGGACGCAATAACGCAACGCAAAAAAACAAAACATCTCATATTTATGGGAATCAGAGAGAAAAACAGAAAAAGGTCAGAACCTTCAAAATCATCAAGCTATCCGCACAGGCCGCACAGACCGCAAACATACCATGTCAGCTGTTAAGCAGCCTCTGGATCTTATTATTGATATCCGCAATCTTTTGGGACTGCCTTTTTAATTCTTCAAGATCTGCAAGGAATTTAAGGTTCTGCCTGCTGGTCTTAGCATCCAGCACAAGAAGCTCTGCCTTGCCTAAAATAACCTGTAATGGCTGATTCAGTTTATGGGTGGCAACCTTTATGGAATCCATAATCCTGCAAAATTTTGAATTCCTGCGGTGAAGCCCCCTCAATGTCGAGGTCTCAATACCAATTTTTACGACTCCGGCAAGGACGTCTCCCCCTATGGACCGGGGAAGTAACTGATCAAACACATCTTCACATAAGGCTTCCAGTGGTTCAGATGTCTTCAGGCAAATTTTAAATATAGAATCTAATTTACGATTTAAATGTATTTTTTTACATACCGATTCGATTATTTCCACAGGAAGCCCCTCGTCCAGCACAAAAACTCCCTGTTCCAGTTCCCTCAGATAATCCACCCCGTCTTCAGGTCCCCTCGCCTGGTAACAAGAAAAGCCATCCCTTTCCATGTGCCTGAAAAGACCTGTTGCCTTAAGGGAATCGGTTGCCAGAATGACCACATGTCCGGTATTATCCGGTTGATCCTGAGGGGATGAACCGGGATCAGGATTGCGGTATTTCCAGTTTATATCCATGTCCAGGTCTTTTTTCAGCAAGCCATAAACTACCTGCGAATCGAGAATGGGATCTTCAGGGCCTATACTGGCAACCCCCACATAGACCTTCAAATCCTGCCCGCCTTCCTCTTCCCCATTCATCATCAGCCTTTTTATCCGAAGCGCGGCAGCTTCCCCTCCCGCCTCGTGAGTGCCCATCAAAATAGCGGCAAACAACCCCTGTTTTATCTGATACAACGTATCTGTATCTCTCAGGATTCCAGAAAGCCTTTGCACAAAACCAGGAGAGGCCGGAATGAAGTCAACCGGACCTTCCACATGAATCAGAAGCAGGGTTATCCTATGATTGAATTTTCTGACCCGCTCAAGATTCCAGTCAAGCTCTTTCAGGAAGGTATCTTCATCCTTTAAAACAGCGACACTTCTTTTCTCACGGGCAACCCTTTCATTCATCTTGGATCAGTCCTTTTTATTTTTTCTATTTTTTGCTGGCAAGCAGTGCAACAAATCCAGCATCGCGGCGTAATCCAGGCCGTATGTCCTCAACCACCGGCTTTCCTTCCTCCGGGTCAGAAAACAGGGTTGAGGCGCCTTTTTTTATCTCAAACCCGGCGCGCGTGATCATGTCTTTCATGGAATCAATCGTTAAAAAAGAGGCATAACGATAAATACTTTGACCGGATTTTGCCTTTTGCTCATAATAGACGCCCCACGCAGATTCACGTGGAATCATTCCAACTACAAGGCCGCCCCCCTTTATCAGCACCCTTGAGGCCTCTTCCAATGCCCTTACCTTATTCTTAATAAAGCACAGAGATAGTATGAAATAGACCTGATTCAGGCTTTCAGGCAAAAAAGGCAGAGAACCCGCCTCACCCTGCACCACAAGCACCCCGGCCGATGACGCTATCCTGAGTGGCTCACGTGCCGGGTCAAGCCCGATACGAATCCCCATGAAACGGGCAAAGCGGCCCGAACCCACGCCGACTTCAAGGCTCCTGCCCGAGGCCGCCTCAACTATTGAGGCGATGGCCAGCCGTTCGTTCCGGAAAATGGGGTTGTCCTCATACCAGGCATCATATTCATGGGCGATATTGTCAAAGGCGCGGGCTACTGCCGATGATTCCGCCATCTTCCGCCCTCCATTTCCTCCTTTGGAATGGTGAAATAAAAGGTACTTCCTCCGTCCGCGCCGCTGATCACCCATGTCTTTCCGCCATGGGCCTCAACAATGCTTTTTACCACCGCAAGCCCCAGGCCTGACCCCTCTTTTACCGACTTCCCGGAGCTGCGTTTACCCCGGTAAAAGGGATCAAATATATGGGGACGGTCCTCTTCGGATATTCCCGGCCCGGAATCATGGATCTGGAAAACCACTTCCACAGGGGTTTCATATACCCTTATCAGGACCTCAGAGCCTTTTGGAGCGTATTTAATGGCATTGTCCAGCAGGTTGCTCATCACACGCTGGAGCTGTTCCTTGTCAGCCATCACAAGGGTCATGGAATCCGGGATTTCTGTTTTAAGCTGAACCTGTTTTTCCGCCGCCTTAAGTCTGAAACCCTCTGTCAGCTCGTGAAGCGCCTTATCAATACTGCAGGGTTCAAGGGCCAGACTGACCTGGCCGGCCTCCATCCTCAGGATGTTCAGAAACGATCGGATATAGCCGTCAAGCCTTCTTATCTCCCGGTCAATAGCACGCAGATACTCTTCCTGCTTTGGATTAAGCGGCCCAGCCTTTCCTTTCAGCAACCTGGTAAGAAACCCTCCCGCAATGGCAAGCGGGGCCTTGAGATCATGGGCGAACATTGAAATGAGGACCCGCCTCTGTTTTTCCATAAGTTCAGGTCCGGACATGTCCCTGAACATCTCGAGCCCGCCTCTCATGCGGCCCGAATCATCCAGCAGGCGGGCCGAGGTAAACATGATGGATACCTCTCTGTTGTCCCTTGTTCTTATTGTGGCGCGCCGGCTTACCGAGGTATCCGGCGCCACGTCCGATCCAAAAAGAGGACATAGCCCGGTATGGCAGAGATTACTGCGGAGTATGCTTGAACAATGCCTGCCTGTTGCCTGCTCCCGGGTATATCCGGTAATATCCTGAGCCACTTTGTTGAATTCCAGTATTATGCCCTCCGGATCTACCACGAAGAAACCTACGAGAATATTTTTAGCCAGCAGGTCAAAAAGGGCGCTTCGGTCAAGTGTTCCTTCCGGAGAACTCATGGCAATGCTCCTTGTTAAATTGAGACCGGTCACCTGCCCCGGCATCCCGGATCGGCAGGAAGACCATCCGGGGAAACAGGCACTGTTTACCTGATGACCATCTCGGCAATATCCATAAAGGCCCTAGCGGCCTCACTGTCTTTTTCCAGGACCACAGGATTTCCCGTATCCCCTCCGATTCTGACCTTGGGATCAAGGGGAACTTTACCCAAGAGCTTCACATTAAATGCCTTGGCCATCTTTTCCCCTCCCCCGGTACCAAAGATATCCATTATCTGAGGCCCGGATTCCCCCTCTATTTTTAAATACGACATATTCTCCACTATACCTAAAATAGGTATGTTCTGTGCCCTGAAAAGCCCTATGGACCTCCTGACATCCTCCATGGCCACTTTCTGGGGCGTGGTAACAATGACAACCCCCTCCAGGGGGATACTCTGCGCCACGGTGAGGGGCGCATCCCCTGTGCCCGGCGGCAGATCTACCAGAAGATAATCCAGATCACCCCACATGACGTGCCCGAGGAATTCCTTGATGGCCTTATTGACCAGTGGCCCCCTCCACACAATAGGGACTCCGTCACCAGCAAGCACGCCGGTGGATATCATCTTTACGCCATATTTCTCAAGGGGAATAAGCATCCCCCTGCTTCCCAGGGGACGATCCTTTATCCCCAGCATTATAGGAACATCCGGACCGTGCATATCCGCGTCCAGGATGCCGCTCTTGTATCCCTTTTCCGCCAGGGCCACTGCCAGATTGACCGTGACACTGGTTTTGCCCACACCGCCCTTGCCGCTGGCAACCGCGATGATGTGTTTAACACCCTTTATTCCTTCCATCTCCGATGGCGCCTTGCCAAGAAGCCTGGCACGTTCCTCGGATGTCATGGCGGTAAGCACTACCTTAACATCTGAAACGCCCTCCATGCCCATAACGGCTTCCCTGACGTCATCCCGTATCTTGTTTTTCAAAGGACAACCTGCCATGGTCAGCGCCACCGTGACCTTTACCGCGTCTCCCGCCACCTCGATTTCTCTTATCATGCCAAGATCCACAAGGCTTTTATGCAGCTCCGGATCCTTTACTTCCCTTAATACATCCAAGACTTGTTCCTTTTTTACTCCCATTTTCTTATACTCCCGTGTAAGAATATTTTTAAATAACCGAAAACCATAGGCCATCTAATAACATACAGAGGGTAATAGTGGCAAAGACATTATTCAGGCTGGATCAACTGGTAGTGGAAAAGGGGCTTGTTTCTTCCAGAACAAGGGCGCGGGCACTTATCATGGCGGGAAAGGTGCTCGTGGACGGGCAGAGGGCCGACAAGCCGGGGCACAAATATTCAGAAGATGTAAAATTGCAGGTAACAGGCCCCCATTGCCCGTATGTCAGCAGGGGGGGATTGAAACTGCAACATGCCCTGGACCACTTTAAAATCCGTGTAAAAGATCTTATCTGTATGGATACAGGGGCATCCACCGGAGGTTTCACACACTGCCTGCTTTCCAGGGGAGCCGCCAGGGTTTATGCCGTTGACGTGGGCTATGGCCAGCTGGACTGGTCCCTGAGAACAGATCCCAGGGTAGTGGTAATGGAGCGGACAAACATCAGGTATCTTAACCAGGATGCCATTGATACACCGATAGATATGGCTACGGTGGATACTTCCTTTATATCGCTCAGGCTGGTCATACCATGTATACTAAAATTTTTACGCCCGGGCGGCATAATTGTGGCACTGATCAAGCCTCAGTTCGAAGTCGGCAAGGGAAAGGTCGGCAAGGGAGGAGTTGTCAAAGATCCGGCACTGCATCGCCAGGTCATTGACGGGCTTGTCGAATTCTTTACATTAAAGGCAGGGCTTGATGTCTCAGGAATAACGGAATCACCCATTCTCGGCCCCAAGGGCAACAGGGAATTCTTGATTTTTTTGTCGTTAAAATCCGAACAAGATCAATATATGGAAGTTTTTGAGGTTCAAAAATGAGCCGGAACTCTGCGGAAAATCAGGGCGAATTATTAGAAGAAACGCAACACGCAACAGAAGAGCCGCCAATATATAAGGTTCTTCTCCATAATGACGATTATACAACCATGGATTTTGTGGTACAGATCTTGGAAGAACTGTTCCATAAATCGCCGGCAGAGGCCATGAGTATCATGCTGAATGTACATCACCAGGGAATCGGAATCTGTGGATTATATCCCAGGGAAATCGCCGAAACCAAAGTGAGCCAGGTACATGCCAGGGCCAGAAACGCGGGCTTTCCATTGAGAGCCAGCATTGAAAGAGGATAATTATGATCAGTAAAGAGGTGGAACTTATGTTGAGCGCCGCTGCCAGGGAGGCGCACATGCGGCACCATGAATACCTTTCACTGGAGCATCTGCTTTTCGCCCTGCTACACCACCAGAAGGGTGTAGAGGTTATCTCCGCCTGCGGAGGTGACCCGGAAAGGCTTAAATCCCGTATAGAAAGCTTTTTTCAGACCCATCTGGAACCCCTGTCAGAGGACCGGTCAGGAGGGCCACAGCCCACGCTTGCCCTCCAGAGGGTACTGCAGCGTACCATTGTGCATGTCAAATCATCAGGCAGAACCGAGGCAGACCTGGGCGATCTTCTCGTGGCAATAATGACGGAAGAGGACTCGTACGCGGTTTATTTTCTGACCCAGGAAGGAATCTCAAGGCTGGATGTAATGAACTACATATCACACGGTGTAACCAAAATTCCTTCCAATCAGCAGCCCTTCGGTCATTCGACATCACAGGACGATCTTTCATCAGACAGGGCCAAAACATGCCCATGCGGGGACTCTCCTTCCACAGCCCTTGAGGCCTATACAATAAACCTTAATCAAAGGGCGCTGAACGGGAAAATAGACCCGCTTGTTGGCCGCTCCCTGGAGCTGGAACGGACCATGCAGATACTTTGCAGAAGACGCAAGAACAATCCCATATTCGTGGGGGAGCCAGGGGTTGGAAAAACCGCCCTGGCAGAAGGCCTGGCCCTTAATATTGTACAGAAAAAGGTCCCCCCTCCCCTTGCGGATACCCAGATGTATACCCTTGACATGGGAGCGCTGCTCGCCGGGACCAAATACCGGGGAGATTTCGAGGCCCGGCTCAAGGACGTTATCGCCCAGATAACGCAACTTCCCAAGGCCATACTGTTTATAGACGAAATACATACCGTTGTGGGGGCCGGGGCCACGAGCGGCGGTTCCATGGACGCCTCAAACATCCTGAAACCCGCCCTTGCCACAGGGGACCTCCGCTGTATCGGCTCGACCACCTATGAGGAATACCGCAAGTTCTTTGACAAGGACCGCGCGCTGTCCCGCCGTTTCCAGAAGATAGAGATAAGGGAACCGGGGGTCGCGGAGACGGTAAAAATCCTGAAGGGACTCAAGACATATTACGAAACGCATCATGGAGTAAGATATACCGATGGGGCCTTGAAGTCCGCGGCTGAACTCTCCGCAAGGTACATACCGGACCGTTTCCTGCCGGACAAGGCCATTGATGTCATTGATGAAGCCGCTGCCGTATTCAGGCTTTCCGGAAAGCCGGTGCGGGATCATGTCGGCATCGTCACAAGCCGGCATATAGAAAGCGTTGTGGCAAAAACAGCCCAAATTCCGGCCAAAAACATAGGACGATCAGAAAAAAGCAGGCTTAAAAACCTTGAAACTTCCCTGAAGGCGGTAGTCTTCGGACAGGACCAGGCCATAGATACCCTGGTCAGGGCCATAAAACGCTCCAGGGCGGGCCTGTCTCATCCGGACAGGCCAATCGGTTCCTTCCTGTTCATGGGGCCTACCGGCGTGGGGAAAACAGAACTTGCCAGGCAGACCGCGCAGGTTCTGGGCATCAGTTTTTTACGCTTTGACATGAGTGAATACATGGAAAAACACGCGGTTGCACGGCTCATTGGAGCGCCTCCGGGATATGTAGGCTTTGACCAGGGAGGACTTCTCATAGAGTCCATACGGAAAAATCCTCACTGTGTGCTGCTTCTGGATGAAATAGAAAAGGCGCATCCTGATCTTTTCAGTATCCTGCTCCAGGTAATGGATCACGCGAGCCTTACCGATAATACCGGGAGAAAGGCGGACTTTCAGCACGTGATCCTTATCATGACCTCTAACGCCGGCGCAAGAGAAATGGAAAACAGAGGCATAGGCTTTATTTCAAGTCCGGAAAACCGGGAACACAAGGGGATAGAGGCCCTTAAAAACCTGTTTTCCCCGGAATTCAGAAACAGGCTGGACGCCACTGTTCCCTTTGCGCAGCTTACCCATGAACACATGCTGCTCGTGGTGGATAAATTCATCAAAGAGGTCCAGGAACAACTGGCATCCAAACGGATCAGGCTGGAGCTGACGCCTGAAGCCAAGTCATATCTTGCCAGAAAGGGTTATAATCCAAGGCTTGGGGCACGCCCCCTGGGAAGGGTGATCCAACAGGAGATAAGGGATCCCCTTGCCGAAAGGCTTTTGTTTAACAGACCCGTCAAGACACGCATAACCGTGGACGTGGAAAAAAATCGAATCAGGATATTTTAGGAGAAGTTCATGCCCATCATCCAATCTGTCAACATCCTGCCCAACCTGCCCAAAAAACTTGCGCCACTCATGACAATCGCGAACAATCTGTGGTGGACCTGGACGCCGGAGGCCATCTACCTGTTCCAGGACATGGACAGGGAGGTGTGGGAACGCTGCAATCACAACCCGGTTGCCATGCTGGGCACCATCTCTCAGCCAAGGCTGGAAGAGTTGGAAAGGGATGAAATATTCCTTGCCAGGATGGAGGAAGTGCTCAACGAGCTTAACCGCTACCTCAAACAGCAGACATGGTACAACAAAACAAGCCAGGAAGATATATCCGGGCAGATTGCCTACTTTTCCGCGGAATTCGGACTTCATGAAAGCCTTCCCCTTTATTCAGGGGGGCTTGGCATCCTGGCAGGAGACCACATGAAATCCGCCAGTGATTTGGGCCTGCCATTGGTCGGCATGGGGCTTCTTTACAAGCATGGGTATTTCAAGCAATACCTTAATCCTGATGGCTGGCAATTGGAAACCTATCCCTCCAATGATTTTTACAACATGCCCCTTAACCTCGTCAGGGACAAAAATGGCAACCCGCTGACAGTCAGGGTCAGGCTCCTCGACCGCGAGGTTCACATAAGGATCTGGTCGCTGGCAGTAGGCAGGGTGGAAATCTACATGCTGGACACGGATGTGCCTCTCAACTCCATGACTGACTGTCAGATTACTTCCTATCTTTACGGAGGCAGCCTCGAGACAAGGCTTCAGCAGGAAATAGTTCTCGGAATCGGGGGAATCCGCGCCCTGGATGTCATGGGGAAAAGTCCTGCCGTTTGCCACATGAATGAAGGGCATTCAGCGTTTATGGCCCTTGAACGCCTGGCCGTCATGATCGAAAAGGAACATCTTTCCTTTGAGGAGGCACTTGAAGCCGTCCGCGCTACCAGCATCTTTACCACCCATACCCCGGTTCCCGCCGGGATTGACCGTTTTCCCAATGAACTTGTTTCAAAATACTTTGGCCGCCTTGCCGAACGTCTTGGCATAGGTATGGACAGGTTTCTCGGCCTGGGCCGGATCAATCCTGATGATTCCTCAGAGCCCTTCTGCATGGCGGTTCTGGCCATAAAAATGGCATCACAGACAAACGGTGTAAGCAGGCTTCACGGAGAGGTCTCCAGGAAGATGTGGGCCGGCATCTGGCCCCAGATTCCCAAACACGAGGTCCCCATTACCCATATCACCAATGGAATCCACACACTTGGCTGGCTCTCAAGCGAGATGTCCCGTCTTTACAAAAGGTACCTGGGTTCCCGGTGGATAGACGAACCTACCAATCATGCCATATGGCAACGGGTAGAACAGATTCCCGCGTTTGAACTGTGGCGAAGCAGGGAAAGGCTGAGGGAAAATCTTATCTCCTTTGCCAGGAAAAGGCTGAAAAGCCAACTCAAGGCCAAGGGAGCGCCCACGTACCAGATGGATCAGGCGGAAGAGGTGCTTGATCCGGAGGCGCTGACCATAGGATTTGCCAGAAGATTTGCCACATACAAGCGTGCCACCCTGCTCTTCAGGGATGCTGAACGCCTGAAAAAAATCCTCACCAGGGAGGATTGTCCTGTCCAGATCGTATTGAGCGGCAAGGCACACCCGCAGGACAAGGACGGCAAGGAACTGATACACAAGGTCATAGAGATGGCCAACCATCCTGACCTGAGAAAACATATTGTTTTCATTGAAAATTATGACATTGAAGTTGCCAGGCACCTTGTCCAGGGTGTTGACGTCTGGCTGAACACGCCAAGACGTCCCATGGAGGCCAGCGGCACCAGTGGAATGAAGGTGACTGCCAATGGCGGCATAAACCTCAGTATTCTGGATGGCTGGTGGTGCGAAGGATATAACGGGGATAACGGCTGGGCCATCGGTGCCGGAGAGGAATATGAAGACCTTGATTATCAGGACGAGGTCGAAAGCCGGCTTTTGTATGAACTACTTGAAAATACGGTGGTGCCGCTTTTTTACAAGAGATCAACCCATGATATCCCGCACGGCTGGGTTGAGATGATAAAAAATTCCATCAAGACCATATGTCCTGTTTTCAATACCAACCGCATGGTGGAAGAATATGCCTCCAGGTTCTACCTGCCAAATATACGAAGATGGCTCATGCTTGAGCAGAAAAACTGGGAAGAAACAAAAAATCTTTCCAGCTGGAAAAAATTCATAATGAAAGAATGGCACAAGGTGAGCATTCAGGACATCCAGGTTCCCTTTGATGGATCACCCAAGGTTGGGGACCGTCTGCCTTTAAGGGCAGTGGTCAACCTGGCAGGTCTGAGTCCGGATGAAGTCAGGGTCGAAGCCTACCTGGGAAGACTTGACGACAAGGGCCAGATCCCTGAAGGCCATCCCCTGCCCCTTCTGCCCACCGGTGAAAAGACGGACGGAAGTAAATACATATTCAGCGGCAATATCCTGTGCCTGTCCAGCGGACAGATCGGATTTACCATCAGGTGTTATCCATACAGAAAGGAACTGAGCCACAAATTTGAACTGGGCCTTCTGACCTGGTGGGAATCATAAAAAAAGGACCAGTGGGAATATCCATCTGGCCCCTGAATGTGAATTTCCGCTAAGGGTGCTGTTACGCACCGAGGGCGGAGAGAATCTTGTTCTTGATTTCATCCACCGTGCCCACACCCTCTATCCTTATATATTTGGGGGCATCGGCCTCGCCTGTTGATTCCCATTTCTTGTAAAAATCCACCAATGGCTCGGTCTGGGCGTGATACACCTCCAGACGTTTCCTGACGGTCTCTTCCTTGTCATCCTCACGCTGAATCAGGGGTTCCCCGGTTTCATCGTCCTTTCCTTCCACCTTGGGCGGATTGAACACAATGTGGTACGTGCGACCGGAGGCAAGATGGACCCTGCGGCCGCTCATCCTTTTGATGATTTCCTCGTCAGGCACGGCGATTTCGACCACGTAGTCGATCTTGACACCGGCATCCTTCATTGCCTCCGCCTGGGGAATGGTCCTCGGGAAGCCGTCAAAAAGGAATCCCTTTTCACAGTCAGCCTCCTTTATCCGCTCCTTGACAAGGCCAATAATCACATCATCAGGCACTAACTGGCCTGAATCCATGTATTTTTTGGCTTCAAGGCCTAACGGAGTACCTTCCTTGACTGCGGCCCTCAACATGTCTCCGGTGGAGATCTGGGGAATACCAAACTTTTCCGTGATAAATTTGGCCTGGGTACCTTTTCCGGCCCCGGGGCCTCCTAACAGAATTAGGCGCATAACTAAGCTCCTCCCTTCGAAAAAAGTTTTAATAAATATATATATTTCAAACTACATAAAAAGCAAATATAAAAAACAGAAAGACAATATCCGAGGCACGGACCAATTCGGATTCTGTCCCTGCCCTCGCACTCTCCCCTACTCTTGCACCAGGACCGACAGGCATCTCAACTTGCATATTATGCCCTTTTTATTACCATATAACGAACAGCCAATGTATTAGATCAACCACAGGGAAAATCAACCAGCCATAAAGGAGCGGTTCATATCATGTATTCTGTTATGACAACCAGACCCAAGGCATTCAAATTTTACTTTATCCTTGTGTGTCTCAGTTTTATTCTTACCATCCCGGCATTATGTCTGTCGGAGACATGGTACGTGGTGCCACACGCGGAGATTCCCCTCCGGACCGGACAGGGGACAGAATACCGCATAATTGAACTCATACCAGACGGAACCAGCGTGAAACTTCTGGAAGACGGGGAAAAGTGGGTAAAAATCCAGACACCAAAGGGCAATACCGGCTGGATACTGAAAAGATATCTGTCGTCCTCCACGCCACTTAAACTCGTGGTGGCATCCCTGAACAATGAAAAAGAACAACTATCAAACAGGCTTGCTGCGCTCTCCAGTAATTTTAAACAGATAAAGGAAGACAGGGACGAATGTCACAGGAAACTTTCTTCATGCCAGGCGCAGAAGACCAAGCTTCAGACCGATTATGATTTATTGAAGGAGGATTCTGCTGATGTCCTGAGGATCAAGCAGGCCCTGGACAATGCCACCAATGAACTCAACATCACAAAACAGAAACTCGCCTCTCTAAGGGAGGAAAACCTGCACCTGAAAAACAACGAACGAATAAAATGGTTTCTGGCAGGGGGCGGGATCCTGCTTCTGGGCTGGCTCATAGGACTACTCATGGGCAGGAGCAAACGGCGCAGATCATCACTGCTTTAAAAGGGATCACTATCCAGTGGAATGACACTTCACAAAGATGGCATCAGTCCTGAAAGCGAATTTTCAAAGGAGATACAGGATCTCTGCGGGGTGAATTCCCGTCTTTGCATTCAGTGCATGGGCTGCACCGGCGTGTGCCCTTTTTCTGCCACCATGGACCATGCGCCTCATCGCCTTCTCAGAATGATCCAGTGCGGCCTGAGAGACGAAGTCCTTGATTCTAACACCATCTGGATATGCGTAAGTTGTCACTCATGCTCAAACCAGTGTCCACAGGCGCTTGATATAGTCAGCATAATGGATACCCTGAGGCAGGTAGCCCTGGACGAGGGCCGGCACATTCCGGAACCGGAGATACTGGAGTTTCACAAGGCGGTCCTTCAGTCCATCATGCGTCATGGAAGGACTCACAAGCTGGAGATTATTTTAAGGTACAAGGCCAGCACATGGAAATGGCTGGAGGATCTCGACGTGGGCCTCAAGATGCTTTCCAGACGCAAACTCGATTTTACCCCATCAAGTATCTCCTCTGACAGGGAACTCAGGGATATCTTTTCCAGGGGGTGGGACAGATGAAAGTCCGCTATTTCCCCGGCTGTTCCATGGTCACCACTGCCAAGGAATGTGACAGGTCACTTCGTGAGGCAAGCTCACTGCTTGATCTTGAATTGATAGAGCTTGAGGACTGGAACTGCTGCGGATCCACCTCTGCCCACAGCCTGGACAGCAGGATTTCCCTGGATCTTGCGCTCAGGAACCTTTCCCTGGTGCCAGGGGGCGAAACCATGATGGTCATGTGCCCTAACTGCCTGCACAACTTTCACCAGGCCCAGAAAACAATGACCACGAATCCGCACAGACGCCGGGTTCTTGAAAACAGGTGGCAAAGACCAATCCCCCCCGACATAAATGTGGTTCACTTCCTTGAAACGTTAAATGACATGGGGTGGAATTTTCTCAGGCAAAGGTCAAAAAAAGAACTGGGAGGAATGCGTGTCGCCCCATATTACGGATGCATGCTGGCAAATCCCCCTTCTGTAACCCATAAACGGAATTACGCTGGTATAATGGAGGATATTCTCCGGGCCTTTAATGCGAATCCCGTCTTATGGCCCCATATGACAAGGTGCTGCGGTACCTTTCT
>JALVVK010000031.1 GCA_027023445.1 Deltaproteobacteria bacterium | reverse complement strand
TGCTCAAGGACCGCCCTCGCAAGTCCCATGACAAAGACGCAGGCATCGGCCATGTCATCCACGTAGAGAAACTCGCGCCTGGGAGTACCCGAGCCCCAGACAGCGACTTCCGGTTCCCGGCGCTCTTTCGCCTCGTGGAAACGGCGCAGCAGGCCTGGAATCACGTGGCTGTTCTCAGGATGGAAATTATCATTAGGGCCATAAAGGTTGGTCGGCATCACGGACCGGTAATCCGTCCCGTATTGGCGGTTATAGGATTCGCACAGCTTGATGCCGGTTATCTTGGCAACCGCGTACGGTTCATTCGTGGGCTCAAGAGGGCCGGTTAAAAGCGCTTTCTCCTTGATGGGCTGTTCCGCCATGCGCGGATAGATGCAGGAGCTTCCAAGAAAAAGAAGTTTTCCGCACCCGGCCCTGTAGGCCTCGTGGATGATATTGGCCTCTATCATCACATTTTGGTATATGAATTCGGCCGGAAAGGTGTTGTTCGCGTGAATGCCGCCCACCTTTGCCGCGGCAAGGACAACATGATCCGGGCGTTCATTCTGCATGAACTCCCGCACTGCCCGCTGGTCACAGAGATCAAGTTCTGCGTGGGTCCGTGTAACAATATTCTCGCAGCCCAGTTCCCTGAGCCGCCGGACGATCGCCGAGCCCACCATTCCCCTGTGACCCGCCACGTAGATTTTGTCATCCTTATTCATAGTATCTGAACACCTCATATCCCTTCTGCTGGCACAGATGGTCCCGCCTGGCAAGATCCAGGTCATGGTCTACCATCTCCCGGACGAGGTTATCAAATGTGATTCTGGGCGTCCAGCCTAATTTTTCCCGGGCCTTTGTGGGATCTCCAAGGAGGGTGTCCACCTCGGCCGGCCGGTAGTAACGGGGATCAACGGCAATGATTTCCCTGCCCAGCAGGGAAACCCCGTTTTCCGTATTCTCCTCCTTTACAACCACTCCCGTTTCCTTCTCACGTTCGCCCTTCCATTCAATGGTAAGCCCGAGATGTCCTGCCGCCTTTTCCACAAACTGGCGAACCGAGTACTGCTTGCCGGTTGCTATGACAAAATCTTCCGGCTTCTCCTGCTGCAGCATCAACCACTGCATTTCAACATAATCCCTTGCGTGGCCCCAGTCTCTCCTGGAGTTAAGGTTGCCGAGATACAGGCAGTCCTGCAGGCCCAGCTTGATTCTCGCAAGCGCCCTGGTGATCTTGCGGGTAACAAAGGTTTCGCCACGCACCGGAGATTCGTGGTTAAAGAGTATGCCGTTACAGGCGTACATGCCATAGGCCTCCCGGTAATTCACCGTGATCCAGAAGGCATAGAGTTTGGCTACTGAGTAAGGCGAGCGTGGATAAAACGGTGTGGTCTCCCGCTGGGGCACCTCCTGTACCTTGCCAAACAGCTCGGAGGTGGATGCCTGGTAAAAACGGGTCTTGTCCGCAAGGCCCAAGATACGGATGGCCTCAAGCAGGCGAAGTGTGCCAAGGGCATCGGAGTTGGCCGTATATTCAGGCTGCTCAAAAGAGACCGCCACATGAGACTGCGCGGCGAGATTGTAGATTTCGTCCGGTTGCACCTCCTGGATTATCTTTATCAGGTTTGTAGAATCCGTAAGATCCCCATAATGAAGGAAAAAATTGACATTCTCCTCATGTCGGTCCTTGTACAGGTGGTCAATCCTGTCCGTGTTAAAAAGCGACGCCCTTCTCTTTATTCCATGGACTTCGTAACCCTTACCTAATAAAAATTCCGCCAGGTAGGCGCCGTCCTGGCCGGTAATTCCCGTGATTAACGCGGTTTTTTTTGACATGCGGTGGATTTCTCCTGTTTTTTACTTTTTATACGTATGTTCCTCGCGCAAAGGCGCAAAGATTTAAACCCAGACTTTTATCCCGGATTATGCAGCTCGCAAGTTTGCCGATTAACATTGTATCTTATCTTAATTTGCCATTTACCATTTAACATTGTATTTTCGGTCTCCGCGTTCGATCAAGGCATTCACGAAAAAAGAGTTTGCTTTCGGCTTTGAGTTATTCTCAGGGTAACTATTTATAATCCCGGATCATGCGTATGCCAAGTTTCCCCGCACCTCCTTTCTTCCCTCTTCGTTAGCGTGAAAACAGCTCAAAGCTGAAAGCAAATTTTTTTCTCACGCCCGCTTCGCTCGAGACGCAGAAACCGCAGAGGAATAAGCCCGGATTATTCAAGCCAGTTTTCCACTGACAGGTTTGGAACACGCAAAAACTCTTTAACATTGGCGGTAACCAGAATCAAACCCCTGGCTAGTGCATGGGCCGCTATGAGCATGTCGTTGGGACCAATTGGCGTGCCCGCCTGCTCCAGCGCTTTACGCAATTCAGCATACCGGTCATCAACCGGTCGTTCTAAGGGGAGGACTGTCAGGGCAGATAATATCAATTCCAACTGATGCGTTAATCGAGCGGACCCTTTCCTGAGAGCGCCATAACGAAGTTCAGCGGCAACTACAATACTGGTGCAGATTTTCTTTTCGCCCACGGCTCTGATCCGCTGCGTTACCCTTCCCGCAGGATGCCGGATCAGATCGGAGAGGATGTTGGTGTCTATCAGATAATTAAAACTGTCCATGGTCACAGATCTATGTCGTCAGGCGGGAGCAGACCCTCATCCACATCGGGGAAATCCTCCTCTAATGTTTCAAGTGTGGCTAACAGGGAGAGAAGCGACGGGGGGGATACAGGCTCTACTATCAGCCTTTTACCTTCCTTTCGAATTATGGCCTCTTCACCCGGTAGTTCAAAATCTTTTGGAATGCGTATGGCCTGATTCCGGCCGTTTTTGAAGAGACGGACATGGCGTTCTGACTGCATAACAATCTCCTCTTATAATTCACCATTTATCATTCAACATTTTCATGCTCAGGGGAGCGAAGCACGGCTTAGCATGAAGGTTTGGGTTGGCATATGTTTTAGCATATGTCTTAACATTATAAGAAGCAAGCAGAAAAACAGGGCGACTTGGAAAATACTCAATTTGTGTTTATATTTGAACTTAAAAACGTAATCAGTTCAAAAAGGCAATAAAAGGTGCGGGATCAGGACAATGAAGCAGGAAAAACTGGAAGCCATATTGGCCACGGCAAGGAAGATGTTCGCCAGGTACGGTCTCCGCAAGACCAATCTCGACGAGCTGGCCCGGATGGCCCGGGTGGCAAAGGGCACCATCTATAACTATTTCGGGAGCAAGGACCGGGTTTACCTTGAGGTCCTTGCCCAAGAGGCGGATGAGATCGTGGAAAAGATCTCATCCGCCGTGGCAGGTGAGCGCTCTCCCGAGGAAAAACTGGCCGCCTTTGTCCGCGCGAAGTTTCAATACATGCGCCAGGCGATAAATATCCTGAACCTGGACAGGGAAGGGGCGGGGAGGTATTACCCCTCGGCTGAAAATATCCGGAACAGTTTTTTTGAGCGGGAGGTGGAGATTATCAGTTCTATCCTGAAGGAAGGAAAGGAAAAGGGGCACTTCCGCATGAACAACGTCCTTCTTACCGCAAGGGCCATCGGGTATGCCCTTAAGGGGTTTGAGCTGACATGGCTTGTCCGGGAGAGCGAGGAGCGCATTGAACACTATCTTTCCGAATTGCTTAACCTCATGTTCCTTGGTCTTGTGTCTGAAAAAAAGGCCCTGGAGGGAAAGACCCGCGTGCTTCTTCCCGGGCCGCTGTCCGGTCAGGGGGCGGAAAGATGAAGATGACCCTTCCGGATATCCTTTTCTCGTTTTCGCTTTTTTCCGTGCTTGGTTACCTTCTGGAGGTTCTGTACCGTTCGGCGCGCCAGGGCAGGCTTGTCAATCCGGGCCTTCTCTGGGGGCCGTATCTCATCCTCTATGGAACCGGGGCCGTGGTCCTCATGCAGTCCGTGTCCCTGCTGCATGGATACAACCTGGCGCTGAAGGCCCTTGCGTATCTTGTTATAACCACAGGCCTTGAGCTTGCTTCGGCCTTTATCGCGCAGCGCCTTTTCAAAAGACGCCTCTGGGACTATTCGGACGAGCCTTTTAATTACAGGGGCCACATCTGCCTGAAATTTTCGTTTTACTGGGTGCTTCTCGCCTTTGCCTTTGAGTATCTCATTCTGCCTTGGTATCAGGGGGTTGCCGCGCGCCTTTCAGGTGATGCCAGGGCCATTTTCGCCGGAATGGTAGTCTCCGCCATGCTGGTGGATTTCATGGTGGTTTCTGCCAGGAGCTTCCTTGACCTGAAGCCAAAGGAGAAAGAGGTTCTGGACGCGCAGTTCCTGGAGAAGGCGGCACCGCTGCTCAAGAAACCGGAGGTGATGAAACTTGCCGAATACAGGCATCACAGGCAAAAGACAAGGCTTGACCACGTGGTAGAGGTGGCGTACCTGAGCTTCCTCTGGGGCAGGCGGCTTGGCCTTGACTGTGACGCCATTGTGCGCGGCGCCCTGCTGCATGATCTCTTTTTTTATGACTGGCTGCGTGAAGGCCCGAGGCTGCATGGGTTCAGGCACCACAATATCGCGCTCAGGAACGCGCGCAAGATAATCCGGCTTTCCAGAAAAGAAGAGGATATCATCAGGAAACACATGTGGCCCCTTACCGTTATCCCTCCGCGCTACGCGGAATCGATGATCGTATCCCTGGTAGATACCTATTGCTGCACAATGGATTATATCCCCAGGAACAGATCCGACAGGTGCCTTGCTGTGAGCACTGTACGTGTCAATGCCGGACCAGAAGACAGGCAGGTGTAACTGGAAATGGACAATATCTTTTTTGCCGGAATCGACATAGGCTCCACCACTGCCAAGGTAATCATATTGGATGGGAATGACAGGGTGGTTTTCTCCCGCTACCGCCGTCACCAGGCCAGAACCGTGGAAACGGCACGGGCCATCTTCAGGGAGGCCGTTGAAGAGCTGGGGGATGTGAGGCTTGACCTCGCGGTTACCGGGTCCGCCGGAATGGGCGTTGCCGAGGCGTTTGGCCTGCCGTTTGTGCAGGAAGTGGTGGCATCTGCCAGCCTGATAGAGAAGAAGTTCCCGGATGTAAGGACCTTTATCGAGCTGGGCGGTGAAGACTCAAAGATCGTGTTTTTTGACGAGAGTTTCCGCCCGGAAATCCGGATGAACGGCAGCTGCGCCGGGGGCACGGGCGCCTTCATTGACCAGATGGCAGTGCTTCTGGATGTTGAGGTCGCTGAACTGGATTCCCTGGCGGCAAAATCCACAAACACCTATCCCATTGCCTCAAGGTGCGGGGTATTTGCAAAAACCGACATCCAGGCCCTGCTGAGCCGCCATGTGTCCAGGGAAGATATCGCGGCCTCGGTGTTTCACTCCGTGGCCCTTCAGGTAATCACAGCCCTTGCCCGCGGACGGAACATAGAGAAGAAAATACTGTTCGGAGGCGGGCCGCTCACGTTTTACGCGAACCTGCGAAAGGCCTTTGCCAACCTGCTCAGCATAAAAAATCCCGAAGACATGATCATTCCCCGCCATTCAGAGCTGCTTGCCGCAATGGGAGCCGCCATAACAAGGAACCAGGAGCCGTGCCGTGTCCGGATCAGCAGAATCATGTCAGTGCCCGGCAATTCCGGGAAACAAAAGATAAAAACAGGGACAAAGAGGCTCTCCGCCCTTTTTGAAAGCGAATCCTGGTTCAGGACGTGGCAGAAAAGACACGAACAGGCCAGGGTCCCCAAAATCAACCCGGTCATGGCAAAGGGGAAAAATCTCTTTCTGGGCATTGATTCCGGGTCAACGACCACGAAGATCGTCCTGATAGATGAAGATGGCAACCTTGTCCTCGGCCATTACGGTTCAAACAATGGTGATCCAATAAGGGCCGTGAAAGACGGGCTTGCAGCGCTCAGGGGAAAAATGGCGCGGGAAGAATTCCCTTTCCGCATCGCGCGGACAGCCGCCACCGGTTACGGTGAAGGCCTTGTAAGGGCCGCGTTCGGGCTTGATGACGGCGTAGTGGAAACCATGGCCCATTACCGGGCGGCCCGCCACTTTGAGCCGGACGTATCGTTTATACTGGATATAGGCGGGCAGGACATGAAGGCCATTACCATACGCAACCATGCCGTGGCGGAGATCCAGGTCAACGAGGCATGTTCATCGGGGTGCGGTTCCTTTATTGAGACATTCGCCCGCTCTCTTGGATACCCTGTTCAGGACTTTGCCCGGATGGCCTGTGTGAGCAAATCACCCTTTGACCTGGGAACCCGCTGCACAGTCTTTATGAATTCAAAGGTAAAACAGGCCCTGCGTGAAGGCGCCACGATTCCCGATATCTCGGCAGGGCTCGCCTATTCCGTCATCAAGAATGCCCTTTACAAGGTTCTGAAGCTCAAGGACACGGGTGTCCTGGGGAACAAAATCATCGCCCAGGGGGGCACATTCCGTAATCCCGCCGTGTTGCGCGCGCTGGAGCTGCTCCTGGGCAGGGATGTCGTAAAACCTGACATCCCTGAGCTGATGGGGGCCTATGGCGCCGCCCTGACCGCCCTTTCAAATTTTCGGTCAAAAGAGGCGGGACGCAATGCCTCCTTCAAGTGTATTGAGAACCTGGAAAGCGGAACCGATTTTTCCAGGAAAGAGATACGCTGCAATGGCTGTGAAAACAGATGCACTGTGCTGAAACTTTCATTTGGAAACGGCAACTATTTCTATACGGGAAACCGCTGCGAACGGCATTTCAGTAACAACCCGGACAAGGCGCGCAGGGGCAGGAACCTGATCCGGGAACAGGTACGGCTCCTGTTCGACCGGAACATGGAGCCTGAGGGCGGGCCGCTCCTTACCTTCGGGATCCCCCGGTGTCTTAACATGTATGAAGACTTTCCCTTCTGGTGCGCCCTGTTGACTTCCTGCGGCTTCAGGGTGGTCCTTTCCCCGGCCTCTGACTTTAAATTGTACGAGAAGGGCGCGCCGACGATCATGTCCGAGAACATCTGTTTCCCGGCAAAACTCGTACACGGCCATGTGCTTGATCTTATCAAAAAAGGGGTGGACAGGATATTTTATCCCACGGTGGTTTATGAACAACGGGAATACGACAATGCGCTCAACACCTTTAACTGCCCGGTGGTCACCGGGTATCCGGACCTCATAAAAAGCGCCGTTGCCCCGCTCAAGGAGTATGGAATCCCGCTTGACAATCCGGCCGTAAGCTTCAAAAGAACCGACCTGCTGAAAGAGCAGTTATGCCTGTTCTTCAGGCAGTTCGGCATAGGCCGCAAGAGGGTGTCGGCAGGCGTGGAAAAGGGACTTGCCGCGCAGAGGGAGTACAAACAGAGGCTGAGGGAACTGGCCGGCGGCCTTGTCGCCAGGGCAGAGGATGAGGGACGGACAGTGGTCGTTCTGGCCGGCCGGCCTTATCACACGGACCGGCTTGTAAACCACGGCGTGCCAAACCTGCTGACGGAAATGGGGGTGGATGTCATAAGCGAGAACGCCGTGCCCCTGGAGCCAGGCATCACGCACATCGAAGACGTGGATGTCCTGACACAGTGGAGTTATACCAACAGGCTGTATGTTGCGGCCGGATGGGTAACCCGCACCCCCTGCGCCCAGCTCGTGCAGCTCACATCGTTTGGATGCGGGCCTGACGCCATATCATCAGACGAGGTTGGAAGGATCCTTGGAAATGGCGGGAAAATCCATACCCTTATCAAGATGGATGAAATCGCCAACCTGGGTGCGGTCAAAATCAGGCTCCGATCCATGCTGGAGGCGGTCAGGGAAAACGCGGGCGGCGGCAACAACATGGCGAGACGCGCCCGGGCGTCCAGGCCCACCCGCCTTTTCATGCGCGCGGACCGGAAAAGAACCCTCATCGCCCCGTACTTTTCACCCTTTTATTCGCCGCTGCTTCCGGCCGCCTTCAGGCCCCTTGGCTACAATGTGGATATACTCCCGCCCCAGGACAACATCTCGGTTGAGCTGGGCCTTAAGACCATCAACAACGATATGTGCTACCCCTCCATCCTTGTCGCGGGCGATATCATCAAGGCCTTCAGGTCAGGCCGGTACGACCCTGAAAAAACCGCTGTTATCCTGACGCAGACAGGCGGCCAGTGCAGGGCGTCTTCTTATGTGTCCCTGGTCAGAAAAGGCCTTGCCACGGCCGGGCTTGATAATGTGCCGGTAATCGCCCTCTCAGACGAGGAAATTACACAGCCGGGGTTTGAGATTGACGAAAAGGGGCTGGTGAAAAGACTGGCCCTGGGGATTATCTTTGCCGACCCGCTGGCCAGGATGTACCTTGCGACGGTTGCAAGGGAAAGGGTCCCCGGAACATCCAGGGCGCTGCATATCAAATACCTGTCGGAGATGGAACCGGGCATTGAACAGGCCGACTACCATTATCTCTTTAACCTCCTGAAGAAAGCGGTTGAAGATTTCAACAGTATAGAGACCAGGCAGGGTCCCGTCCCGAGGATCGGAGTGGTGGGCGAGATATTTGTAAAATACAATTTTTTCTGCAACAGCGACATCATCCACTGGCTTTCCGGCCAGGAGGTGGAGGTAATCCTTCCTCCGCTCCAGAGCTTTTTCACCCAGCGTTTTATCAACGAAACCTATGACCAGAAGGCACGGTTCAAACGCTGCCTTGTGGATCGCGTCAAATTCTGGCTGCTGGACATGTACACAAAACACTACCTGGGCCAGATTGAGCGTGTTATGCAGGGGTTCAGATTCTACCGGAAATCCCATGACCTGAGAAAACTGGCTGAAATGACCGCCGAGGTAATCAGCCTGGCAAACCAGTACGGCGAGGGATGGCTTCTGACTGCCGACATGATTGCCATGTTGAACGAGGGGATCGGCAACATTGTCTGCCTGCAGCCCTTTGGATGCATTTCCAATCACATCACAGGAAGGGGAATGGAAAAGAAGCTGAAGGAGATATATCCTCACCTGAACCTGCTTTCCCTTGACATGGATTCCGGGGCAAGCGAGGTAAACATCCTTAACCGGCTCCATTTCATGGTTACGGCAGCCAGGCACCAGGCCGGCCTTGAACCCGAGAGGGGTTCCGGACAGGGGGCGGACAGGCGTTTTGCCATTGCCATAAAATGGCCCCGGGAATTCCACGCGCTCAACAATTACGTGTCACTGGACGTGGAGAAGTGGAAGACCTGGGTATCCTTCCTGGGACTCAGGGAAAGGGCCCGCCACATCAAGCTTGGAATGGGCACGTACCGGAAAAAGGGCAACCCTTTCAGACGTTCATGACAAAGGCTGCCGTCGTTTCTTAACGTGAAAACAGGTCATGGCTCATAGGTCATGGTTTAAGAGACAAGGTGATTTTTTGTGACTATCACCTATGAGCCATGAGCCAACTTTCATGCTCAGGGGTGCGAAGCACTATTTGGCATGAAAGTTTAGGTTAACAAACCTGCCGGATCTGCCGATCAGGGGAACAGAAAAAAGGACGTTTCCGGTTCGCCCGCAAGGCGTAATCGAATAAGATAAAGGGATAGAATGCCTGAAAAAAATGAATCACTGACACAAAAGGCGCGGCAGCTGATCCTGTCTGCCGATCATGTGCCGGCTCCAAGTCCTTTACTCTTCAGGATCATTGAGCTGATGCAGGACGAAAAGGCCGACGTCCGGGATTTTAAAGATCTTTTTACCAGAGACCCGGGGCTTTCTTCCTGCATACTGAGGATGGCCAACAGCGCCTATTACGGATACAGAGGCCGGGTAAAAGACCTTGAAAGGGCTATCATCCTGATAGGTTTTGACGAAATCAAGAACATATGTGTTACCGCGGTCATAATTCAGCAGTTTGCCAAAAAGGATATGTCTTCCAGCTTCATGCACGATCTTTTCTGGAAACATTCCCTTCTTGTGGGGATCCTTTCCAAGGAGCTGGCGGCTCGGTGCGAGGGTAAACAATGGTGTGCCGGTCCCTATTATACCATGGGGCTTCTGCACGATTTCGGAAGATTGATTATCGCCGCCTTTCTTGCCGATTATTTTGACGAAATACTTCAAAGGGCGGAAAAGGAGGGCATCGGCCTGTTCGAGGCAGAACGGGAGTTGGGACTTACCCATACGCAGGTCGGATACTGGCTTGCTTCGAAATGGGGATTTCCAGCTGGCATCCGCCATGTAATCGCATGCCATCATGAATCGGACGCTGCCGGGAAATATTCAATGGAAACCGCGGTCGTGCGTCTTGCCAACCAGCTGGCACGGTATGCCCAGGAGCCTGGCAATACGCCCGTCCCTGACCCTGATCGGCAGGATCTGAAGGCATCCTGCCTGGAATTGGATGACTATAAGGCACAGGCAGACAGGATTTTTGACATTTTGAGCGGTGTGGATGGGTTTTATGATGCCTTACAGGAATAATATGAAGGACAATTGCAAACTGAACCTTCAGGGTGACAGCAAGGCAGAATTTTCGTGTGATCCAGGGCTGTTCCTTGATATCAAACGGAAGAGGGACGAGGCCCTTTGCTCCCTGGGAATCGTGCTGCGCGTTACCGAGGCCGCCACGAAGTCGGAAACGCTCCAGGATCTCTGGGATTCCATTGTCACCATAATGCTTGAGGAAACGGATTTTGAAAACGCCTCGCTTATGTTGTACGATTCGGTGAACGATTCCCTGGATCTCAAGGCGGCTATGGATATTTCACAACTTATGGATAGGGGTTCCGGGAACTACCATAAAAATCTCAGGTTCACTCCTGGAGAATGGGTGGACTGGAGGGTCTATGAATCATATTCGCCTGTTTTTATTGAAGATACGGAGAATACCCCAATTCCTGATGTTCCAAACGCCATATTGAAACCCCGGTGCCTCGTCTCGTTGCCTCTCATGGGCCAGGGTGTTTTGAACCTGAGTTCATCCAGGCCGAGAGAGTTTGATCGTTATCACAAGAGGGACCTTGTTATCGTTGCCAATGTAATCGGCCATGTCATTCAGGGCTTTCAGTTAAGGGATGTTCTGTCGCTCAGCCACCAGCACATGCAGCAGATGGTAGAGGCGAGAACAGCCGACCTTGGCAGAAGAAACGAGGAGCTGAGGTCCACCCTCAGTTACATGGAGTGCGTGATACAGAATGCGCCACAGGGAATATGCCTCATGGCACCCGACGGAACGATCCGCCACGCGAACAGCAGCTTTCTGAACATGTTTGATATCACCCCGGACCAACTGGCCGAAACTGGTCCCGAGGCCTTTTTCCTTGAAAAGGAGGATTACAGGGCCCTGTTTAATTACCTGGAACAGCGGGGAGTTGCCCAGGCGCATGATGTGCCGCTTGTAAGAAAGGATGGAGAAACCATACCTGCCCATGTTTTTCTGCATTCTATCAAGGGGGCAGCAGGTGAACCTCAGGGCAGAATGCTGGTAATACACGACCTCAGGGAGCAAAAAGCCATAACCGAAAGGTTTATGCAGACGGAAAAACTCAGGGCGCTTGGCACCATGGCGGGAGGGATCGCGCACGACTTCAATAACCTCCTGACCACCATACTGGGCAATGTCGAACTACTGTCAAGGGATCATCACGATCCGGAGACCATTAAACGGCTAAAGAACATAGAGACCGCTGTAAACGACGGGGCGCATACCGTAAGACGTCTTCAAACCTTTACCGCCTTCGGGGCAAGACGAAAAAGCAGGGATGCCTGCTGCAGTCCGAACAGGGTGATTCGGCAATCCATTGAGATTACAAGGCCTCGGTGGAAGAACGATCTTCAGAAAAAGGGCATCAGCGTGCGGATCCGGACCGAGCTTTCTGAAACGCCTGCCATAGCAATGCATGAATCGGATCTGAGGGAGGTGCTTACCAATCTCATCTTTAACGCGATCGACGCGATGCCTGCCGGCGGAAGCATTACTTTCCGAACTTCATGTGTGGACGAGATGGTGATCCTTGAGATGAAGGATACGGGTACAGGGATTGATCCGGAGATACGCCAACGGATATTTGATCCATTTTTTACCACCAAGGGGGTAGAGAATTCAGGTCTTGGGCTCAGTATTTCTTATGGCCTGGTTGTTGGCGCGGGTGGAAAGTTCCTCGTGGAGAGTGAACCAGGCGCGGGTACCACCTTCCGTCTTGAACTTCCCGTCAGCATGCAACATATATCTCAGCCAATTCCGGAACCACAGGACAGTGCGGATGATCGCTCGCTTAAAATCCTGGTGGTGGACGACGAGGAGCAGATAGTGGACCTGCTGCTGACCATGCTGAGGGCCCAGGGCCACGAGGTCCTTGGATTTACCAACCCGGAAGCCGCTCTTGAGAACCTGAAGGATCACACCTATGATCTCATTCTTACAGATCTGGGCATGCCGGTTGTAAGCGGTCTTGACATCGCCTCCCGGGCCAGAAGCTTCAGAAGCGCCAGGGCGGTAGCCCTCCTGACCGGGTGGGGCGCGGAATATGAACAGGATGAGCTGAAAGAGCAGGGGGTAGACGCTGTAATCTCCAAGCCCTTTAAATTCAGTGAGCTGAATGAGTTTATTGCCAGTCTGACCGGGAAAACCGGCCAGAAATAGCCTAATGACAGATATCGTTGGGAGTTATTTTGTATTTGCCCACACAGACAGGGCTTGGCTAAGACAACAATACGCAGGATAGAGATCCGTCAGGATTTACTGAGTAACGAAATCCTGTCCTTTATTTCATCTATTGAAGAAGCCTTTTGTATGAGTACCTTTCCGTCAGACAGATCGGCATTGATCTGAAGCCTTTTTTGTATAACTTTTTCAAGCAATTTTAAATTGATATTCCGATGTGTCCTGACCATGTTCAGGCCTTCGGGATCGGATTCAAGAGAGGAGCGTCTTTCAGGGAGGTAGATTGTTCCGTTACTGAAATCCACGGCAAAGGCGATTACGCCCGGTACAATGAACAGCAGCAGGCCAACGCCGTCCAGTACGGCAATGCCAGGATCAATCCGGCCTTTTACCTGTCCCTTTCGTTCGGGATAAAGAATAGTGCCGCAGCCGGCGAAATTCATGATCCAGACCGAAATCACGGCAAGAATTATTGTCCTGTGTCTCCTCAGTGACAGGAAGAACATTCGGTTCCCCTTTTAAACAGGGAGAAACTGTGAAGCCATATCCTCTACGGGTCTGACCCATGAGGATATCCCTCGGTTTTCTGATGCGGGTTCAACGATTCGCCATAAATAGGGTCTTGAGAGAAGTTCGTCCACCAATCTGTGATGGAGCGCGTGACCGCTTTTTACCGCGGTGATCTCGGCCATAAGAGGCAGGCCTGAGAGATAGAGGTCTCCCAGGAGATCAAGCACCTTGTGGCGCACGAATTCGTCCGGGAAGCGCAGGCCGTCGTGGTTGAGTATCGCCTTGTCTCCAATGACCACCGCGTTATCAAGAGATCCGCCAAGGGCAAGTCCGTTTTTCCGAAGCAGTTCAACCTCTTTCAGGAAGCCAAAGGTCCTGGCCCTGGCAATCTCCCTGGAAAAGATTTTGCGGGAAATCTTTCTGCTGTAATGTTGGGTGGCAATAAGCGGGTGGGGAAAGTCTATTGTGAAGTCCACCTTCAGGCAGTCAGACGGGCGTATTGTTATGGATTTGTCTCCATCCTCCACGCTGAAGTCTTCCACTATCTTCAGGTAACGACTGTTCTTTTCCTGTGCCTGTGTTTCCGCCTGCTGCAACAGGGCCATAAAAGGTGCCGCGCTTCCATCCATGGCAGGCACCTCTGGACCGTCGATTTCCACGCAGGCATTGTCAACACCCGCGGCCCAGAACGCGGCCATAAGATGCTCCACCGTGGAGACCCGGGCGTCGCCCGCGCCAATGGTGCTTGCAAACCTGCCATCCACCACATACTTTGATTTTGCCGGTATGATGCAATCGGATGAGATGTCTTTGCGGATGAAATATATACCGGAATCCACCGGGGCGGGGGTAATTTCTATGGAAACCATTTTTCCCGTGTGCAGGCCCACTCCAGCGGCTTTTACCCTGTTTTTTATTGTGTGTTGTACCTTGAAAAACATTGTGAATGACTCGCTTTCGATGAATTATTCAATATAACAGTAATGCCTGCAATTATGATGCCTGGATGTTTGGAGGATATTATATCTGTAATTTTAATTGGTTATCTTTACCTGCAAAGGGCCATCTTTGGTGGTGAGACAAAAAAGTCAGCCGTTATGGTCTTGGGAAGGGACAAAAAAGTCACAGTTGCGCAGGGCGGGGTTCGTTTTTGAAAATTATGCAAGCCTTTTGATAAACATTGTAAATAAAGAAACCGGGGCTTGCCCCGGTCTTCTGTTACATTTTTATGTTTTTATTGAGTTATTGTTTACGCAGCCACTTTTTTCACATTTACCGCCTTGGGTCCGCGGGAATTTTCTTCCACTTCGAATTCGACCTTGTCCCCCTCCTCCAGAGAACGAAACCCGCTGCCCTCGATCCCCGTGTAATGAACAAAGATATCTCCCTGGCTTTCAGTTTCAATGAAGCCATACCCTTTCTCTACGCTGAACCATTTTACTCGGCCTTCAACCATGTTTTTTTGTTCTCCTTTCTTGTTTCTACTG
The DNA here is from genome assembly GCA_027023445.1 of Deltaproteobacteria bacterium. GTDB lineage: Bacteria > Desulfobacterota > Dissulfuribacteria > Dissulfuribacterales > JALVPX01 > JALVVK01. Next base: position 845 of record JALVVK010000031.1, on the reverse strand, counting down.
AGTTAAGATGTACCTCTTAACAGGTCCAGGGGGGCATATTTTGCAATATTTCCCCTTGGATTAAGTCTTTGGGGATGAGGAGGGGAATGGGTGCATGAACTCAGGATGGAATCTGATGCGAAAATAACTCGTGGACCCGTGGAAGCGATATACAAATAATATTGATTCACTGTATATAAAAACAAAAAATATGAAAATAGATACAATTAGCGCCGAAACTAAACAACTGATTTTAAGACTACAACACTTCTTCCGGGTAGGCAATGAGAAAATAACCCCGGATTATGCACTTCAAATGCCTGAAGAAAGTAATTTCATTGAATTATTGCATGGTTAGCATGTATTTGTTCCCGTTGTGCCTTCACCTAAAAGGTGAAGTTCAATCAATCTGTGATAGATCCTCAGGCATTTGAAGCCGCAAGGGGCTCGCAATTTTACCGAATCTGCTTTTTTGTCGGGCACTTGAAGTACCAAAGCGCGTCTGCGTGCCCTCCGCCTCGCATCTTCGGCAAACTTGCGAGCTGCATAATCCGGGATAACAGATTCAAACTCAAATTTTCCATGCAACATGATGCCCTGCATCTTCGGTAAACTCGGCAATTGCAGGATTTAGGTTCAATATTATAAAATTATCCGGGCGTGGGCTGATATGTGGCGCCAGGTGACCTTTTGTAGTATTTTACTTGCCCGTTTGCTGTGTTGTCCTTTGTGTGTCGGATGCGTGATGTGAACGGGTGGTGGTTTATTTCTCATATCCGGTGGTGATCCCATTGAATACCAGTAACAAGAAAGCACTTGCCATATGTCTTGTCAGTGGTGGCCTTGACAGTTGCGTCACTGCCGCC
>JALVVK010000030.1 GCA_027023445.1 Deltaproteobacteria bacterium | reverse complement strand
TTCAGTGAACAGATGAACGCCGAGAAGGCAGAGCGTCTCGGAATAAAGAAATTCCTCATAAAGCCCGTTTCCCCAAAAGAACTTGCCAGGTCCGTGCGCGATCTGCTGGATAAAAAATAAACTGCAAAATCAACCAGGGATCGGGCTTAACCAGATGGGTTTCCATGCCTATGCAAACATCATGTGCTGAATGGGCCGACAGGCTTCTTTCCATTACCAGGTACGTCAGGAGGCGTGATCTCAGCCTTCAGCTCGGAACAAAAACTTCATGGGACGCTGTGCCCGTAAATGTTTCCCTTGACGACGTAAAAAGGGTAAAGGCCCTGTGCGGCACAACAGGCATCTCAGGCAGGGTGTACCATCAGGCGGCGGACCACTTCCTGAGGACAAGGCTTGAGCCCTTCCAGGCCATGCTTGGCACATGGATGAACGGCTCAAGGGCCGAAGTCCTGGGGGAAAAGATCCCGTTCAACGATATCATTACCTGGTGCCAGGACACCCAGGATAATCACGCACGGGAGATACTCAGCCATGAAGCGGGATCCCTGTGCCGGTTCCTTGCCCCGTTCAGCCACCTTACATGGAAGGTGCTGCTTACCCTCCTGGAAGAAGAACTGGATTACCCTGATTACATAAGTTATTGCGAATGCAAAAAAGGCGTTTCCCTGAAAAAGGCGAGAGATACGGCAAGGGGATTCCTTTCAGGTTCAAGGGATGTCTATCTGCAACGAATGGGACCGCTGCTTGGGAAAATCACCGGCCTTAAACTGGGCCAGGCTACCCGTTTTGACGCCATTTATCTGCTGGGCCTGCGTTACATGGACGCATATTTCCCCGGAGAGGTCACGATTGAAAGAATGCTGGCCTTTTTTAAAACGTGGGACATACACATTGACAACCGCCCGGAACTGACAATTCACATCCTGGATAAACCCGGCAGCCAGTCATCCTGCATACCGTTAGATATTCCGGGAGATGTGCGCATACTGGTCGGTCCTCTGAAAGGCTGGCTGGATCTTGAATCCCTGTTCCATGAAATGGGACACGCGCTCAGCTTTGTCTTTACCGATCCGGAGCACAGCCCGGCGGAAAAGGATTTTTTCCAATCGGCGGCGCTCACCGAGGCGTTCGCTTTTCTGCTTCAAAAAATGTGCGTGTCGCGGCCTTTTCTGCAGGGGGTGCTGGATCTGGACGCGGATACGGCCGCAACCGTATCAGACATCCATGCCACCAAGTGGCTGGCGCTCACCAGGCGTTATGCCGCAAAATTCGTCATTGAAATGGAGAACTTCCGGCTCGGAAGACTGCGGAAGGGCCAGGAATTCTATGCTGAAATCATGGAAAGGGAAACTGGTTTCCGCTATGATCCTGAAACATATCTTTTTGATCTCATGCCTGATTTTTATTCCTTGGATTATTTTCAGGGCTATATCGGAGCAGGGAAAATGTGGGATTACCTGTGCGAAAAACTCGGGGAAGGCTGGCCGCTTCGGTCCGAGACAGGACAACTACTGAAGAAATGGTGGGAAGAGGGAAACAGAATGGGCCTTTCATCCTTCATGCAGAAACACCTTTCCAGATAGCAGATGGCGGTTCCGTGCCCTCTTGACGGTTTGCCACCTGTTGTGATAAAAGCCCCTATACCATGACAGGCAATGCTGAAAGAAAATCATATTTCGGCGGAAATGAATTTCCAGAGCCTCCTTTTTTTGGGAAAGGAGGCTTTTTTTCGGCATGAATTCCCTGAATTCCAGTCACATACTCGGCATATCCCACCTTTCCCCGGATGAAATCGAGTTTATTCTGCGCACAGCGGAATCCATGAGGGAGATCCTGGACAGGCCGATAAAAAAGGTGCCTCCGCTGAGGGGAAAGACGGTGGTGCATGTTTTCTTTGAGCCAAGCACCAGGACAAGGCTTTCCTTTGAACTTGCGGCCAAGCGTCTCAGTGCGGACACAGTGGGCATATCCGCATCTGCCAGCAGCGTGGAAAAAGGAGAAAACCTGATAGATACGGCCAGGAACATCCAGGCAATGCGACCGGATGCCATTGTCATGCGACACCCCTTTTCCGGTGCGCCCCATCTGCTCGCGCGCTACCTGGATACCTCCATTATCAATGCTGGAGACGGCATGAATGAGCATCCTTCCCAGGCCCTGCTGGATCTTTTTACCGTAAGGGAGGCCAAGGGTTCTTTTAAGGGACTCAAGGTGGCAATTATCGGGGATATTGCCCACAGCAGGGTTGCCCATTCAGACATCATGGCCTTTACCCGAATGGGGGCCGAGGTGACTGTATGCGGGCCCGCGACCCTTCTGCCGCCATATCTTGAGGACCTTGGCGCCAGAGTGAAATTCAGGCTGGATGACGCCCTGGACGGGGCAGACGTGGTAATGGCCCTGAGGATACAGAAGGAACGGCAGGCCAGGGGACTTTTGCCTTCCAACAGGGAATACTCTATGACCTTCGGCCTTAACATGGAACGTCTTTCAGGAATTGCCCCGGATGCCATTATCATGCATCCCGGCCCGATAAACCGCGGTGTGGAGATGGCCCCGGAGGTGGCGGACGGTCCGTGGTCTGTAATCCTTGACCAGGTGACCAACGGAGTTGCGGTTCGCATGGCCATCCTCTCCCTGCTTCTGGCCTGACCGGGAGACGTGGACTCCAGGGGCAGGAAGACGATCCGCGGCTAAACAGCAAGAGGATCACAGTGAGTAAAGCTATATTATTTAAAGGCGCCAGGATCATAGATCCGTCCCAGGATATGGATACAACCGGAGACCTGCTGGTAACAGACGGCAGGGTAACGGATATACAGTCATCAATACCAGCGCCCGATGGCGCTCTGGTTCTTGATCTCAAGGGCAAATGGGTTGTTCCGGGGCTTGTGGACATGCATGTGCATCTCCGTGAACCAGGCGAGGAATACAAGGAGACCATTGCATCAGGCTCCCTGGCCGCGGTGTGCGGCGGGTTCACCTCTGTTGCCTGCATGCCTAATACAAGACCTGTAAACGATTCCACTTCTGTGACCAGTTTTATCCTGGAAAAGGCGAAACAGGCCGCGCTGGCCAGGGTATACCCGGTCGCTGCCATTACCCGGGGGCAGCAGGGTACGGACCTGTGCGAATTTTCAGATCTTCTCTCATCCGGCGCGGTTGCCTTCTCGGACGACGGCCTGCCGGTGCGGGACGCCGCTGTCATGAGACACGCACTTGAGTATTCCAGAAGCTTCGATGCATTGATCATATCCCACAGCGAGGAGCTCAGTCTCTCTGAAGGGGGCCTTATGAACGAGGGCCGTGTTTCCACCCTCCTGGGGCTCAAGGGCATTCCCTGCGCGGCAGAGGAGGTGGCCGTGTTCAGAGACGTTGCCCTGGCCGGCCTGGCAGGCGCAAGGCTGCATGTCGCCCATGTGAGCACCAGGGGCTCCATTGAGATCATCCGTGCGGCCAGGGCGCGCGGGGTAAAGGTTACGGCAGAGAGCGCCCCGCATTATTTCAGCCTTACCGAAGAAGCTGTAATGGGCTACAATACCAACGCGAAGATGAATCCCCCCCTGAGAACAGAGCAGGATCGCGTGGCAGTGATTGACGCCCTGAAGGACGGCACGCTGGATGCCATCGCGTCTGATCATGCGCCTCACAGCACACTGGAAAAGGACTGCGAGTTTCAGCTCGCGGCCAACGGGATCGTCGGGCTTGAAACCTCCCTTCCGCTCAGCCTGGAACTTGTGAGACAGGGGCATCTTACCCCCATGAGACTGGTGGAGTTGCTGTCCACC
>JALVVK010000029.1 GCA_027023445.1 Deltaproteobacteria bacterium | reverse complement strand
GAATACCCCATCCGATCGCTTACTGCCCGGGCAAGTTCTTTTTTCGTAAGGGTTTCCATCCGGTCAGGAATCTCTCAGCCGGGCATTGAAATCTTCTGTTATCATCTTTACCAAAGGGGCATGCACTGACGCAACCTCTGAATCAGAAAGGGTATGATCCATAGCCCGGTATCTGAATCTCAGGCCTATGCTCCTGTAACCCTCAGGAATGGGTTTGCCGCTGTAGACATCGAAAATCCCTACCTGCTCCAGGATCTCGATGTTCTGGCTGTTTATCTTGTCCAGCAGGGCAGAAACGGGAATATCCCCGGACAATATGATGGCAATATCCCTTTCCACTGAAGGATACCTGGGCAGGGGTTTGAAGGCCTTTTTATCTGAAGATGCCTGCAACAGGGCCGTACAACTCAGGTCAAAGGAAAATACTATGCCACTAATGCCATAGAGATCCGCGACATCCGGATGCACCTGCCCCATGGTGCCAAGCAACTCATCCCGGCATAAAATTCTGACCCCTGTACCCGGGGTATAATAAGGGTCATCCGGTGCACCAAGCTCCAGCCGCCAATTCCTTATTCCCACGCCGGAAAGCACCTGCTCCAGCACGCCTTTCAAATCAAAATAATCCATGGCCTCCCTGGGCCATGCCCAGCCTTCAGGGTGCCTTGCCCCACAACAGACAGCGGCAAGCCTGTACTCCTCCTCAGGCAGGCTGCCACCGCCCCTGGAGAAAAACACTGAACCCATTTCAAAAAGCCTGAGATCCATGTTGCGCCTTGCCTGATTCCGGGAAACCGTCAGAAGAAGAGACGGCATCAGGCTTGTCCTCATGACGGTCTGATCGTCTGACAATGGATTCTGAAGACGCACTGGACACATCCTTTTGTCGTTGTCAGGGAACCCGAGGGCCTTTAAATTTTTTCGGGAAACAAAACTGTATGAGATAACCTCGGTCAGGCCCTGGGCGAACAGCAGATTTTTCAGGCAGCGTGAGACTTTTTCAAAGGGATCAAGGGCACTGGCGTCTATGGCCGCCCTTGGGGATTCCGTGGGAATCCTGTGAAAGCCATGCAGCCTTGCCACCTCTTCCACCAGATCTATCTCTTCAAAGAGGTCCATCCTGTAAGAAGGACATTTCCCCCGTATCTCCGCTCCATCTTCGCTGATTTCCGGATCAAGCCCTACCCTGCCAAGGATGTCGAGGATCTGTTCCGCAGGGACCTGAATCCCTAACAGGCTGTTAACACGGCCAGGACGAACCTTTATGGTTTTCGGCTCCCGTGGCACGGGATATTCATCCGCCAGGCCGGTGCATTTGAGGCCTGGAGACAGACTGCCCATAAGCTCAACCGCCCTGTTGAGCGCCGTGACCGTCCCCTCCGGATCCACTCCACGTTCAAATCTGTATGAGGCCTCTGTAGGAAGCTTGAGCATCTTTGCCGTTCTGCGGACCTGAGACGGGGCAAAACACGCGCTTTCCAGAAGAAGCCTGCCTGTACGATCCGAGACCTCGGTTTCCGCGCCTCCCATTACCCCGGCCACGGCAACAGGCCGATTTCTGTCGGCTATAACCAACATCCCGGGTGAAAGCTCACGGCTTTTACCGTCCAGGGTGACAATAGACTCGCCTTCAGAGGCGGTCCGGACCCGAATCTCAGGCCCCTGAAGAGTATCCAGGTCAAAGGCGTGCAGGGGCTGCCCTCTTTCCATGAGAACGATATTGGTTACATCCACGATATTGCTTATCGGTCTGATACCGCTTGCAATGAGCCTGTGCCTTATCCAGGCCGGTGACTGAGCGACCCTGACGCCCTCAAGGACTGCTCCGGAATACCTGCCGCAAAACTCAGGGGCCTCGATACGTATGGGAACCGCATCGCCCCCATCGGGACACACCCCGTGAAGGACCCCGGGCTGCCTGATCGGCAGGTTATAGACAGCGGAGACCTCCCGGGCCACGCCGAGTATGCTCAGGCAGTCCGCCCGGTTCGGAGTAACGCCTATCTCAAGGACCCAGTCGTCATCCAGGTTCAGCACGCTGGAGACAGGGGCTCCGGGACTCGCGCCCTCGACCGGATCAATGGACATGATGGCAGAGGCATCATCTCCAACCAGAAGTTCTGCCTCTGAACAGAGCATGCCCTGGGACTGGATGCCATGAATAGAGGTTTCAGCGACCTCACCCAGCTCGGGCAGTTCAGTGCCAGGCAGTGCGAGAGCGGTCAAAAGCCCTTTATCCGCGTTAGGGGCACCGCAAACCACCTGTATTTCCCGGTCACCGCAATTTATTCGGCAAATCTTCAGCCCCTCTTTTTCCGGATGGGGAACCGCCTCCTCGATCCTTGCCGTTATTACCGTGGATAACCATGGATATGCGGGATATATGGCCTCCACCTCGAGACCGCAAAGGGTAAGATCCTCGGCCAGCCTGTCCACCGAGACTTCAAAATCCACAAATTCCTTCAACCAGGATGTGAGAACCAACATAGAGCAATGCCTTAAAGCCGGTTAGAATTGATGGAGAAAACCGATATCGTTGTCATAAAAGAGGCGGATATCATCAATGCCATATTTGAGCATGGCTATCCGTTCCACCCCGAGCCCAAAGGCAAAACCGCTGAACTCTTCAGGGTCATAGCCTACGTGCCTGAAAACCTCCGGATGCACGAGGCCCGCGCCAAGCACCTCTATCCAGCCGGTATGAGAACAGACCCTGCATCCCTTGCCCCGGCATATTACGCACTGTATGTCAACCTCGGCGCTGGGTTCTGTAAACGGGAAAAAACTCGGCCTGAACCTCACCGCGGTCTGTGGATCAAAAACCTGATGCACAAAAGCGGTGAGGATGCCCTTAAGGTGGGCGAATGATACGTCATGGTCCACCATAAGGCCTTCCACCTGATGAAACATCGGGGTATGCGTGATGTCAGAATCACACCGATAAACCTTTCCGGGCGCGATTATCCGGAGTGGCGGAGAGGTCTTTTCCATGGTCCGGATCTGGATGGGCGATGTGTGTGTACGAAGCAGGACCTTCTCATCCACGTAAAAGGTGTCCTGCATGTCCCTTGCGGGATGATCGGGCGGAATATTGAGTGCCTCGAAATTGTAAAAATCAAGCTCAATCTCAGGGCCTCTCGCGATATCAAACCCCATGCGCTCAAAAACCGCACAGATCAACCCCATGGCCTGGGTAATGGGATGAAGATGGCCTAAAGGCCGGGATCTGCCTGGCAGCGTGGGATCAAACCCCTTCAGCAACCCCGCATACCCTCCGGACTTCAGCTCTTTCTTCCTGGCCTTCAGACGTTTCTCAACCGCCTTTTTTATCTGGTTGGCCGTGCGACCCACCTCTGGCCTCTGGTCAGGAGGCAGCTTTCCCAGGCCCTTCAGGATCTGGGTCAGGCTGCCTTTCCTTCCCAGTATACGGACCCTTATCCGTTCCAGTGCATCTATATCAGGGGCCTTGTCTATAGCGGCAAGCGCCTCGGACTCTATCTCTGCCAGACGATCCTTCATGGACCGGCTCAAACAGCCTTTGCAGCCTCCACCAGGGCCTCAAAGGCCTTGGGATCGGTTGCTGCCAGGTCTGCCATTATCTTTCTGTCGATTGCCACACCCGCCTTGTTCAGGGAACCGATAAATCTGCTGTACGAAAGGCCATGGGACCTGCAGGCGGCATTGATGCGCGCGATCCACAGCCTCCGGTAAAGCCTTTTCTTTGCTTTTCTGTCCCTGAAGGCATAGGTAAGACCCTTTTCAACGGTTTCCTTGGCCTGCTTAAAACAGCGGTGCCTTGCTCCCCAGTATCCTTTGGCCTGTTTTAATATCTTTTTTCTACGACGACGGGCCTTAAAACCCCGTTTTACCCTTGGCATTTTTTCCCCCTTTTAAACTTATGATCCAGGCAGCATTCGCTTCAAAGGTTTGACCATGCTGTCCGATATAATCGCAGGCTTCCTGAGATTCCTTTTGCGTTTGCGATTTTTATGGGTCAAGAGGTGGCTTTTTCCCTGTTTATGGTACTTTAATTTGTTGTTTCCGGTCTTTTTAAAGCGCTTGGCTGCTGCCCGCTTGGTTTTAATCTTTGGCATAATATATACTCCTCGACAACACCTGTTAAAAAAGACAAAAAAGGCCTGTCTGTTCTGAACGAACATCGACCGCCAACATTTAAACCCTTTAAGGGTTAAGGTCAATCCTTTTTAGGTGCCAGTATTATATTCATGGTAGGGCCTTCCATCGCGGGCATATGTTCCGCATTTGCGATATCAGACATCTCTTCCGCGATTTTTTTCAGCATAACCAGGCCCTGATCGCGATGAACTATCTCACGTCCACGAAACCTTACGGTAACCTTGACCTTGTTCCCAGCTTCCAGGAAACGCCGGATTTTTTTCTTTTTCACATTCATGTCATGGACATCGGTCCGGGGACGCATCTTGATTTCCTTGACCTGGATAAAGGTCTGCTTTTTCTTCGCCTCCTGGGCCTTTTTGCTCTGCTCATACTTGAACTTGCCATAGTCCATGATCCGGCAAACCGGCGGCCTGGCCTGCGGTGCCACTTCAACCAGATCCAGCCCCTCATCTCTTGCACGGTTGAGAGCGTCCTCCAGAGGCAATATTCCGATTTGCTCCCCCCCCTGTCCAATCAGACGTACTTCACGGGCACGTATCTGTCTGTTGACGTTTACCTTGTTGTGTTCCTTGGCGATCTTACACCTCCTCTCCAGTCAGTTCTGGATGAACCTACCTGTCAAAGACTTCTCTCAATTCCTTTCTCAACATTGCTATAAAGTCATCCACACCCATGGACGAAAGGTTTTCGCCTTTTCTGGTCCGCGGACTTACCGTATTATTTGCCGACTCCTCGTCTCCCAGAACCAGCATATAGGGAACCTTGGCCAGTTGGGCCTCGCGTATCTTCTTACCCAGCTTTTCGTTCCTGAGGTCTGCTTCGGCCCTGATGCCAGCATCTCTCAAAAGAGCCGTTACCTTGGCAGCCCACTGGTCCTGCCGGTTGGTCACGGTAAGCACCGTTACCTGCACCGGGGCAAGCCAAAGAGGGAAGGCGCCGGCATAATGTTCTATAAGCACGCCGAAAAATCTTTCCAGGGAGCCTAAAAGTGCCCGGTGTATCATGATGGGGGCATGCGGCTGGCTGTCTTCTCCCATGTATTTCATGTCGAATCTTTCAGGCAGATTAAAGTCCACCTGGATAGTGGAGCATTGCCAGGATCGGTCCAGACAGTCTTTAATCTTTATATCGATTTTCGGGCCGTAGAAAACCCCCTCCCCCGGATCAATTTCGTATCCCAGGCCCTGGGCCTCAAGGGCGCTGCGCAGGGCGGAAGTGGCCCGCTCCCAGTTCTCCTCTGCGCCCACATACTTATCAGGCCTGGTGGAAAGATATATGTCATAACGGTCAAAACCGAACACCCTCAACACATAGAGCGTCATATCAAGTATTTCGTTTATTTCCGAATCAAGCTGATCAGGCCGGCAGAATATATGGGCGTCGTCCTGGGTGAACCCCCTGACCCGCATAAGCCCGTGAAGGGTGCCGGTGCGCTCATAGCGGTAAACCGTTCCAAGCTCACACCACCTGAAAGGAAGCTCCCTGTAACTTCGCCTCCTGGAATTGTAAATGGCGATGTGAAAGGGGCAGTTCATCGGTTTGATCTGGTAGTTGACCTCGTCAATCTGCATGGGGGAGTACATATTCTCGCTGTAAAAGTCCAGATGGCCACTGGTCTTCCACAGATTCCTCTTTGCTATATGCGGGGTAAAGAGTATGTCGTAGCCCCTTCTCAGATGTTCATCTCTCCAGAAATCCTCAATGACCTTTCGTATGGTCCCCCCTTTTGGATGCCACAGGATCAGCCCGGGGCCGGTTTCCTCCTGGATGGAAAACAGGTCAAGGTCTTTCCCCAGGCGGCGGTGATCCCTCTTTCTGGCCTCCTCCAGCCTGGCAAGATGCTCCTTGAGGGACTTCCTGTCAAAAAAGGCTGTACCATAAATGCGCTGGAGCATGGGGTTTTTCTCGTCCCCTTTCCAGTAGGCACCGGCCACGCCTGTAAGTTTGAATGCCTTGAGACGGCCTGTGTCAGGAATGTGAGGCCCCCTGCACAAATCTGTAAAATCGCCCTGGGAGTAAAGGGAGACCTGTTTTTCTCCCTGGGCCTCAAGATCCTTGATAAGCTCTACTTTATAGGTCTCTCCCATTTCTGAAAAAAGGCTTAAGGCCTCCTGGATGGGGATCTCCATTCTTGAGAAGGGAGCGGCCCTTTTGACAATCTCCTTCATGCGTTTCTCGATCTTTTTAAGATCATCTGCGGTAAAGGGCTGCTCGCGATCAAAATCGTAATAAAAGCCCGATTCGATGGCAGGACCTATGGCCACCCTGGTTCCAGGGAAAAGCTCTCTTACTGCCTGGGCCATGATGTGAGCGGCGGAATGACGCAAAATTTCAAGGCTTTCCGCATCCTCAGGCATTAATGCCGTAAGACGGCAATCACGCTCAAGGGGAGCCGACACATCCGCCAGAATGCCATCGACCTTGACGGCCACAACCTTTTTGGCCTTTTTCCCCCCCATCACCGATGACAGGACATCAGCGGCAATACTGCCCTTCGGAGCTTCCACCTTGCTGCCATCAGGCAGGGTAACCTTAATAATTTCAGCTTGATCAATATCTTTCATGGTGGCCCAAAGTGAAAAAGGCATCTTCGCCTCTTGAGGACGAGAAAGATGCCTTGGTTATAGTTTCATGTTTTGTTGGTAGGCGCGGGCGGGATCGAACCGCCGACTTCTACCGCGTCAAGGTAGCGCTCTCCCCCTGAGCTACGCGCCTTCCATAATTGCATGCAATATACCTCTGGAGGCGTTGTGTTGATAACAAGATTTGGCCTCGGTGTCAAGGTATTCTAAGTATCAACAATAACCAAAAAACAACCGCTCACCAGCCCTACATGGCCTTACCAGACCATCTACCCCTTATTTACCGGGTTACCAGGACCGCCGACGGTGACGTTTGTCGCGAGCCTTCGCCTCGTTTACCTTGAGGTCACGCCCGCCGAAATCTTTACCATTGAGCGCCTTAATGGCGGCATCAGCCTCGGCATTATTCATCTCGGCAAAACAAAAACCGCGGGGTCTTCCAGTGTCTCTATCCGTAATCCAGCTGAAGGAATCCAGGGTGCCATATTGTTCGAGCAGTTCCCTTACTTCTTTTTCCCCGGTACTAAACGGCAAATTCCCTATATAAAGTTTCATTATTTTCCCTTTTTTAATAATGTTATGATTCAATCAATCCCTGAACCGGATACAGGAATGCCCCAGACTCGCTCCAGGCAAAGACAAAAAAAGAGCGAGTTTTGCATTAAAACTCGCTCTTTAAACTCAAGCATTAATCCGGATTATATATAACGCAAGGCAGTGGATATGGAATTTTCCATCACTTGAAATATACAATTCGGGTTTAAGCCTTTTTCAATTAAACGCGGACATTGGCTGCCTGCGGTCCCTTGGGGCCATCGACTACATCAAATTCCACGCTCTGGCCTTCTTCCAGGGTTTTAAATCCATTACCCTGAATGGCGCTGTAGTGCACAAACACATCTGGACCATCATCTTGTGACAGAAATCCAAAGCCCTTTTGATCGTTAAACCATTTGACTGTTCCTTTTGCCATGGCTATACCTCCTTTCCTACAAAATCCGGGTACATCAGTCCCATGTAATACACTTATGGTTCTAGAAGCCCTAACGGAAAGTCCGCCATGAAGGAATTTCTGGTCCATACAGTGTCATTCCCGTTGATGTTGGCCACATCCGATCCATGCCTGTTTAGACGGATGGATAAAACCCCATCAACTATTCATAGCAGACTACGGGATACTCAACGCCATGTCAACAAAAAAACAGGAAATTAAAGACGCCCCAACCACGGAATCCGCAAATAACCGGCTGTCCGTCCCCAAAAATAAACCATGGGAAACGCCGACACCAATGCATACACCTCCTGGCAACAAAAGTGGCTTGACATTATAATAGCCAGCATGTTAACTCTCACATGCCTTTCATATTGCCCCCGTAGCTCAGGGGATAGAGCACAGGATTCCTAATCCTGGTGCCGCAGGTTCGAATCCTGCCGGGGGCACCACCCACTCTACAGATTCACAGGCGGATGAAAGATAGATTCCATTCACCATGACATGATGACATGCCCGCCCATGGCTGCGAGGGCCCGGTCATAACGAGCCCATAAATTCATACGCCTTTTCGGCACTCCAGCCTTTTGCCAAAACTGCCGCTCCACCTCCCCCTTGATTTCCAATGTGGGCGTACATATTTTTTGTCGGGGTAGTGTTACCTCAAAATTCCTGAACCAGCATAAAAAAACATACTGTTACCGTGCAGCTTTGAAGGTTGTCTCAATGGCTTCTGACTGTAGCGGCTGAAAACTGCCCTGCCTTGAGTGGGCAACCCCTTCAAGTTCAAGGGCACGAAGTCGTTTAACAAGCGTCCATGTGCGATGAAGGACGAGAATTCCAGATCATAAAAATCATTGGCCAGGAGGTGTACCAGAGATGAGAATCGCCCAGATTGCGCCTCTTCATGAAAGTGTTCCCCCAAAGCTTTATGGAGGCACCGAGAGGATCGTTTCTTATCTCACAGAGGAACTCGCCAGGATGGGACATGATGTCACGCTTTTCGCGAGCCTTGACTCCCGGACAAAGGCGAGGCTGCGGGGGATATGCCCAAGGGCGCTCAGACTGAACCCGGAGGTGCGTGACCCGCTTGCTCACCATGTGCTCCTGCTGGAAGAGGTATTCAAGTCCGCCGACTCCTTTGATGTTATACATTTTCACATAGATTACATACACTTTCCCTTGGCCCGCAGGGTGAACACACCCCATCTGACCACGTTGCACGGAAGGCTGGACATCCCAGACTTGCAGCCGCTTTACATGGAATTCAAGGACATGCCCCTTGTCTCCATTTCCAATCATCAGAGGCGGCCCCTTGCCTGGGCAAACTGGAGGGCCACGGTCTATCATGGGCTCCCTGAAGACCTGTACTCCCCCTCCCCTGTTCCAGGGAAATACCTCGCGTTCCTTGGGAGGATTTCCCCGGAGAAGCGTCCGGACAGAGCCATTGAAATCGCAAAGAGGGCCGGCATACCGTTGAAGATCGCGGCCAAGGTGGACAAGGCCGACCAGGAATATTTCAATGTAAAGATAAAGCCCCTTCTGTCCAATCCCCTTGTAGAATTTTTGGGAGAGGTGGGTGACGCGGAAAAGAATGAATTTCTGGCAGGGGCGCTGGGTTTGCTGTTCCCCATAGACTGGCCTGAGCCCTTCGGCCTGGTGATGATAGAGGCCATGGCCTGCGGTACACCCGTGGTGGCGTATAGAAGGGGATCGGTTCCGGAAGTGATGGTTGATGGGCTGAGTGGATTCGTGGTCGACGACCTGGACCAGGCGGTGAAGGCCGTGCAAAAGCTCGAACACGTAGACAGGATGGCGTGCAGGCAGTACTTCGAGGAGCGGTTCTCTGCAAGACGCATGGCCAGAGATTACCTGAGCCTGTACAGGGAGATGGTCTATGACAGCTACAGGCCGATGACGGCCGCCAGGGGACAGGAGAGCCATGCCGTCCACTGATTTCATATGTATTGATGACCAGTACTTCGTCCGGGCTACATCCACCCGGATAGACGACAGGACCAGGGTCCTCAAGCACGGGGACACCTTTGGCATATTCGACCGCTTCGGGGACATCCAGTTCATAGGCAGGGGGGAACACGGGATATACCGGCAGGACTCCCGGTTTCTCTCCGCCCTGGAACTCAAGATAAACGGCAAGCGGCCCCTGCTCCTGAATTCCACGGTCAAAAGCGACAACAGCCTCCTGACCGTGGACCTGGCGAACCCTGAGGTGTGCGTCAAGGAGGCCGGAGGGGGGTATCTCCCACAGGCCAGCATCCACATCTTCCGGTCCAAGCTCCTGTGGGACGGGGTATGCTATGAGCACATCCGTCTCAGCAATTACTCCCTTGAGCCTGTATCACTTGAAATCTCCCTGGAATTCAAGGCAGATTTTGCAGACATCTTCGAGGTGCGGGGCACAGAGAGAAGATACCGGGGAGAGCTGTTAGAGCCTCATATAGCTAATAATGAAGTTATCCTCGGCTACAGGGGGCTGGATGATGTGGCTCGATACACAAGACTTTCGTCAAGGCCCGGCCCTGACGAAATTACCCCTTCGTGTTTCAGGTACAGGCTTCAATTGGCTCCCAGGGGCACGCGGGACCTCTTTCTGCATCTTTGCTGCGAGATCCAGGGGCAAAGCAGACTCCACAGCGGACCGGGGCATGAACGCCACAAGTTGATGGTGGACAGGACGGCCAACGACCTGAAGGCCGCAAAAAACCTTCAGTGTTCCATCTTTACCTCCAACGAGCAGTTCAACGACTGGATAAACAGGTCGGTTGCAGATCTTCACATGCTTACTACCAACACCCCCTACGGGCCTTATCCCTATGCAGGGGTGCCCTGGTTCAGCACCCCTTTCGGCCGCGACGGGATCATCACCGCCATGGAGTGTTTGTGGGTGAACCCGGAGCTTGCAAAGGGGGTCCTTGGTTTTCTGTCCGCTACCCAGGCCGGGGAATCAGATCCGCTGAAGGAAGCGGAACCGGGAAAAATCCTCCACGAGATGCGCCTGGGAGAGATGGCCGCCTGCGGACAGGTACCCTTCAGCCAGTATTACGGAACGATTGACGCCACCCCATTATTCGTCGTGCTGGCATGGTACTACTACCAGAGGACCGGGGATCTGGAGCTTATCGAATCGATCTGGCCCAGCCTGGAGTTGGCCCTTGAATGGATAGAACGATACGGAGACAGCGACGGCGACGGATTCGTTGAGTACCGCAGGCGCAGCCCCAGAGGCCTTGTCAATCAGGGCTGGAAGGACTCGGATGATTCCGTGTTCCACGCGGACGGATCCCTTGCCAGAGGCCCCATAGCCCTGTGCGAGGTCCAGGCCTATTGCTACGGGGCATATCGCGGAGGGGCGTGCCTGGCAAAGGCCCTGGGCATGGAGGACCTGGCGAAGGGCCTTCGTGAAAAGGCCCGCAGGCTGAAACAGGAATTCAACCTGCGATTCTGGTGGGAAGAAGGAGGCACTTATGCCCTGGCTCTGGACGGGGAAAAGAGGCGCTGCGAGGTGGCGGCATCCAACGCGGGGCACGCCCTTTTAACAGGCATCGTTCCCTTTGAAAGGGCCGTCAGGGCGGCGGAACGGCTCTTTGGGCCGGATCTTTTTTCCGGATGGGGCATAAGAACCCTGTCGGACAGGGAGGCGCGCTACAATCCCATGTCCTATCACAACGGATCCGTCTGGCCCCATGACAACGCCATCATCGCCCTGGGGCTTGCCCGGTATGGTTTCAGGGAGATGGCCCTCAGGGTCATGACGGGACTTTTCGATGCCAGCATATACATGGACCTCCACAGGCTTCCTGAACTTTTCTGCGGCTTTGAACGAAGGCCCGGTGAAGCCCCTACCCTTTACCCCGTGGCCTGCCTGCCCCAGGCCTGGGCAAGCGCGTCGGTGTTCTGCCTGTTACAGGCCTGTCTCGGCCTGAACTTCAGGCAGGAAAAGCCTCAGATAAGCTTTTGCCATCCCCTGCTTCCTCCATATCTTAACGAGGTACATGTAACGAACCTGAGGACGTGGAACGGACTGGTGGACCTTGTCCTGCGAAGGCACGATGAAAATGTAAGTATCAACGTATTGAGAAAAGAAGGGGATGTGGAGGTGGCGGTAATTCACTGAACTGTTCTTTTTTCATGGCCCTGTTTGCCAGACGCAAGGCCGCCCCGGCGCAATTCCTCTCTTGCCATTACTGATCTCATTTACTCTCTGCCCTTTGTGTCAATGTAAGTGAGACACCAACTTCTTGCCAAATTTTAGTGCAGAACGGATAGGAGTTCTCACACGAAAACAGTAAAGTCAACCCGATAGCTCAAAAGGTCGCCCGGTTACAACAGAATAACAGGCGGCTTGTCGGAGAAACTCAAGCAGGCAGAAACCATCATCGAGGTTCAAAAAAAACTCGGAGATCCTGGACACTTCTCAGGGTAACAATGGAGAGCAAAATTGCTGCCAATAGGTTAAGCGTTTTATCCTTCATTTCAACATGAAGTCGCGGCATGATCTGAGTGAAGGAGAAAAGAAAATCGAGAGGTATCTTACTTCCTGAAAACGAAACGGATTATCGATGCGATGACCGGAACTCATCAGATTGTTGTACTGAAATCCTGAAAACCAACAGCCCCTTCGGGGGCCGGAATTCAGGCGTTTCAGATGGTTGACGTGCAGGGCGGGGGCGTTTTGGCCGGGGCGGCCTCCACGGATGGCTTTAGCGGGAGGTCAGCCTGCCGGAGCGCTTCAGGCCCCGACAGGGGTGCAGGGCAGGACGCCCTGCACCTGCAATGTGGCCAGGGACGGCCACTTTGCAGGCCAGCGCAGGCAGGCGTAAGACCGGAGCGTGTCATCCGTGGAGGCCGCCCCGGCCAAAACGCCCGAACGAAAGCGTTCGCCGGCAAAATCAATCAGCCCAATCCGGGATCAGCCACTCCCTGGTTATTTCATTGCTATTCCACGCCAACCGCCTTATTATTCAGATGGTTGTTGGACACGGCCGGTGATCGCCATGCCTTTGTCAAAAAGGCGTGGAGGAAAGTCCGGGCTCCGCAGGACAGGGTGGTCCGTAACACGGACCGGGGGCGACCCCAGGGAAAGTGCCACAGAAAATAGACCGCCATTGCGCGCGTTTCCGTGCGGTGGTAAGGGTGAAAAGGTGAGGTAAGAGCTCACCAGCCGCAGTGGTGACATTGCGGGCTTGGCAAACCCCACCCGGAGCAAGACCAAATAGGGGGGTGTTTGAGGGTGGTCCGCCCGAGACTCCCGGGTAGGTCGCTCGAGGTGCCGGGCAACCGGCATCCCAGATGAATGATCACCGCCCTGGTTTTTCCAGGGTTACAGAACCCGGCTTATGACCGTGTCCGGCAACCACTTATATCCAAGAAGGTACACTCAAATGCAGAAGACCGACAAAACCCGCACGCCAGTGACACTCAGCAACATCAAATCAAGAAAAAAATCAGGGGAACGCATAACCATGCTCACGGCCTACGACTATTCCACGGCCGTACTCGTGGACCGGGCCGGGGTGGACATGATCCTTGTGGGTGATTCCCTTGGCATGGTTATCCTGGGTTATGATTCCACTGTCCCGGTTACCATGGAAGACATGCTGCATCATTCCGCCGCGGTGAGACGCGGTGTCAACCGGGCGCTTGTGGTGGGCGACATGCCGTTTATGTCCTACCAGGTCTCCCCGGAGGAGGCGGTCAGAAACGCCGGAAGGTTCATAAAGGAAGCCGGCTGTCATGCCGTAAAACTCGAAGGCGGCATGAATATAGCAAAAACCATAGAAAGAATTGTGCGGGCCGGCATACCGGTAATGGGTCATATCGGACTCACCCCGCAGACCGCCACGGCCCTTGGAGGATTCAAGGTGCAGGGCCGGGATGAAGAATCTGCCAGGCGTCTCATCCGGGACGCAAGGGCGGTAGCCGAGGCAGGGGCCTTCAGCCTGGTGCTGGAATGCGTGCCATCCGGCATTGCCAGCGCCATTACAGAAGATATACCAATACCCACCATCGGCATAGGCGCGGGAGCCGGCTGTGACGGTCAGGTCCTTGTCACCAACGATCTTCTCGGGCTCTTCCCCAAATTCGTGCCGAAATTCGTCAAAAAATACGCGGACCTGGCTCCGGTTATCCAGGAGGCCATTACACGGTTCATAGATGAGGTGTCAAAGGGGGAATTTCCCGGAGATGCGCACTCCTTTAAGGGAGGGGAAGACCTGGCGGAAAAAATTATCCGGGATTATGGCCGGTGATGATCAGTCCTGAGCCTTAACGTCCCTGGTACCTACGGCCGCCATGTAGATAACCGTCTCTTCCGTGCCGTCCAGATCCAGAATTTCGTTAAGCTCATCGTCATAAAAGGCTGCCACCGGGCAGGCGGCGAACCCAAGCGCCTCGGCCGCGAGGACAAGGTTCTGGCAGATGTGCCCCGCGTCCATGAAAATATACCTGAGTCCCCTGTGGCCGTACTTGGACATTGTGCGCCTTAACACGGCCGACCAGATGAAAACAAGTGACGCCCTGGCCATGAAACCCTGGCCAAGGGCCCCGGCAGTCACCCTGCCGGCAAAGGCACCCGAGGCAAGCCTTTCCAACTGAAATCCCCGCACGTCAAAATGCAGAATTCCCTGCATGACCCCCTCCACCCGTTCGGCCACTACATACGTCTCTATGGGATACAACGCGCCTGCCGAGGGCGCGGTACGAAGATAGTATGGTCCGGCCTGGGCTGTAACCCCCTGTGAGGCCCACAAAAGCAGGGCCAGGTCCGTGATGGATACAGGACTCCCTGAATATCTCCTGATGGAGCGTCTCTGCTGAAGCACCTTCCACAGACTGCCCTTTTCCCCGTCCCATCTCCTTGGAAGAAGCACCTTTTCAGCCGTGGGATACTGTTTGAAAGGCTCAGCCGGAGCAATTTGCGGCCTGGATGAAGCCTCGACCTTACCCCGGACAAACTTTGTCTCCTGAAGATACTGCCACGCGGGGGATCTTTTCAGTTCCGGCATGTCTCCTCCTAAGCAGTCAACCCAAACTTTCATGCCAGGTGGTGCTTCGCACCCCTGAGCATGAAAATGCTAAATGATAAATGGTGAATTGTAAATTGTGGCAAACAAATTTTTATTAAATTCAGAAAGATATAACAACTTAGCACCTTAATTTAACATTCAGAATTTACCATTTAACATTGATAATCAATGGGTGGTAAAAGAGCCCCGCCCTGCCCCTGTCCAGTATTTGTGCATTTGCCGCACGCAAAAATCAATAAGCTCAATCAAATCTTCCCTGTTCAGGCTGTCAAACAGATCTTTTTCAACCTCACCGGGAAGCTCTTCCATGCCGGAATAGACATAGATAGGCAGGAGAAACTCCCAGAGGTCCTCTCCCCCCGCCTCCCACATATCCCTCTGGATGGCCACCCCGTGCATGAACCCCTCGCACCATGATTCCGGGACGTAGATGGAATCCGCCTCCTCAGGCGTGGGCCTCTCCAGCACAAAAGGCTCGAACAGAAACTCCTCGTTCGCGAGATCCTCCACTACCCTGCTGTACATCCGGTCCAGAAGATCCTTGATCTCCCATGCCTCCCGGTCGGACGCGAATGCCGGCTCGCCATCCAGCGCCGCCCCGAAAAAAGCGAGGGGAACGGATTCAAGGTTGGTAACCGCAAGGGATGTAAAAAAACCATGAAGGCCTTCTATATCAAGGGAATTCTCACCAACCGCGTCTGACATGAGAAAATCATCCAGCCTGAATATGTCAGCCAGTGTTAACTGCTTTTGTGATTGCATGTCTTACTCCCTGGTTAAAAATTCTATTTTATGGTTTATATCACATAAACTGAAGTTTCCCAAAAATGTTTCATGCCGCCATCCGTAGTAGTGCGGTTACAACGGAATTTATCACCGGTTTGACGGGTGGCGGGCAAAGTATTGCAAAATC
>JALVVK010000028.1 GCA_027023445.1 Deltaproteobacteria bacterium | reverse complement strand
TTGTCGAGACCTGCACCTTTCATCGAGTCCGGCATGGTGAGGACCAAGGTCCGGTTTTTCGGGTCGGAGACCCTGACGACAAACCCTGCCAGCTCGTTACTCTCGTACTCCCTGCGAATCTCCCTCAGCAGGGACCGTATCCCCCTGGTTTCCCCCATGTGAACGTATTCGTCCATCTTCGAGCAGATGATTTCCCTGTCCTGCTCCCTCACCGTCCTGGAGAGTAACAGGTAGGCAAGGCCGAAGATCATGACCGAGCTGAAGATAAAGATGGACGAGTACCAGAGGGTGAGACGGAAGGCGGTTGTCTTCCTGACGGCCTCAAGACTCTTTAAGGACATACCCGATACCACGGATCGTGTGGATGAGTTTTTGATCAAAACCGCGATCCACCTTGTTGCGCAGCCGGCAGATAACCACATCCACCACGTTGGTCTGCGGATCGAAGCTGTAGTCCCAGACGTGCTCCAGGATCATGGTCTTTGAGACCACCTTGCCGGCATTTCGCATCAGGTATTCCAGCAATGAAAACTCCCTGGGCTGCAGCTCTATATTCTGCCCGGCTCGGGTAACCTGACGCCGCAGGAGATCCATTGCCAGATCCCGCACCCTGAGGCGCACCGGGTCCACGGTGCCGCTGGAGCGCCGGATCAGGGCCTGGACCCTGGCAAGAAGCTCGGAAAAGGAAAAGGGCTTTACAAGGTAGTCGTCTCCGCCGGTCTCAAGCCCCCTTACCCGGTCCTCCACCGAACGCTTGGCGCTCAGGATGATGACCGGTGTATCCACGCCACTTGCCCTCATCTCCCCGATCAGGCTCAGCCCATCCAGCCCGGGCAGCATGATGTCCACGACAGCCGCGTCATACGGCTGGGAAAGAGCGAGATCCAGCCCTCTCTTCCCGTCAAAGGCACTGTCCACGGCAAACCCGGCGTCTTTCAGGCCGCCCGCAATAAACGAGGCGATCTTCCTGTCATCCTCGATCACCAGCACGCGCATGTACCCGCTCCCGTATCATCTGTCATCTGACAAAGATTACCATGCGCCTTCAAGAGGCTCAATGAGGTTAAAAAACAGCACCTGTTCCCCTGCGGTCTATGCGCATCGGACGAGGTGGGCGTAAAAAAGTGGAACTCAGGGCATTACCCCGGACATGACAGCAGAAAAAAGGCCTCCTGAAGCGGAGGCCGGATGCAGACAGAAAACGCTCCCGGAGAAAATCATCTTCCCCGTGATCTCTTTGTATCGACCGGGCGAGGCGGCGTTATCTGATAGCCTTTTCCACCTTGCCTGAGCGGATACACCTTGTGCAGGCGTTAATGTGCCTTGTTCTTCCATTTATGACGGCCTTTATCCGTTGGATATTGGGCAGCCAGCGCCTTTTGGTATGGTTGTTGGCATGGCTGACATTGCATCCGGTACGTGGACCCTTTCCGCAGATTTCACAGACCTTGGACATTTTTCAAAACCTCTCCGCAATCTAATTTTCGTATTCCGTTCAAGCTTTATACGCAGGTGGTCGTATATAACCCTAAGGAATGATTGAAAGCAAGTATTTTGTGCACTTTTGGAGGATGCCGCATATGAGACAAGGTGGTATCAATGACAGAAGGCAACCCCGGTTTCAGACACTGGTTAAGGTGGATTACTGGACCAGGGAGGGTTTTTTTTCCGACCTGGTGGAAGATATCAGTGAAGGCGGCATGTTCATAGTTACACCAAAGCCGCTATCACCAGGGACCAGGCTTCGTATTCAGATCAAACATCCTGACACCAGGAACACCCTGCTTCTCAAGGGCGAGGTGGTATGGAACAGGACGACATCCTACTCCCCTAATGAACAAAGGGGTATGGGCATCCGGTTCGAGGGCCTGGGGACTCGGGAAAAGACAAGATTGAAGGAATTTGTAAAAAAACTTAAAATCTCCGCATGATCGGGTATAAATCAAGCAACCTGCCCAGACCCTCCAGGGAGGGAATAACGTCTTCTTCCCTGTGCGGCTCAAGGGTTATAAGCGGTTTAGCGCCTTCCCTGTAGAGCAGACCGAAAAGCGACCTGAAGTCCAGGGAACCATGCCCGATGGGCAGATGCTCATCGTGTTTATGATTATTATCATGAAGATGCAACTGCATCAGCCATAATTTCAATTGGTTAAACCAGCCCTCCAGGTCTCCGTTGCCAAAGGCGTACAGGTGCCCGAGATCCAGGCAGAAACCAAGAAGCCTGGAATTCATGTTCTCAAAAAGGTGCCTGTGAATATCAGGTGAAGTCTCAAAAACATTCTCCAGACTCAGTGGAATGTTTTCTGTATGCTCCAGCAGAATCGAGAGGCTTTCAAGTGCGTTTTCAGTCCATTGACTCTCCAGGGACCGATGATGCCTTGGATCAAAACCGGTATGGCAGACCATGGCCTCGGCGTTGAACATCATGGCAATATCCAGTGATCTTTTAAGCCGCTCAACCGTTGCCTTCCTTACCATTTTGTCTATTGCCCCTATGGAAAGATCAACAAAGGGGGCATGAACCGTACAGTACAGCCCGTGTTCTTTCAGCACACGCGCCACCCCTTTAAAATCAGTGTCATTAAACCTGTCAAGGATCCCGCCGTTAAGCCCGATCTCAGGATTTATACGCTGCCCTGTGATCTTTGGAAGATATTCTTCCACAAGCAGGTCAAACGGACAGCATATCTGGCAGAGGGCCTTTATTTCACTGAGTTCCATTGGTTTCCCTGATCAGGTTGCATACCTGTTCATAAGTGGCCTGCTCGGAAAACCCGGGGCAGTCTCTCCGGATTGCCTCCCAGGCCGCGGAATCATTCAGAATGCTTGGATGCAGGGGCCACCTTCTGCAATGAAAGGGCTTGACCGGATGAATGGTGCAGAGGCCGTCATCTCCATAAAAAATACAGTGGCCGTCCACCACCCTCATTTCCACGCGTCTGCCCTTCCGGACACAGAACTTATCAAGAAAATCCCCAAGGCTCAGAGACAGATACCCGGCTATTCTTTTCTGTTCATCAGGGGACATGGATACGGTGCTTTCTCCATGGCAGCAATGTCCGCAGCATTTACACGTAAAAACCGCCTTGCCGGCCCTTCCCTCTCTATCTGTTTTCATATCCGTCCGCGCCCCGCCATCAGGAGATATTCTCGTATTTAACAGGATCAGTCACTCCGGCCTCCCTGAATCCCTTGAGCCTCAGAAGGCAGGAATCGCAGTGGCCACAGGCAAGTTCCTGATTTTTGTAACAGGACCACGTCAGGTGCATGGGAGCGGAAAGTTCCACGCCCGTTTTCACCACCTGTGCCTTGGTGGATGCTATAAGAGGAGTGATAATCCTGATACTGGTTTCAGGGCGGGTTCCAAGGTCAATCAGCCGGTTGAAGGCATCATAATATGACCTGCGGCAGTCCGGATAACCGGAACTGTCAACTTCTGTGGCACCTATGTATATGTATCTGGCTCCAATCACTTCGCCCCATGACACGGCAGCCGCGATGATGTGTGTATTCCTGAAGGGAACGTATGTCACCGGGATGCCTTCGTCTCCAAGGCTGTCTTCAGGAACTGCCAGGGCGGGATCGGTCAGGGCGGACCCACCAATGTGCCCCAGGTAGGACAGGTCTATAACCAGGCGCCTGCTGACTCCGTAATAGTCAGCAATATCGTTGAATGCCCTGAGTTCCCTTTTTTCAGTAAGCTGGCCGTAATTTGCATGAAGAAAGGCCAGATCACATTCCTGCGCGGCAATGGCGGCAGTGACGCAACTGTCAAGGCCACCACTGACAAGACATATGGCAAGTGCTTTCTTGTTACTGGTATTCAATGGGATCACCACCGGATATGAGAAATAAACCACCACCCGTTCACATCACGCA
>JALVVK010000027.1 GCA_027023445.1 Deltaproteobacteria bacterium | reverse complement strand
AGGCTGAATTTCCACCACGGTTTGGCCTTTTCCAGCAGGGCGTCCAGGGCCAGGATATGCCGCGAGCCGGCTCGCCCCATGGAAATTTCAAGCTTTTGAAACGTCAGCCGGATGGCCCTTCGCCTCAGCGCCCTTGGCAGCCCGGCCAGGCGCTCCGCATCCAGGGTATATACTCCTGTCGCGTTTGCGCCGGACACGATGCAGTCATTAAGGGCTTTTTTTGCCATATCCTCAAGAAAGACGTGGTCTTCTGCTATTATATCCGCTGAGTTAGTCAGGGTGCGGACGATAGACGGATTAAAGTGTTTCCGGAGCAGAGGCAGAACCATGTGCCGCATCCTGTTTCTGAGATATTTATCTTCCCTGTTTGAGCTGTCCACAACATATGGGATTTTGTGGCGGCCCAGGAAATCCATGAGTTCCTGCTTGGTGAAGTCCAGGATAGGTCTTGCTATCCACCCGTCCCTGGACCATGGAATTCCGCTCAGTCCGGCCAGGCTGCAGCCCCTTGTCAGCCTGAGCAGCAGCTCTTCTGCCTGGTCGTCGGCAGTGTGCGCAGTGAGTACCTTGCTGCTTCCCGTCCTGGAATGTACGTCTTTCAGGAATTCATACCTGAGAAACCTGGCGGCTTCCTGGATGCTGATTCCCTTTTCCCTGGACAGGTCCTTAACATTGCCTGACCCAACATGAAAATCAAGCCCGAGATCCTCTGCCATGGCCCGTACGAATTCAGCGTCTCTGCGGGATTCATCCCCCCTCAGCCGGTGATCGAAATGGGCCACTGAGATATGCAGAGACATCTTCTCCCTGATTGAATAAAGTAAATGCAGAAGTCCCACAGAATCCGGCCCGCCCGAAACGGCGACTACAACCCTTGATCCGGCTGTCAGCCCGCACCTCAGTTCCAGATTTTTTTTTATGCGGTGGGAGAGGGTGCATATCTTCCGCGCCGCTTTGTCGGCAAAATTTACAGGATTAGGAGGGGGTGCGCAGGGTTTAGTCATCAAGTCTTGATCTTTGGAAGGACCTTCCAGGCCCTGAATGTCAGCGGGATCATCCTCCGCCTGTTGAGCAGGTCAGGTTCATGGTCCTGATGATTTCCATGCTTGTCGCGGGCCGCACCCCATTTATGGTGGCATGGAGAATCAGTGTTTTCCCTGCGGCAGGATGGTTAAAGTCCGCTACCACATGGTTTTTGTGGACTTCCTTTGCCAGGAATTCGAACGGGCGTCCATCAGCGGCCATCTCGCGGTAGTATTCTCCAACCTTCAGCCTTTCCGGAAATGTAAGGTTTTTTATGGGGACCTTGCTTATCAGAGCGGGATCATACTTGCCAAAGGATTCCTCCGGAGGAATGCGGACCTTTACTTTTTCGCCCTGTTCATGGCCTGCTATGGCTTTTTCAAGGGCGGGGAGGACCGGATTTCTTCCGAAAATGAACTGCACGGAAAAATTTCGTCTGAGATTTTCCGGTGTTTCACCGTCTTGCACGGTTAATGTATAATTAACCGTAACCACTGTATCTGGTATTACCTTCATTTGGGATTTTCTCTTTCTATGGAAAAATATAATTTTCAATCCATATTAGCCAATAACAATAAATATTGCAAAGAATCTTCCGCAAGGCCGAATGTGGTACTTGGCCTTACCGGAGGGATGGCCGCGGGAAAAAGCCTTGTGGCCGAAATTATTAAAAACGCGGGCATATCCGTGATCGACACGGACGATCTGGCAAAAAAGGCCTCTGCTCCTGGCGGTCCCTGCCTTGACAGGCTGGCGCGGCGCCTCGGCGGGCAGATACTGAACGCGGACGGGACGCTCGACAGGAAAAAACTTCTTCAGATGATAATAACCGATGCCGGAGTGAAGGGCGAGGTGGAAAAAATAATCCACCCGGAGGTTTTGCGAAGGCTGAATGAGATTCTTACGCGACTTTGCAGGGCTGGCAGGAAAATGGTCGTGGTCGAGGTTCCGCTTTTGTTCGAGGCAGGCTGGAGCGGGCTTTTCGATAGAATTATCTGTGTGACAGCGCCGAGGGAGGAACGGATACGGCGTGTCATGAAAAGAAACCGCGTGGACAGACATACTGCCGGGGCCTGGATTGACCTGCAGCTTGACCAGGAGAAAAAGTCCGGGCTGTCAGATTTTGTAATCGTAAACGATGACGGCAAAGACCTGTTGAAAAGGCGTGTGGCAGATGTTCTTTCAAAACTGAACCGTCTTTATCCAGGCATGCTGTAAAAGCTGACTGTCCGGGCACGCAACTGGAGAACATAGCTTAAAGCTCAGAGCAGAAAGCTTAATGCTGAAGGCGAAAGGCTGAAAGCTCAACCTTTGCCTTTAAAGACTTCTCCCGCAAGGATGGAAGCCCTCCAGCCGGTCGATGGAAGGAAGGCAGGACTCGGGGTCGTCAAAGGTGAAAAGTTCGCCGTACACAGGGCCCCGGTCGCCCGCTGTGGCGCTCTCCGGCATCGGTTCGAGGTATGACACCAGATGTCCGGCAAGGCGCGCCTGTGTGGCCGCGTCGGCGAGCGGGTCGGCGGTACCGTGGGCCAGGATGTCCTCTTCCGGCACCTGCAGAACGGGAATGGCGGATGGCATTTTGTGCAGGCGGCCGCGGACCACGGCTTCCTGTACATCCAGAACGCCCCGGCAGAACCGGTCGTGATTCCGGTAGCCCCTCTTGAGGGTGCCGTAGACGAATAATGTTGTCATCATCGTAATGTTGTTCTCCTTCGGGGGTTGACGCTCGCCGTCCGTGGCTCGCGCCCTCCGGGCGTGCCTTCGGCACGTCCAATTCGGCTGTCCTGCCGAATTGCGTGGCCCGGCCTCCGTGGAAGATTCCGCCTTGGTGGCTGTTTGTTGTTTGGGTTTGGGGCTTCCTTTCGCAGGGGCAAGATCCGCTGGACCCAAAAGGCCTTTGTGGAATTCAAGAGGCGAGTTCGTCTTTTTACTGGCCGGAGCCGGTACGTGCCCATGGATTGTCGTCTGAAAAAACTGGCGGAATATGTCCGTGGCTGGATGAACTACTACGGCATATCTGAATACTACAGGCCCATACCCGCGCTGGACGAATGGCTCAGGAGGCGGACAAGGATGTGTTACCGGAAACAGTGGCGCAAGACCCGCACCAAGGTCAGGAACCTGATACGGCTCGGGACATACAGGCGGACAGCGATACTTGCGGCACTCAGCCGCAAGGGATACTGGCATCTTGCCCGCACCCTTGCCATTCAAACCGGAATGACCAATAAATGGCTTGCCGGGCAGGGACTGGTTTCCATAAGGGAAAGGTGGATCAGGACTCACTACCCGGCAACGGCCCGGTGATCTTCGTGAACCGCCCTGTGCGGACCCGCATGCAGGGTGGTGTGGGGGCTGGGGGAGAAAAACCCCCGGCTACCCGATTATGCGACTACTTGTCACCACGTCAAAAAATGGTAAATGGGCCAAGAACAGAGATTCGTGTCAAATAGCGTCCCAGTCTTCTTAGGAAACCTTTTGCCAATCGCTGCGTCTATTTTGTCGTAGATTCTCAACAAAGCATCTTTCTCAAAACCCTCGCCAACATACTGTGTGCGAAATTCATTGTGAAATATTGATAGAATCTGTGAATCGTAGAAGCCATTGGTGTAGGAGGATTTCAATATACCCAAATGCTTCTTTGAAATGACAAGAAAATTCATAGCAGAGTTCTTCTCAAAATGGGCAGCTTCTCTCTCATTGCTCGGAACCGACCATTGTCGATCGTAGTTTATATAGTCTACATAGAGAGGCATTTCTCTGGAAAAGTACGTATCATGTGGCATATCAGGCTCACCAGACTTTGGATCGTTGTTCGGCCACCATTTGGTTATCTCGATCTTCCATATTTTCCTTGCATCATTGAGATCCTGTACTCTGTTGAATCTGTGGATTGCATTATAGGCATGCTTCAGGACGTGATCATAGAAT
>JALVVK010000026.1 GCA_027023445.1 Deltaproteobacteria bacterium | reverse complement strand
GCAGGAAGTTTGACAGTGGTCGGCCTGGCCGATTGCGAGAAGTCATAAGGGACTATCTCTCCGTCCTTGGACTCCGTAAGAGAAGATTCTTCTTGTGGCGCCTCTTCCTCGTCCAAGCCGCCCAACAGGGCGTCTATTTCTTCCTGGCTTAGAATCTGGTTCATGAATATCCGTTACTGAACAACCAGACTGGAAAAATAGACGTTCAAAAGCCTGCCCTCTCCCAGTATCCTGTTAAGCCTTGCGATAATTTCGTCCCTGAGCTGGATCTTTCCGTCCATGGTCAATATGTCTTCCATGGTCTGACTGCTGAGCAAAAAGATTATGTCATTGCGAATCCTGGGCATGAGCTTTTCAACCTCGCTTTTGACACCCTCATCCTTCAGCTCCAGGGTTATGGTGGTCTTTACATAGTGCCTTGCCTTGGGATCTGCCAGATTCACAATGAAAGGATCAAGCTCCATCATGAAACCAACCTTCATGCCAACAGGTGTTTCCGGAGCCCCTGTCCCTCCAGAATCTTTGGCTATTTCATTGGCGAGTTGTTCATCACTGGGGGTGGAAAACAGGAAAAAATACGCTCCGGCCGCCGCCGCCAGAAGAACTACCGCTCCGATGATTACAAGGAGAAGAGGAAACTTTTTTCCTTTATTCTCCGCCGCGCCATCCTTACTCTTTTTTTCTTTCGCCGCCATAGGCTCCCCTGTTAACACCGGAAAATAAATATTAAACGAGGTTTCGGTTCCCAGGGATCAAAGAGCAACCCCTGTGCCACTGATTTTTTAATAACTGGTGAGCCTATGAAAATCTGGTTAATGGAAGATGAAGTGGATGGTACGAAGAAGGGCACAATATGTGGATTTCTGGCAGGGGCAAGGGACTGTCAAAATCTTGACGATTATTTTTGAAGTGACAGGATCTGTTCAATCAGCCCTGTTGTTGATGTAGGATGACGAAAGGGAATCCTTTCAACCCTGCCACCGGCAGCCTTGACGATATCGGCACCGGCAATCTGGTCTTCCTCCCAGTCAGCCCCTTTTACAAGCACCTCTGGCAGTATATCCCTTATCAGGTTTACAGGTGTGGGCTCATCAAAAATCACCACGTAATCCACCGCCCAGAGCGCAGAGAGAATCCTGGCCCGCCTTTCCTGATTGTTAACAGGCCTGGAATCCCCCTTAATCTCCCTGACGGAACGGTCGCTGTTCAACCCCACCACCAGGAGATCACCCATGCCCCGGGCCGCCTCAAGGTATTCGACGTGGCCCGGATGCAGCAGGTCAAAACAGCCGTTGGTGAACACAATCCTGTGATTTAGCTTTTTCCTTATGGAAAGGGCCTCTAACAGCCCTGTTTTATCAATGACTTTTTCTTCTGGCCGCAATTGCCATATTCCAGGCGGGGTAATGGAATTAAAATGCGACCTCGTCTTCTCAAGAAGGGAAAATTCAAGGTCGAATGCCTGCCACATGGGTCCGGAGGCAGAGGGAGAAACGGCATTTCCCCAGGGATCAATGAGCCCCGCCCCTCCGGCAAGCGCCAATGTCCCCGTTCTGCCCGCAGGATTGGCGAGCGCCACGAAAACCTGGCTCTCCACCGCCCTCGCCCTTATCAGGATCCTGAGATGTTCCCCGCGGCTTTCAGGCCAGAGTGCGGAGACAAGAAGCAGCTGCGCCCCGTTATATACAAGATGCCTGGCAAGCTCGGGGAATCTCAGATCAAAGCAGGTAAGGAAACCCGCTCTTATGGGGATGCCCCCTGCATCAAGTAATCTCGTTTCCGCCTGTTTTCCCGGAAGATATACCATGTCTTCCCCCATGGGAGAAAAAAGGTGTATCTTCCTGTAGGCGGGAGTAGATCCGGCAGCCGTGGTGACGAAAGTGGTATTGTACGCCTTTCCGTCTTCCGCGGCCTCCGGCAGGGTGCCAACAATCAGAGGGACACCCTCACGCGCGGCCCTCTCAAGCCCTGAAAGCATCTCCGGTATACGGGCAAAGATCTCCGGAGCCGGACGCTGCGCAATGCCGGTTGCCCACAATTCAGGAAGAAGGGCCACGCGCACCCCCCTGGATGCCATCTGTGACAGGCACTCCAGAACACCGGCAAGATTTTCGTCAGGCTTACCCGGAACAGGCGGCCGCTCCATTATCCCGATGCGAATACTGCTCTTCATGGCGTATTCCGTCTCCTTCCCCGGCAGATCCTTATCTCCCCAGCTCCGGGCTCATGCCTGTGCCATACGCCATTTCAGGGTCTCTTCCAGGCCTTTAGCGAGATCTGTCCCGGGCGCCCATCCAAGGATATCCCTGGCAAGTTCTATCTTGAGGCAGCTTTTACTCAGGTCCCCCGGACGCGCCTCTTTCATGACCGGGGTTGCCAGACGGGGATCCGTGTCCCTTGCCTTTGAAACCGTGTCAAACACGGTTTTAAATAACTGCAGGGTTCTTGTCTCTTTCCCTGTACCAATGTTAACCGCGGCCAGGGAACCCTTTTCCAGGGCCAGCAGGTTGGCCCGCACCACATCTCCCACATAGCAGTAATCCCTTGTCATACCCTCGGGT
The DNA here is from genome assembly GCA_027023445.1 of Deltaproteobacteria bacterium. GTDB lineage: Bacteria > Desulfobacterota > Dissulfuribacteria > Dissulfuribacterales > JALVPX01 > JALVVK01. The sequence goes on along the minus strand of JALVVK010000026.1, from coordinate 13,672 downwards.
TCCCCTGGAAAATGATAAAGGCAGCACTGCCTGCCAGAAAGCAGATTGTCCATGAAGATGGACACCACCCCCGCCTCTCCGTTGGGGATCTGTCTCGGGCCGTACACGTTGGCGTAACGCAGCACCGTGTAATCCACCCCGTACTGATGGTTGTAAAAGGCGAGATAGTTTTCCGAAACGGCCTTGGCAATGGCATAAGGGGAAAGAGGCTGGGGAGGATATGACTCTGATGTCGGGTACTCCCTGGCCTCCCCATAAATGGCGCCTCCGGACGATATAAAAATGATCTTCCTGACTCCATAACGTCTCGCCCCTTCCAGCAGATTTATAAGGCCCTGGATGTTGACCGAGGCGTCGAATACCGGATCCTTCACCGAGGCGGGAACCGAGATCTGGGCCGCGTGGTGATTTATCACGTCCGGACGTTCATATTCAATCAGCTTATGCAATTCCGCAGAACGAATATCCATGAGATAAAATTTCGCCCCGGGATTGAGATTTTTTCTCCTGCCTGTGTAAAGGTTGTCAACAATCAACACATCATGGCCTTCATTGACATAGGCATCCACCACGTTTGATCCGATAAACCCGGCCCCTCCGGTGACAAGAATTTTCATAACATTCGCACCTCCTGTACAAAACGGCACTTTAACCCGGATTGTACACTTCATCGGCAAACTTGCTGCGAGCCGCATAATCCGGGTTAAAGGCAGAATATGGTCTCCATACCCAAGGATTCCCGTCCCTGGATTTTTATCGTCTATTTGTTTATTATGCAAACATAAATATCCTTAACTGAGGTCGACTCCCCGATACCCAGGGAACATTCCCTGCTTATTAAGCTTATTGATGGTTTATGGCCCAGAAAAAGATCTATCTTCCCGGGGGGAACAGGAAATGTTCCCTTCACCGTTTTCCGGCCGGCAGGGCCGGTAAAAACCTCCTGGTGACAAAAGAGGTCATCAGACAAACCCGATGAGAGGGAGGCCGACGTCATGACAGTTGAACATGCCTGCCCCGGGCAGGATCATACCGGCGCGTTTCAGCCAGTCCCGGCAGAAAACCAGCACAAATCAAAGATAGTGGCAACTATCGGCCCCGCATCCGAGGGCCGGGATGTTATGGAACAAATGCTCCACGCAGGGATGTCTGTAGCCCGCTTCAATTTCGCCCACGGCAACCTTGAAGGCCAGGCAGCCACCATGGAACGGCTCAGGCGGGTGGCCAGATCCTGCGGGAAAAAGGTGGCGTTACTGGCAGATCTTCCAGGCCCAAAGATCCGGCTTGGGAAGCTTACACAGTCCCCCCTGGAAGTAAGAAGAGGGATGGACCTGAAACTCGTGCCCGGCAACACATCCCAGGATCCCCATGAAATTCCGGTCATGTTCAGAAGGCTGCCTGATGTGGTACGCCCTGGGAACATAATCTTTATGAATGACGGAACAGTCCAGCTTGAGGTGAAAAACATCAGGGAAGATATACTGGAGGTCAAGGCCCTTACGGACGGTCAACTCTTTTCCCACAAGGGCGTTAACCTTCCGGATGTGGATCTCGGGATAAGCGCCCTTACAGAAACGGACAGGCGAATCATGGCCTTTGCCCTGAAGAAAGGAGTGGACGCGATAAGCGTTTCCTTCGTGCAGGGGCCTGAAGATATCCTCAAGGCCAGACGGTTTGCATCCTCCCTGGGATATTCACCCTTCCTGATAGCGAAGATAGAGAGATCCCAGGCACTCAAGGCATCGGATCAGATCCTCGAGGAAGCGGACGGCATCATGGTGGCAAGGGGGGATCTTGGGGTTGAAATCCCCATAGAAGAGATCGCCATGGCGCAGAAAAAACTTATCAAGAAGGCCAACATCCTGGGCAAACCAGTCATCACCGCCACCCAAATGCTGGAGTCCATGGGCACAAACCGCAGGCCCACCAGGGCAGAGGTCACGGATGTCGCAAATGCCATACTGGACGGAACGGATTGCCTCATGCTCTCTGAAGAAACCGCAATGGGAATGTATCCGGTTGAGGTTGTGAAAATGATGGCGTCCATTGCCAGGGTCACCGAAGAAAACCGGGAAAACCACCCTGTAAGAAAGATGATTACCTGTTCCCTTTCCACGGGTCAGGCTGATATCAAGGACGTAATCGCGCTGGACATATTCAATACGGTGAGATACCTGCGTCCCAGAGCGGTAATCGTGCCCACCAGAACCGGCGCCACTGCCAGAAGGGTGGCCCGTTTTCGTCTGCCTGTATGGATCATCGCATTCAGCGCCTCCTGGAAGACATGCCAGGAACTGGCCTTCACCTATGGCGTCTGTCCCGTGCACACTGAAAATGCGCACGGTGAATGGGTATCCAGGGCGGTGACCCTTTTGAGACAAAACGGAGTCACACACGGCATGGCCCTTGTGGTAGAGGGGCCTTCAGAGGCCCATGAAAATGCAAGACACAGGATAGAATTTATTGACATTGAAAGGGAATAACCACAGAGGAACCGATCCGAAAGATTCTGATTATCCCAAACTTTCATGCCAAGTGGTGTTTGGCATCCCTGGGCATGAAAATGTTGAATGATAAATGGTGAATTGTAAATTGTGGCAAACAAATTTTTATTAAATTCAGAAAATATAATAAGTTAGACCTTAATTTAACATTCATAAATTACCATTTCACATTGTATCTTCACGGTAAATTATGCGCTTCAACTGCCGAATGGAATAATTTGCCTTGAAAACAGCTCAAAGCTGAAAGCTCACAGGGGAAATCCCGGCCCTGCTAACCGGGGCCGTCTGCTTGTGCTTCATGGCCGCGAGAAAGATTCCGCGGCACCCTGGCATAGAACCGCGCCTCGTCTCTCAGGGCCCTTGCTGTATCAAGAGACAGGAATCTTGGGGAAAGCCGCCAGGTCCAGTTTCCCTTGCTGGTGCCGGGCCTGTTCATCCTGCAATCGCTGCCGAAACCAAGGATGTCCTGCATGGGAATCATGGCAAGCGCGGCTACGGACGAATAGGCCATGCGTATGAAATCCCAGTGGATACGGGATCCGTCGCTGTGGGCGTATCGTCTGGCCTTTTCCTTGCTTTCAGGGGACACCCCGGGGTCCATATACCACCCCAATGTGGTGTCGTTGTCATGGGTGCCGGTATAGACCACGCAGTTTGTGGTCTTGAAGTTGTGGGGCAGGTACGGATTCTTCTCGTCAGAATCAAAGGCGAACTGCAGCACCTTCATTCCCGGAAGGCCCAGGGAATCCCTCAGGTCCTCCACCTCCGGGGTGATGACCCCAAGGTCCTCGGCTATGATGTCAAGCCCGTCCAGTGCCCCTGCCATCCTGGTAAAAAAGGCCCTGCCAGGCCCTTTAACCCATCTCCCCCGCACGGCGGTCTTTTCCCCCGCCGGGACCCGCCAGTATGCCTCAAACCCCCTGAAATGATCAATTCTCACCACATCCACAAGATCTGAAAGCCGCTTGAAACGCCTGTGCCACCAGGTATAAAGAACCTCATTCGTCTTTCCCTTTACCCTCCAGCGGTACAGGGGATTGCCCCAAAGTTGTCCGGTTTCGCTGAAGTAGTCAGGCGGGACCCCTGCCACGCACGCAGGCCGCAACGTCTTCGGGTTTATGTGGAAGCACTCCTGGTTGGCCCACACGTCCGCGCTATCCAGGCCCACGTAGATGGGAATATCCCCGATGAGCCTTATCCCACGTTTTTTTGCCTCGGCCCTAAATCTGTCCCAGTGGACCTGGAAGAGATACTGGACAAACATGTGGAACAGGACCTCTTCTTCCAGCTCGGCCCTGATCCGGGAAATGGCCTCTGGGACCCTGGATGCGATTTCCCTGGGCCACTGGTACCATGGGCGCTGATGAAACTTCTCCCTGAGCGCCTGGAAAAGGGCATAATCCTTCAGCCAGTAGGAGCCTTCACAGAATTCATGAAAGCCCTCCGGGGCTTTCGTCTGCCTGAAGTGGCGGAAAGCCTTTTTCAGAACCTTTTCCTTGAATTCAGCAACCGGCCCGAACAGCACCTGGTACTCGGAAAACTCAGGAAGATCCGTCATGTCCCCTGGACCGAGGAGACCTTCTTCAATGAGCAGCTCGGTGGAGACAATAAGTGGATTGCCGGCAAACGCGGAGGAACTCATGTAGGGAGAGTGCCCGTGCACCTGGTTCGTGGGTCCGACAGGGAGAAACTGCCAGTACCTTTGTCCCGCCTCTTCCATGAAATCCAGGAAAGGACCGAGTGAGGAGGGGCCGAGCTCGCCGATGCCGTAAGGACCCGGCAGGGACGTGATATGAATGAGTATGCCCGGGGCTCTGTCAAAAGAAAGGGCGCTTTTCCTGCTGGCGCTGGTCATTTGTCCCTCCTTAATAGGGTGTCAAGCCTGCCTTTGACTTTTGCACATATTTTTGCGGTGAAGATACCATGTTAAATGGTGAATACTGAATGTTGAGTTAAGATAATAACATATTATAATGTTCTGAATTTAATAAAAATTTGTTTACCATAATTTACAATTCACCATTTATTATTCAACATTTTCATGCCCAGGGGTGCGAAACACCGCTTAGCATGAAGGTCTGGGGAAGATTTGAGTACAATATCTGTTCCCGACGATTGATGCAATTCCCAACTGGCCCGTGCCTGAGATGACCGGGGGCGCCGGCCAGGACGGGACAAGCGGTAACCCTGATTCACGGGTCAAGGTAATGACAAAAAAGGGATTGTCTCAGGCAAAAAATCATAAAAGGGATACTGAAACAGATCCCATAGATGAATACATACAATCTCTCAAGGGTTCCGGGATTCTTGGACGCCAGGTTGTCTTCCACAGGGAATTTCCCTGCTCGCCTCCAGACCACGGGGACATAAGCCGCCCATGGCCCAGGGAAATCCGGCAACTACTCGACCTTACGGGCATTAAAAAATTCTATTCCCACCAGGCAAAGGCAATGGACCTGATAAGGGCCGGGGCGAATGTTGTCGTTGCCACACCCACAGCGTCAGGCAAAAGCCTTATCTACAACCTCCCGATACTGGAACGAATACTCGGCGAGCCCTCATCAAAAGCGCTTTATATCTTCCCCTTGAAGGCGCTCGCACAGGACCAGCTGAAATCGCTGAACAGGCTGTGTGCCTGTCTGCCTGACGACCGGGCTCCGGAGGCTGCCCTGTATGACGGAGACACCCCGCAGACCGCACGAACCAGGCTCAGACGCATGCCCCCATCGTTATTGCTTACAAACCCGGAGATGCTCCACCTGTCCCTGCTGCCCTATCATCAAAGCTGGTCGGACTTCTGGACCGGACTTACCCATGTAGTCCTGGATGAGGTGCATACCTACCGGGGAGTACTGGGTTCCCACATGGCCTGGGTATTAAGACGCATGAACAGGGTCTGCAAACTATATGGATCCTCCCCCACCTTTATCTCCTGCTCGGCGACTATTGGTAATCCCGGAGAGCTTGTATCCACCCTGACGGGAGAAAACGTGATAGAGATTACCCACAGCGGCGCCGCCAGAGGCAGACGCCACATGGTCTTTATCAATCCGGACTCCGGGGCCGCGCAAACCGCTATCCTGCTGCTGAGGGCTGCCCTGTCCAGGGGGTTGAAAACAATAGTTTACTCCCAGTCAAGAAAGCTCACTGAACTCATAGGAATGTGGGTAGCCGGCAGGGCAGGAAGATACAAAAAACGCATCGGCACTTACAGGGCCGGGTATCTGCCGGAGGAACGACGAGCCATAGAAAGGGATCTGTCTTCCGGCAGGCTCCTGGCCGTAATCAGCACAAGCGCGCTGGAACTCGGCATAGACATCGGCAGCCTGGACCTGTGCATTCTTGTGGGTTACCCCGGAACCATCACCGCCACATGGCAGAGAGGCGGGCGTGTGGGAAGAAAGATGCGGAATTCCGCCATTGTACTCATTGCACAGGAAGATGCCCTGGATCAGTATTTCATGCGGAACCCCGAAGAACTTTTGACAAGGCCCCCAGAGGCCGCGGTAATAAATCCCGTAAACCCGGTCATTATGGCCCGCCACCTGGAATGTGCCGCAGTCGAGTCCCCTATCTGCCTCAATGAACCCGTTTTCAGAGGGAAAAACATACGGCAGTCTCTTTATGGGCTTGAGAAAAAAACAAAACTTTTGCTGAACAAGGAAGGCACATGCTTTCATCCCGTCCGAAAATATCCTCACAGGAAAATAAATCTCAGGGGAGCAGGTAGTTCCTTCCGGATAATCTCTGAGAAAACGCGCAAGGCTGTCGGGCACATAGACGGCTTCAGGGCCTTCAGGGAAACACATCCGGGCGCCGTATACATCCATCTGGGAGAAACTTATGTGGTAAGCCAGCTTGACGTCGAAACGCAACAGGTCGTGGTACGCAGGAAAAAGGTAAATTACTTTACCAGGGTCAGAGCGGAAAAAAACACCAGCATACTGGAGATTTTTGAGGAACGATCCTCCTGGAATTCCAGGATCTTCCTGGGCCGCCTACGGGTGACAGACAGGGTGACGGGCTATGAGCGCAGGAGTGTGAAAGGAAATCTCAGCATGGGAAAATTCGACCTGGACATGCCTGCCCAGGTTTTTGAGACAGAAGGATTCTGGATCAATGTCCCTCAGAGGGTCCAGCAATTTATACAGGCTAAGCGCATGCATTTCATGGGAGGAATCCACGCCATTGAACACGCCATGATAGGAATTCTTCCCCTGTTCGTCCTTACTGACAGAGGAGATCTCGGAGGGATCTCAACCACCTTCCATCCCCAGGTGGAAGGAGCGGCCATTTTTGTCTATGATGGCATTCCAGGAGGCGCAGGGCTTTCCCGCCAGGCGTTCAAGGATCCGGAAGAACTCCTTGAAAGGACGCTTAAAACCATAAAAGACTGTCCATGTGAAACAGGCTGTCCTTCCTGTGTCCACTCTCCAAAATGCGGATCAGGCAACCGTCCGATCGACAAAGAGGCTGCCATAACAATCCTTGAACACATGAAAAATTTAAAGGGCACGGAGGCTAAGACAGGGAAAATGGCTGCCATAGAAAAACAAGGGGAAAAAGATATAAAAAAGATACCACCGGCGCCTACAAGGAATATTGTCTCAAACAGGTTCGGGGTATTTGACCTGGAAACCCAACTTTCGGCACAGGAAGTGGGCGGATGGCACAGGGCTGATCTCATGAAGATAAGCTGCGCGGTCGCCTATGACGCGAAAAAAAACCAGTACCTGGAATTTACTGAAAATGAAATCAACGGTTTTATAGAATATCTTGCGGGTCTTGATCTTGTAATAGGCTTTAACATAAAAAAATTTGACTATAATGTCCTGCGCGGCTACAGCAGCTTTGACTTCTGGGGCCTTCCCACACTGGATATACTGGAGGAGGTTCACAAACGCCTTGGTTATCGCCTTTCCCTGGATCATCTCGCGAGGGAAACCCTTGGAACCCAAAAAAGCGCCAACGGCCTCCAGGCCCTTACCTGGTGGAAGCAGGGTAAAATTGACAAAATCATTCGATACTGCAGGAAGGACGTGGCTATAACCAGAGATCTTTATCTATACGGCAGGGAACATGGACACCTTCTCTTCAAAAACAAGGCGGGAGACAGGGTAAGAGTGCCAGTGGAGTGGTAATTCAGATATTATAATTGATACAGCCGCCGATCAGGAAATTAATCCGCACCAGTAACCTGGCTATATAAATAGCAATTGAAACCAGCGGGAGACACGCCTCCCGCTGTTCTAAAAAACACTTCATTTTTCGCACGGACAGGACCGCGCGGAAAAATTACTGTTTATGCCTAACCGCAACTGTTTCCACAGGAGCTGCAACAGGCAGGCGAACACCCTGTGCTCAGGGCCGAGGCCTCGGCATCGGTAAGCTCGCGGATAGCGGTTATCTTTACATCAAAATGCAACCGCTCACCTGCCAGGGGGTGATTGAAATCAGCCATTACGACCTTGTCATCCGCTGATTTGACCCGGAAACGGACCGGCCCCTGGGGACCGTTTGCCTCAAAGCCCATTCCGGGCTGGATATCAACATCTTCAGGGAAATTCTCCCTCGGGATTTCCCTTATAAGCTCATCGCTGGCAAGCCCGTAGGCATCTTCCGCCTCTACCGTAATGTTGGCAGTCTGCCCCTCTTCCATGCCCATGAGTTCCTTCTCAAGGCCGGGAATAATCTGGTTGAAGCCGCAAACAAAACTCAGGGGCTGACCAGGCTCAGATTTATCGACCACCTCGCCTGAATCAAGGGACAGGGTGTATTCAAAGGTAACGTGGCTTTTGTCTTGAATTTTCATAAAATATCTCCTAAAAAAATACCCGGTCTGTGGCCACAACCGCTGCGCCACTTTACCGGGAGTTCGCATTAAAATGCAACATAAAGTGAATTCTGAATAAGGTCAAGTTTTTTTTGCCTGCTACCCCCGCATCAGCGCCGCATCTTATGGACATGAAGGCCAAGATGGACTAAAAGTGATTTGTTCTGTCTTTTTGTCATGAACGTTTCATTAAAGATAAATGTAATAGCTGGAGGAACAGATGGCCTATCGTATAGAAGTCGCCCTGAAACCCCATCTCAAGGATTCGCTGGGTGATAAAACAGTAAAGAGATGCAGGGAAGAGCTTAACGCCCCGATTGAGGCCATACGAACAATCAAGGTATACCTGCTGGATTTCAAGGATATTTCAAAGGATTGTCTTAACCAGGCGGTGTTTGGCCCCTTTTCCGATCCGGTAACCCAGGTCACATCCCTGGACCGGCCCCTTGCCCATGACCTTCCCTTTGCCCCTGACTGGGTGATTGAGGTCGGCTTCAGGCCCGGGGTAACGGACAACGAGGGACGTATTGCCACTGAGGCCCTGGCCCTGATCCTTGATAGGGAGCCCGCTCCGGAGGAAAAGGTATATACGGCTGTCCAATACTGCATCAAGGGGAACCTGGATCATGAACAGGTGGAACGGCTGGCAAGGGACCTGCTTTCAAACGACCTTATTCAGAGGACTGCCATATTCAAGGCCAGTGACCTTGAGCGTATATGGGCATCCGGGGACAACCCCCTTTACGCGGTCCCCAGGGTTTCAGCCGAATCCGCAATCAACGTGGAAACGGTCAACCTCAACGGCCTTACGGACGAGGAACTGGCAGAGCTTTCAAGACAGAGGGTCCTCGCCCTGAACCTGAACGAGATGAAGACCATCAGGGAACATATAAATCTTGAGCGCATCATAACCGAAAGAAAGGCCGTGGGGCTTGGCCCCTATGTCACGGACGTCGAGCTTGAAGCCCTTGCCCAGACCTGGTCTGAACACTGCAAACACAAGATCTTCAACGCGGACATCACCTATGTAAACAAGGAAGAGGGAACAGAAACCATTATCCACAGCCTGTTTGATACCTATATCAGAAAAGGCACCCGGGAAATAAGGGACAGGTTGGGGCGTGATGACTGGTGCATGTCGGTCTTCAAGGACAACGCCGGTGTCATCCGCTTCAATGAAAAATACAGCGTTGCCTTCAAGGTTGAGACACACAACAGCCCGTCCGCCCTTGATCCTTACGGCGGGGCGCTTACCGGGATAGTAGGGGTCAACCGGGATCCCTTCGGCACCGGCATGGGCTCAAAACTCATCTTCAATACCGACGTGTTCTGTTTCGGTCCGCCCGATTTCAGGGGCACACTGCCTCCAGGGCTTCTTCACCCGAAACGGATCTTCGAAGGCGTCCGTGAAGGAGTTGAGCACGGAGGCAACCAGAGCGGCATCCCCACTGTTAACGGTTCCATTCTCTTTGATGAGCGCTACCTTGGGAAACCCCTGGTTTTCTGCGGCACGGGCGGGATCATGCCCAACAGGGTATGTGAGCATCCGGGGCATGAGAAAAAGGCAATGCCCGGAGACGCAATCGTGATGTGCGGAGGACGGATCGGGAAAGACGGAATACACGGGGCCACCTTTTCTTCCGAGGAGCTCCACGAAGGATCCCCTGCCACAGCCGTCCAGATAGGGGATCCCATCACCCAGAAAAAAATGACTGATTTCCTCCTGAGGGCCAGGGATCTATGCCTGTACAACTCCATTACAGACAATGGAGCAGGAGGGCTTTCCTCCTCGGTTGGGGAAATGGCACTGGAGGCGGGTGGATTCGAGCTTCACCTGGACAGGGCTCCGCTCAAATACCATGGTCTTCAGCCATGGGAGATCCTGCTTTCCGAGGCCCAGGAGAGGATGACCGTCGCGGTTCCCCAGGATAAACTGGACCGCTTCATGAAGCTTGCGAAAAAAATGGACGTGGAGGCCACCGTACTTGGAAAATTCACTGATACAGGGAAATTCCACTGCTTCTATGAAGACAGGACAGTGGCCTACCTTGATCTCGATTTCGTGCATGACGGGGTGCCCACTCTGGAGCTGAAGGCGGTGTGGTCCCGGCCCCGGCACACGGAACCAGACCTGCCTGAGCCGGAATCACTTGGGACTGAACTCAAGGCCATGCTTGGCCGATACAATATCTGCAGCAAGGAATACGTGGTCAGGCAATACGACCACGAAGTCCAGGGCGGCAGCGTGGTGAAACCCCTTACGGGAGCCATGAACGACGGCCCGAGCGATGCCGCTGTGATCAGACCGGACCTTGACTCATACGAAGGACTCGTGGTTTCACACGGCATCTGCCCCCGTTACAGCGATATCGACACCTACCACATGGTCTCCTGCGTGGTGGACGAAGCCGTGAGAAACGCCATAGCCGTAGGAGGCAGCCTGGACCTCATGGCAGGACTGGACAACTTCTGCTGGTGCGATCCCGTTCAATCGGAAAAGACACCTGACGGGCACTACAAACTCGCCCAGCTTGTCAGGGCAAACCAGGCCCTTTATGATATATGCACCTTTTATGGCGTGCCATGCATCTCAGGCAAGGACAGCATGAAAAATGACGCCACCATCGGGGGGATAAAGATCTCCATCCCTCCAACCCTGCTCTTTTCGGTGATCAGCCGCATGGATGATGTACGGAAGGCGGTCACCATGGACGCAAAAAGGCCTGGAGACCTGGTGTATGTGCTTGGAATGACATACCCGGAACTGGGCGCCTCGGAATACTTTCTGAGCAAGGGGGCCGTGGGCAACAGCGTGCCAAGGGTGAGGCTCAAGGAGGCCAGGCGGCAATATGAGGCACTTTCCCGCGCCATTGGCCAGGGCCTTGTGGCCTCGTGCCATGACTGTTCTGACGGCGGCCTTGGCGTTGCCCTGGCGGAAACCGCCTTCAGCGGGAGCCTGGGAATGCATGTTGACCTTGATGCCATTCCGCAGGATGGCATTGAACGGATGGACTATCTTCTTTTCAGCGAGACTCCAAGCAGGTTTGTTATCACGGTGAAAGAGGAGGCAAAGGAAGGCTTCGAAAAAATCATGAAAGGAACCACCTTTGCCTGCGTGGGCAAAACCACCGAGGAACCCAGGCTCAAATTTGAGACCAGGGGGAAAACGGCCCTGGACGAGCCACTGGATGACCTGAAACAGGCATGGCTTTCCCCCCTTGCGTGGTAATGATATCAGTGAACCCGGAAGAAAGAAAACATATCCTATCGGAAGAGGCTCTAATCATACGTCACTCCGGGGAGATACCGGAGGTGGCATATCACAACAGCCTTTATCACCTCACGGCAGACCCGGAAGGCCCCGGCATGGAGCTTTCCCCTGAGGAGCTGTCATTGCTTAAACAGGCGGTAACGGAGCGTTACGAATGGATAATCATGAGGGATATAAATCCTGAAAACAGAAACCGCCGGATATACAGGGGGCTGGAAAGATGCGCGATAAACTGGTACAGGCTTAAAGCCTTCTGCAAAAAAGAGGGATTTCGTATAAACGATATCAGGAAAAGGGTGGCTGCCTCCCTGAAAAAATTTCTTGCTCGTGAAATGGACGATATAAAGTCAGGGAAAAGGCAAAATACCAGCATAAACTGTTCATATTACACACTGGTCAGACTGGCAGAAGACATGGCCATGTCCGAAGATGATCTGCCCAAGGGCATAAAGGATTTGTGCAGTGAAAGAACCGATTGAAACGCCGGGGATGGATCCTGCGCCTCCTGTTCATGCGCCCACGTCCCAGAATAAATGGGTTGTTGCCCTGCTGGTTGCAGGCCTGGCTGGCATCATCCTTGCTTTCGGCCTCAGCCTGTTTCTGCCTTTCTTTGAACCCATAGCGTGGGCCATTATCCTGACCCTGTTTTTTTACCCCGCCTACCAATGGCTGAAAAAAATTTTCAGGGGTTCAGAGGCCATCGCATCGTTATGCATGTGCATCATGATCATCGCCTTTATCATCATACCGGTCTTCGCCCTGCTGGGAAGCCTCACATCAGAGGTGATACGTGTGTACACCCAGGTCCAGGATCACCTGCAACAAGGCGATTTTACAGTGGTACCTGACAAAACAAAGTATCCCCTGCTTAACCGGGGAATCACCCGCACGCTCCAGGCGCTGAAAACACATGAGGAAAGTGTCCGATCCACCCTTACCGATCTTTCCAAGCGGATGGGGGAATTTTTCATAAAACAGGGTACGGTCGTGTTCAAAAATGTTGCTGACATCATCTTCAAGGGGGCGCTGATGCTGGTCACCCTCTATTATCTGTTCAGGGACGGCCACGAAATGCTTGTCTCCTTCATGGACCTGATCCCCCTGCCTAAAAATGACGTGGAACGACTGGGCAGCATCACCTCGGACGTGCTTTCGGCCACCCTCTACGGAAACATACTGACCGCCTTCATCCAGGGAGGGCTCGGCGTATTCATACTCTGGATGCTTGATTTTTCCGCCCCTGTCCTCTGGGGAATAATCATGGGGCTTGCAACCTTTATCCCCATGGTAGGAACCGCCCTTGTATGGATCCCAGCCACGGTTTATCTCTTTGTGGCGGGCGAGTATCTCAAGGGGGCGATTCTTCTGACCTTCAGCATCCTTGTAATAAGCCAGATAGACTACTTCCTGAGACCATACCTCATCAGCGGCAAGACCCAGCTTCACAGCCTGTTTCTATTCTTCAGTATCCTTGGAGGGCTCAATGTCTTCGGGCTCCTGGGCCTTGTGCTTGGCCCCATTCTCCTGGCCCTGTGCATGTCCATCCTGGAGCTCTACAGGCAGAATCTGCTGGGGCGCCCGGCGAGCCAATAGCAGGATTACCGCTCGCTGGCGCATCGCCGGGATTACCGTAAGCCTTAGGTTTACAGGGATTACCAGTCCGCTTCGCTGCGTTAGGACTACAGGATTAAAGGATAATAATCCGATGTAATAATAACAAAAATAGTGTTATAATTTTTTAAACGCAGTCCCGCCAAAGGCCGGACAGGAGGTAATCATAGCGAAGCGGTAATCCCTCGATGTCACTTATGCCTTCTTATCTGAAACTTCTGGAAAATGGTGAGTTGGAGAGACGGGCCGAGATGGCCCTGGACAGCCTCTCTTCATGCGCCATGTGTCCCCACGAATGCGGGGTTGACCGCACGGCCGGAGAAACGGGCTATTGCAGAACCGGCAACAAGGCATTGATTGCAGGCTATGGCCCGCACTTTGGAGAAGAAAAACCACTGGTCGGTTCCCGGGGTTCAGGCACGGTATTCTTCAGCTGGTGCAACATGAGGTGCG
>JALVVK010000025.1 GCA_027023445.1 Deltaproteobacteria bacterium | reverse complement strand
TACTATTACCCTTCGGGCCACCCTCTCGGAGTGTAAGGAGGTATTCAATTTTCGTCACCACCATGTTACCTGCTTAGCATAACTGGGACCCACCAGTAAAACTGGTGGATTATGTTTTTTTATTTAACATTGTATTTTCACGGTAAACAACCGGCACCAGCGGCCTACCCATAACCCATGAGCCATGACCCACGAGCTATGAGCTATTTCATACGGCCGGTTCTGGATTGCCCTGGATTCTGACGTGCTTCTTCAAAAACCTGCCTCACGCACCTGGCAAGATCGGTTCTGTTCACCGGCTTTGTAAGGACCGCCCTGATTCCACCAGCCCCGGCCTTATGTCTTTTCACAGACAGGGAGCCATATCCGCTGCACAGGATGATCGGGATACCGGGCCTTATGTCCAGGATCTTTTTCGCAAGTTCATCCCCCAGCATGACAGGCATGGTCTGGTCGGTTATCACCAGATCATATTTATCAGGACTGTCTCTGAAGGCATCAAGGGCCTGCGAGCTTTCGTTAAAGGAGGTCACACGATAACCAAGCTGCTCCAGTATCCCCTGTAATACCTGAAGGACCTGTTGTTCGTCGTCAACCAGAAGGATCCTTTCATCAGAACCGGTGGGAATTTCTTCTTCTGCCGGCCCTTTTGAAAATGAATGCTGGCCAGGGACTGATTCCGGAAGGTAGACACGGAAGGTGGAACCACGTCCCGGTTCACTCCGAACATCAATGTATCCCTTATACATCCTGACGATTCCATAAACCACGGCCAGACCAAGTCCTGTGCCTCCCTGGCCCAGGCCCTTGGTGGTAAAATATGGCTCGAAAATCCGGCCCATTGTCTCCCGGTCCATGCCAACACCAGTATCTTTCACGGAAAGGCACACATATCTGCCGGGCGTCAGGCCTGAACGCGGCATATCACCTTCCTTGAGCTCCAGGCCCTCAAGTTCCACCCCAATCTCCCCTCCCCTGTCCGCCATAGCCTGGTACGCATTGGTGCAAAGGTTCATGATCAACTGGTGAATGTGGGCAGGGGTACAAAAAACATGGCCCGCGGAAAGATCAATATTCAAACGCACCTCAATGTTGGATGGAAGCACGGACTGCAGGAATTTGACCGTCTCCTTTATCATGGGCTGCAATGTCACGGATTCCTTTTTCTCTTCATCCTTATGGCTGAAAGTAAGGATCTGCCTAACAAGGTCCCGTGCTCTCCTGGCCGCCTCTATAACCTCGCTGAGATAGGAATGAAGCCTGCTCTCCCGGGGAATCTGACTTGCCGCGAGTTCCGCGTAACCCATTATCGGCACCAAAATATTGTTGAAATCATGGGCGATACCTCCGGCAAGAGTGCCTATGGCCTCAAGCTTCTGGGCCTGGATAAGCTGCTCTTCCATCCGTCTCCTTTCAGTCATATCCCTGAATATTCCCTGGATTATCTTTCTCTTGCCCAGGGTAAAGGCGCTGGCGCTTACCTGTACGGGGATATGCCTCCCCTTGCTGTTGACCACCCATATGTCATCGGCGATCACCTTCCCGGACACGGCATACTTTTTAAAAATAGCCTGGTAACGATCCCTTTCTTCAGACGGGTGGAGCTCTGTTTGGTGCATTCCGATAATTTTCTCAGCCGGGAGACCCAGCAGCTCCCCGGCGCGCCTGTTCGCGTCGATAATGACACCCGTCTCCGCGTCCGCCACGAAAATCGCGTCATTTGCCATCTCCACGAGCCTGCGGTATTTCTCCTCAGAGGTCATCAACGCCTTTTCAGCCGCCCTGTGTGCCTTGCGTGCCCGTATGACCGCAACTCCATAGGCCAGGTCATCAGCCAACTCGAGGAGCAGTTTTACCTCTTCCTCGTCAAACCGGTACGGTTCATCGGCATATATGGTAAGCGCACCAATGCATTCATCCCCAGACATCAAAGGAAGGGCAATGGCTGAGACGTATCCGCGCTCAAGCGCCATGTTCCTCCAGGGAGCAAACGCGGGATCATTTCTGATGTCCTGGAATACAGACGGCTTCCCTGTTCTTATGGCGGTGCCGGTAGGCCCGCGCCCCCTCTCGGCATTGTCAGCGCGGATACGCAGAAAATCAAGATATCCGTCTTCAAAACCCGCGTGCGCCACAGGCCGCACGTCCTTACCCTTCTCCCGGGCCACGTACCCCACCCATGCCATACGATAACCCCCTGCCTGAAGCAGGATTTCGCACAGTTCATGGAGAAGGCTCGTTTCATCTTCAGCACGGACCAGCCTCTGATTAAATTCGCAAATTGTTTTCAGGGCGGTATTCAGTTTTTTTATGCGTTCCTCTGTCTGTTTGCGCTCGGTGATATCCCTGGCCACATGGACAACACGGTAAACCCGGCCATTCTCATCCAGTATGGGGGCGACCGTGACCAGATAAATACCGCTTAATACCTCCATCTCCACGTCCATTGTCTCTGGATGAGATGACTCAAGAAGCGCCTGATGGGGGCATCCCTCCGGAGGATGGTCCATTCCATGGAAAATCTCATAACAGTAACGGCCCAAAAGTTCCTCCCGCCCCATCCCTGTCACGCGCTCAACCGCCGGGTTGAGCGCAAGCATGCGCTGTTCCCTGTCCAGAATCATGGCGGGATCACTGATCGCGCGAAAGACCTCTTCCCAGTCAACTTCAGAATTTATCATCTTATCCTTCATGTGTCTTTTCTGTCCGGATTTGACCAAACACTTTTATGAAAAATTTTTAGTGGGCTAATAAAAACAGAAAACGAAAGCAGAGACTCCTGGCCAACCCCCATTGATTTTATATGATAGAAATCCGCCCAAAGGCAAGCATTGATATTTAAAAAAAGCAAAAGACAGGCCATTTTCCTTCCTGCCAGCGGCCCTGTCCACAATCTTATATTGAAAAATTCAATACCGGACAGCCATTCCATTAATTAATTCCATTGGCCTTAACTTCTTTTTTCTTATAACCTAAATCCTGCAATTGCCGAGTTTGCCGAAGATGCAAGGCGGAAGGGACGCAGCCCTATTTTGATACTTCAACTCCCTGACAACGCAGCAGATTCGGTAAACTCGGCAATCCCGAAGGGTGGCGAATGCGAGGAAAAAATATCTGATGGTGAATTCACCTAAGTGGTGAAACTTGTCCCTCAAGTATTCAACAAGAACTTTGCTGATATAATTGATAGATTTCATTTTCCTCGCATTCGACATGCAGGATTTAGGTATAAATATATGCCCGGAAACACATCCGGTGCCTTATTTTCCATGATTCAGCACAGACAGGAAGACTCGCCCATGAACAGCAAGTATGATGCAATGTGGAAGAGACTGGATCTCGACATCACGGCCCACGAAGGGCTGCTCACCGTTCTCGGAAATTTTTACAACGACATATATCTGAACCAGCAGGGGCGCCTTGCCGGAATGGAATACCTGGATTTTGTCATAAGCGAAGTGCATGGGCTCAGGATCAGGGAACTTCAGGAGGCCAAGACTGCAGGGAGAAAGGTGATAGGGACATTCTGTGTCTTTGTCCCGGAAGAGGTGATACTTGCCGCCAACGCCATATGCGTCGGACTGTGCGCAGGGGCTGAGGTGGGTTTTGAGCAGGCAGAGAGATATCTGCCCAGGACCACCTGTTCACTTATAAAATCCTTTTTCGGCTTCCGCCTGGCAAGGCTTTGCCCCTTTACCAGCTCCTGTGACCTGGTAATCGGGGAAACCACCTGTGACGGGAAGAAAAAGGCATATGAACTTTTCAGTGATTTCTGTCCAACGTATGTAATGGAGGTACCCCAGACCAAGGGCGACGCAGCAAGGAATCTGCTGAGATCTGAGGTAGTGCGGTTAATCAGGGAGATAGAGGCCCTCACCGGCAACAGGATTACCAAAGAGGGCCTCGGCAGGGCTATCAGGCTGGTGAACAGGAGAAGGAAGGCCCTCCAGAGGCTTAACACCCTCAGGGCTGCCACACCTTCCGCCATAAGCGGAA
>JALVVK010000024.1 GCA_027023445.1 Deltaproteobacteria bacterium | reverse complement strand
CCGGACAGATAGCCGAGGTAGGCTATGAAATGTATCTGGACCTGCTTCAAAAGGCCGTTGAAGAACTGAAGGGCCAGCCTGTGAAAGACTACATGGACCCGGAAATAAACCTGGGCGTCCCTGCGTTTCTTCCGGAATCATACGTGCCTGACATGGAGCTCAGACTCGGACTTTACCGCAGGCTCTCACGTTCTGAAAGCAGGGAGGAGGCGGAAGACCTGGCAGTGGAAATGAGGGACAGATTTGGCCCGCTGCCCATGGAGACACAAAATCTATTTGAACTCATTGAGATAAAAAGGTTACTCAGAGCGCTGAACATAACCCGGTTAGACGCCTCCAGGGGGCCGGGCCCCAGAAAACTTGTCATGGCCTTTGGCTCGGAAGGACCTCCATGTATTGAAGGCATACTGAACCTCATAAAGACGAAAAAGACATGGCGTCTCCTGCCTGATCAGCGTCTTGTCGTTGACATGAGGCCCGGCTCTGATGAAGGTGGTTCCATACGGTACCTGCAAAACGTCCAAAAAAGCTTGCAGCCCCTTCTGAAAATGGTAAATGGTACACATTGAAAACGTGGGCTGATTGCCAAAAATCTTCAAATCAAAGGAAAGTGTGTATGAAAATTGCAGATTGTCTTTTAGTACTTCTGTTTCTTACAATCTGGGCTACCTCGTCCAGTGCGGCAATCGTTGACAGAATTGTTGCAATAGTCAACAATGATGTCATAACCCTTTCTGAACTGGAACAGAAAGCAGCCCCTGTTATCCAGCAATATCTTAAAAAGATTAAGAAATCTAAGATTAGTGACGAAAAAAAGAAAGAAATTTATGCGAAAATCCTTCCCCAGCTCATAGATGAACACCTCATAGAAAAAGAGATCAACAAGCTGGGAATCAAGGTTTCTGACAGGGATGTGGACGCAACCGTGCAGAGAATCTGTCAAGAAAACAACATCAGCCTGGAACAGCTGAAGAAAAAACTGGCTGCGGACGGCTTCAGCCTGAAGGATTACAAAAAAGAAATTCGCCAGCAGATTGAGAGAGCGCAATTGATAAACGCCCAGGTCAAGTCCAAAATCGTTATAACTGACCAACAGGTGATTTCATATCTTAAAAAACATCCTGTATCCGGGGTGGATATCCAGGGGAATACCCCCCGTTATGTGCTTCAACACATATGTATTGTTCCAAAGGATCCACAGGATAGCGCCTCAAGGGCCAAGGCCCGGGCAAAGGCTGAGCAGGCGCTGTCCGAGCTTAAGGCGGGCAAAGACTTCGGAGCCGTTGCCGCCCGTTATTCAGACCTGCCGGACGGGAAAACCAAAGGGCTTCTCGGCGCCTTTACCAAAAAGGAAATGGCGCCCTTTGTCAGGAATGCCGTTCTGAGGCTTAAGCAGGGAGATTTTTCCGCCATTGTGGACACGCCGGTTGGATTCCAGATATTCAGGTTAAAGGCGATTGAAACTGGGACAAAATCTGTTGACAAAAGAATAATGGAAAAAGTTCGCAACGAGCTATACCGCAAACAGGTTAACGCGCGTTTCGAACAATGGCTGCAGGACCTGAGATCCAAATCCACCATCAGGATCCTGCTTTAACGCAGACAGAGATATTTACCGAGTCAGATGGCAAAAGAAACCTTTGGAGAATACCTAAAGCGGGAACGGCATCTAAGGCAGATCTCCCTGGAGGAAATATCCGACTGCACAAAGATCGACATCCGCATGCTTAAGGCAATGGAGGCCGATCAGTGGAATGAACTGCCTGCCGAGGTATTCATCAGGGGCTTTATCAAAAGCTACGCGGAATTCATAGGCCTTGTCCCGGAAGACGCGCTCCTTCGCTATGATGAAGAAAAGGCCGCTGACAGGGAAAAGGACACCTTGGAAGAAACAACTTCTACAAGCACGGACTCCGGAGATCAACCCCGGGAGGAGCCTCGCTCCTGGTTCAAATGGATAATCGGTGCCATCGTGTCCATATTGGTAGGCCTTGCCTACTGGTTATTCCGCCGTCCCTGATGCCAGCCCCTTTAGAAACCAGGGCCATCGTATTGTCCTCCCGCGACATGGGAGAATCTGACCTGCTTGTTACCCTTTGCGCCCCTGATGGCAAGATAAAGGCCGTGGCAAAAGGGGCCAAAAGAAGCAGGAAACGGTTTCTAAATGCCCTTGAACCCTTTACCCTGATCAATGCCATCCTGGTTCCATCGAGATCATCAGGTCTCTTCAGGATCGACGCCGCTCAGATCGAAAAAAACCTTCCATCCCTCAGAACAGACATAAGGATGTATGCCTTTGCGTCCCTGTGCTGCGAACTGGTTCAAATGTGGACCGTGGAGGGAGATCCACAGGCACGGATATTTAACCTTCTGGTCTGGCTTCTTGATATGCTGAGCCAGGACATGGCCCCGCAAAAAATAACCCTGTTTTTCAAAACACGCCTGCTCTCCCTGGCAGGCTATGCCCCTGACTGGGCACGTTGCGCCGGCTACAGGCAAACCGCACAGATCTGTTCCCAGGTATCATGCCCGGCAACAGATCTGTGCGCAAACCTGGAACCTTCTCCCGGCGTATTCAAGACATTGGAGCATATCACACGTACCAGGCAGGAACTCCTTCACCGGCTGATTCTCAGCCAGGAATCACTTGATAAATCCTGGGACCTCATACGTGAACTCCATTGCCGGCATTTGCACAGATGCCCTGCATCATATAAAGTCCTGCAAAAAATTTTACGATGATAAATCTATGAATCCTCAGCAGGACCTTGAGAGTTAACATGAAGAACAATACACAAAGATATGTCCTTAACGAGCTTAACGCCGATGAATGTTGGCGGATGTTCAGAATACTGGCTGAATTCGTTGATGGATTTGAGGCCCTTGGGAAAATATACCCCGCGGTTGCCATTTTTGGTTCGGCCAGGATACGCCAGGAATCCTCTACCTATCAGCTGACCGAAACCATAGCAAAAGGACTGGCCAGGACAGGATATTCGGTTGTCACAGGAGGTGGGCCCGGCATCATGGAGGCGGCCAACAAGGGTGCCATGGAGGCAAACGGCCTTTCCGCAGGGCTGAACATAAAATTACCTCATGAACAGAAACCCAACCCATACGCCAATATAAATCTTGGTTTCAGGTATTTTTTCATCCGCAAGGTGATGCTGGTAAAATACGCTGTGGCCTTTATCTGCATGCCCGGAGGATATGGAACCCTGGACGAATTCTTTGAGGCCATAACCCTTATCCAGACAAAAAAAATCAGGCCTTTCCCCGTAATCCTCGTTGGCAGTGACTTCTGGAAGGGCCTTTTAACCTGGATGGAAAAAACTCTCTTTAAACAGGGGACCATCTCGCCAGAGGATCTTTCCCTTTTTCACATCCTGGATGATCCGGACAAGATAATAGAAACCATAAAAAAGGAGGCTCCCCTGGAATCCATCCTGGGGGCCTCCTGCCCGGTGAGGAAATAGGGAGGTTTAGCCTTGTCCGGGGAATTATCTCCTCATTGCACCGGTTAAAAATGCATCTGGTAAACCACCTGAACCTTGTAATCATCTCCAAGGTTGGTGCCTGTCACAGGCGCCTTGCCTTTCCCGGCATTGTCTACCTCATAATCCGTTGTTTCATAGGCGAGAAGCACCTGATTTTCATGGCCAAGGTCATAGGCCAACCCGCCGATATACATCTTGTAGGCGGCATTACTTGAAATATCCCCGTTGACATCAGGGTTAAAGTGGTCGTAGCGGCCAAACATGTTCAACCTGTCGTTTAACACCGGCAGCCTGACATTTCCGAAAAAGGAATAACACCGTGTCTTGAGATCAGAGACAATATTTCCCGATGTATCTGTTTTTACCCAGGTGCCCTTGGCGTTTCCAGTGGTCTGGAAATACTGCCCGGTAAGGATGAACCTCGGATGCTGAAAGCTTACCATTCCAAGATTCACATAGTAGTCAGCATATGAACCATTGTAATCCGTGTTGCCCTCTCCGGCCATGCCAAGATAGCTGAACTGAAGCCCTGGCACCACGTCGGGAAAGGGCCTGAGGGTGATACGGCCTTCAACCACCTTGTTGCTGTTGTGTTCTGAGGTGTGATATCCGGAGCCATTGTAAACGCCAATATGCCATGTGCCGAACCTTCCGGCGTAATGGGTATTGCCCACAAGGGCCTCAGGATCATCAAGCTCTCCGCCAAAATTGCCCCTGATACTGATTCCAACATCCGCAGAATTAAACACCCCCGCCCTTTCAATGGCCATGGTGCCCTGGCTTCTGTAGGGATTAACGTGTTCCTCAAAATCAAGCCAGGGTATGTGGCCCTGCCCGACCTCGGCCTTCATGTCGGTAAAAAAACCAAAATCACGGGGCTTCAGCTCCGCGTACATATACTTGAGCCTTATCTTGTAATCTCCGGTGCTGTCCCGGTGTATGTCTGTGGTAACCCTTGCCCCCAGGAAAGGATTGATCTTTTTCTTCAGGGTCACGTAGCCCCGGGTAATGCTGAAACGGCTGAAGGACGATGCCTGGTTGCCTGACAGGGGTTCTTTGCCAATGGAATAATCAAAGTATGCCAGCACGCCCAGCTTGACATTTTTCAGGCCCTTCAACTCATGAGGAAGCCCGGACGAGGAAGTTACCCCATCTGCTTCATTTGTCCCCATTTCATTGGCCTCTTTCTGCACCTCCATTGCCTCCTGTCTGGTCAAAACGCCCTTTTTAATAAGGATCTTCAACAACGGATCCATATTACCCGTGGCATGAACCGGCAGTACGCCCATGGTGAAACAAAGGATCAGCGTGACAAAAATCTTCTTTATCATCTTTCTCTCCTGTTGAGTATAGAGTACCCCGTTCCGGGACCGCCCCGGCCAAAGAATGAAAAAACAGGGTCTTGTTCTGGGTTTTAAATCAGGTTAATGGACAGGCCATACAGGAGCTCCATTACAGGTTATGTCTGTGGCCCACCTTTTTTCCACCACATTATAGACATTTTCCGGAATGGGGACATAAAGCAACCTGACTGCCATTTTTCCGCCACTGCGGTAACACCAGTCAAAAAACTTTAATATTTCAACTATGTTGCCGCAATCTTTCTCTTCCCTGTGAAGAAGAATAAAAGAGGCCCCGGTAATGGGCCAGGCCTGTGCTCCCGGCTGGTTCACAAGAACTACCGCCATGCCCGGAGTGTTGGCCCAGTCCGCCTCCCTGGCTGCCGTCTGAAAGCTTTCAAGGGTCGGGGCAACAAAATTGCCATCCCTGTTCCTGAGACATACCGCGGTCAGTTTATTCTGAAGGGCATAGGCGAATTCAACGTAACCTATGGCGCCTTTCACCCTTTTCACATAGGCCGCCACCCCCTCGTTACCCTTGCCGCCAAGACCTACAGGCCACCTGAGGGCCTTGCCCGCACCTACCTTGGTTTTCCACTCGTCTGAAACAGCGGCCAGGTAATGGCTGAAAATCCAGGTTGTGCCGGATCCATCCGAGCGATGCACCACAGTAATGTCCCAAGGTGGAAGATTCAGGCCGGGATTCAATGCCCTGATCCTTGGATCATTCCATTTCTTGATCTTTCCCATGAAAATCCCGACAATGCATTCCTGGTCAAGCCTCAACTGGGCATTTTTTATTCCCCTGAGATTAACCACCGGCACCACACCACCCATTATCATGGGAAACTGGATAAGACCGCTTTTTTTAAGGTCGTCAGCGGCAAGAGGCGCGTCCGATGCACCGAAATCCACAGTCCCTGCCTTTATCTGCCTGATACCCCCGCCTGAACCAATAGACTGGTAATTCAGACGGACACCTGTATTTCTGGCATATTCATAGGCCCACTGGGAATACACCGGATAAGGGAACGTGGCACCGGCACCGGAGATTATCCTCCCCGCAACCGCCTGGTTCACTCCTGCAAACAGCAGCAGCAATATCAGCGCCACCTGGACAGACATCTTTTCAAAAAGGTTAAAGCAACAAGAACTCTGATTCATTTTTACCTCCTGACATCCTTTAAACTTTTATGGACATGAAAGTTGATCCATGGTTCACAGGTCATCCCGGATTATGCAGCTCGCAAGTTTGCCGAAGATGCAAGGCGAAGGGCACGCAGACGTACTTGTGTACTTCAAGTACCCGACAACGCAGCAGATTCGATAAAATTGCGAGCCCCTTGCGGCTTCAATAGTTACAAAAATCATGCCTTTTACCTCCAACCATGATCCATGAGCTATAAATTATGAGCTATTTCCTTGATAAATTCGATTGGAGATATGTTTACATGGTCAATGTTACAATCAGATGACGCAAAAGTTACATTTAAATGACAAATGGAACCATATGGCGAGATGGTGGATAATCCGGGAGAAGGAAAGTCGTTAAAAAAACACGTGGCTTTGCGAATACCGTTTCCGCCCTGCCACGCCGACAGGGCAGAACATCCCCGCATGTCCATGTGTGTCCATGGCTGATTGAACAAAATTTTCTGATAAGGCAGACCGGTTAAAATTCCACCGGCAGTTTCATTACCTCAGCCCGTGTAAATACCGGGCCATCCTTGCAGACATATACAGGGCCGCAGTTGCAGTGGCCGCATATTCCGATGCCGCACTTCATGCGGTTCTCAAGGGAAAGATACACCTGTTCATCGGTCCAGCCTATCTTCTCCAGGGGCGGCATGGTAAACTTGATCATGACGGGCGGGCCGCATATCAGCGCCACGGCGTTCTCCGGGGAAGGGGCCACCTGGCCGGCAACAGTGGGAACAAACCCCACCAGCCCCGTCCAGCCCTGTGTCTCCCTGTCAATGGTTACATGCATCTCCACGTCGTCTCTTTTCTGCCATTCTTCCAGCTCTTTCCTGTAAAGCAGCATACCAGGGGTTCTCGCCCCGTAGATGACGGTTATACGGCCGTAATCCCGCCGGTTTGCAAGCATGTACAAAAGGGTGGCCCTCAAGGTTGTAAAGGCAAACCCCCCTGCGATAATCACGATATTTTTCCCCTTAAGCTCTGAGTCCACGGGGAATCCATTTCCAAGGGGACCGCGTACCCCCACGGACGCGCCGACTTCCATGGAATGAAGCGCTCCTGTCACGACACCTGCCTTGTTTACCGTGAACAGCAGGCCGTCCTTCTCCGTGGGAGAGGAGGCAATTCCTATGGGAATCTCTCCCCTGCCCGCCAGGCTCAGCATGGCAAACTGGCCGGGAACATGGGACCAGTTCTCACGGTCCTCCGGTCTTTCAAGCATGAGTCTGAATGTCTTGAGGTTGCCGTCCTCGGTCTCCACGATAATGTCTTCAATCCTGGCAGGAAATGGCATGTACGGATTGTTGATCTGTTCCTTCTTTGACTCTGCCATTACTCACTCCACCCCGAGGAGATCTCTCAGGACCTCCCGAATATCAATATTCACCGGACACTCCCTTATGCACCTGCCACATCCAACGCACGAAACCGGGCCGAACCGATCCGGAAAATATTTTAGCTTGTGCATAAAACGGTTCCTGACCCTCTGTACCTTCTGCCCCCTTGGATTATGTCCGGACGCGTGCTGGGTAAAAAGGGGAAACATGCAGGAATCCCAGTAGCGAATTCTCCGTCCCTTTTTACGGACCACCTCGTCCTGGATGTCAAAACAATAACAGGTGGGGCAAAGGAAGGTACAGGCCCCGCAATTGATACAGGACTCTGACAGGCCGCCCCAGAAATCCGCGTTATACATTGACATGAGATCCTTTGAGCGCAGGGTTTCCGCCGTATCAGGCATGGCGCTCATGGCCTGCTCTGCCTCCTGCCGCATGGATTCGACCATGGCAAGGTCTTCACCGGATGCCTCCCGCGCGCCGCCACCCGCCTCGACCAGGGATACCCCGCGATCGGTAAGCGCCTCTGCGACAAAATTCTGTTCTGTCTCAATCAGAAGTATATCCAGCCCCTCGGTGCCAAACGGGGATCCCCCAACCCACCTGCAGAAACAGGTGCCGCACTGTTCCCTGCAGGAAACCCCCACCAGCAGGGTCCGCTCCACATTGGCCATGTAGTATGGATCCTCCTCATAGGCAAGACCGTTCAGCGTGACGCTCCTGGCGTCACAGGGCCTCACGCCAAAAAGCACCCTTGGCCTGCCTTCATCCAGGGTTTCCTTAAGGACGTCCGAGTCAGGTTCCCCGCCCCTGGATGTAAAGGTAAAAAGGGTTTCCGGCTGGGGAAGATAAAAGGTCTTTATGGGCTGTTTCGTGGTGCCGGGGGCCGTTGAGATCTCATCCAGCCCTTTTACCTCCGCCCAGTCCGTCATGCCGTTTTCGTTTTTTTCCACCGGCCCGAAGACATCATAGGATTCAGTCCAATGTTTTATCCATTTATCCAGGCCCTCTCGGGAAATCTTGTAGACTTTCACGACTGTGACACCTCCCCGGAACGCCCTGCTTCATCACCTGTGGATTTCGGTGACTCCTGGCCTGTAACTATAAAATCCTGGGGATCATCAGGGCTGAAAGTGCTGAGAGGCAATGGAGTCTCCGGATCCATGCCGGCTTCTGCCCCGTACATTTCCAGAACGTCCTTCTCAAGTTTCTTCGTAAAAAGTCTCATCCGGATACCCATGGGACAGGCGCTTTCGCACGCACCGCAATCCGTGCACCTGCCGGCACAGTGATAGGCACGCAGGATATGAAAAATCGCCGTATCCACCGGTTCAATGCTCTTGCCCACCCATTGCGGCCTTGAATCGTCCACGAAACAGGTTGGGCAGTAACACAGGGGACACGCGTTCCTGCAGGCATAACAGCGTATACAGGATGAAATCTCTTCCTGAAACCAGGCCCAGCGTTCCTCCGGGGCCAGTGACTCGATTTCCTCCACCTGGGCGAAGCGGTTCGCATTCTGCCGGTCTCCGGCCCTCTCTCCTATCATGATGTCCCATATTACCGGATCAGGATGTACACAGCTGCGGCAGTTATCCCTGACAACCTCCCACCTTGGAATCTCCTCATTGAAAGCGCGTCCGGAAACCAGTAGCGAATGATCCTGCTCCTCGACCTTCAGGGCCTCTCTGCCTCCAAGACGGGCAAGAACCTTCTTCCGATCCACCATGCCGCGGCTGCTTATCCCAAGGATGACAACACGATCCCGCTGAATGCGGTTTTCCTGGATCTGGACCACCATGTTCCTGGACCAGCAGCCGGTAGCCAGCACCCCTACCCTTGGAAGTGGTCCTTCCGGCTCGGGATCCCCGGGACCCCTTGGAGGCTCCACGGATTTAAGCACCTCCGGCAGGTAATTTGCCAGGTTCATCACACAAAAACTGTTCCACACGAGCCTTGCGGCATCCTCGGAACTCCTTGCCACAAAGGGCCTCACGGTCATGGGAAGGCTTCCGGGAACAAAACCCAGGAAGGCCGCCACCTCTCCGGATGAAAGAAGACGGGAGGCCTCTGCCCTGATCTCGTCTGTTATCTTGCTGCTGGAACTCTCCATCACTGGGTCCTTCCTCTTATTCAGAAAATCTTGTTAAAAATCCTTTACCAGGTGCCTGGCCGGACCGAGCGCTCTCACCTTTTCCGTAACCTCCCTGGCCACCTCCGCAAACTGTTTCCCCTCGGATGCGGAGATCCAGGACACATTGAAACGCTCAGGCTCTATCCCGATGAACTCAAGCAGGCTCTTTAACAGGGCCAGACGCCTGCGGGCATACATGTTGCCGCTGATATAATGACAGTCCCCTGGATGACACCCGGAAACAAGGACCCCGTCGGCACCCGACTTGAGGGCATCCAGAACCATATTCGCGCTCACCCTTCCGGAACATGGAACCCGGATTATACGCAGGCTTGGCGGATACTGGTAGCGGCTCACCCCGGCAAGATCCGCGCCGGCATAACTGCACCAGTTACACAAAAAGGCAACGATCCTGGGTTCCCATTTTTTTGTTTCCATTGACAAATCCCTCACTCCTCCATCGCAGCGTCCACGGCCGCCAGTATCTGCTCATTACCCATATTTTTAAGTGTTATCGCGTCAGACCTGCAGCCCGCCACGCATGCACCGCACCCCTTGCAAAGGCCCGTATCCACCACTGCCACCCTCAGGGCCGGATCAGGGCTTACTGCGTGGTAAGGGCAAATTCTGACGCACACGCCGCACCCTGTACACTTGCGGGTATCGACCTCTGCCGTAACACTCTCGGCAGGAACCTCGTCGCGGGAAAGAACAGTGGCGGCCCTTGCCGCTGCCGCCTGGGCCTGGGCAATGGCCTCATCCATTGGCTTGGGGTAATGGCACAGCCCTGCCAGATAAACTCCGTCTGTGGCAAAATCCACCGGTCTCAGCTTCATGTGCGCCTCCAGCATGAAATTGTCTTCACTGAGAGCGCATTTGAAAAGCTTTGCGAGCCCTCCCACATCGTCCCTTGGCCGGACCGCGGATGCCAATACAAGGAAATCCGGATTAAAGCGGACATCCATATCCAGAACAGGATCATGGGCCTGAACCACCAGCCCGCCGCCTTCCTCGCCAACCTTAGGAAGATGATCCAGATCATAACGGACAAACAGAATACCTTTTGCCCTCGCCTCCTGGTAAAGCTTCTCTCTCTGGCCATAGGTGCGGATGTCCCTGTACAGCATTATGACATCCATATCAGGATTGAGTTCCTTGAGTTTAAGTGCCTGATCAATGGCATGCGTACAGCACACCCTGCTGCAGTAAGGCCGCTCCGGAATCCTTGATCCCACGCAGTGGATAAAGACCGCCTGGTTCGCACCGGACAGGCTGGAAGGATCTTTTATGAAAACCTGGTCAAGCTCAAGCAGGGTATAGACATCCGGCCTTGCGCCGTGGAAAAAGGTCTCCCTGCCCCACGGGCTGGACGCGTCCCGGGCAAATGTTCCTTTTCCGGGCTTATACGATTCAGCCCCCACGGCAAGGATGGCCACACCGTGGTCCAGGGCGGAACCATCGGAAAGGGTGGTATGAAACCTTCCAACCGAGCCCTCAACATCACTTACCGTGACACCGAATCTGACATTGATATTCTCATGGGAGAGAACCTGCCGACTCAGATTTTCCAGAAAGGGTTTGACCTCGGCTCCCTGCCACGTCCTGTAAAACTTCACAGCGTGGCCGCCAAGGCGGTCCTTCCTTTCAACCAGCGTTACGGGGAAACCCTGATCAGCCAGGGAAAGGGCGGCGCTCATGCCCGCAACCCCGGCACCCACGACGAGAGCGCTCTTGAACACAGGCACTGAATTGTAAGGAAGAGGCTGCTTTCTTGCGACCTTGGCAACCGCCATGCGCACAAGATCCTTTGCCTTTTTAGTGGCCTGTTCCGGCTGATTCTGATGAACCCATGAATCCTGGTCCCTGATATTGGCCATCTCGAACAGGAACTTGTTGATGCCGGCCTCCCTCAGGGTCTCCTGGAACAGGGGCTCATGTGTCCTGGGCGTGCACGATGCGACCACCACGCGGTTCAGGCCGTGTTCCCTTATGGTCTTTGCCATCTGGTCAATGGTATCCTGGGAGCAGGTGAAAAGGTTGTCCTGGGCAATAACCACACCGGGCAAACCCTTCGCGTATTCGGTTACATCCTTCACATCAACGACCCCGGCTATATTTATGCCGCAATGACACACGAACACGCCTATGCGCGGAGGCTCGGCATGCACATCACGTTCAGGCGGAAATTCCTTTGTCCTGGTTTCCTGCCAGCGGGCTCCGTGCAGCAGCCTCTGGGCCTCAAGGGCGGCGGCGCTTGCCTCCATGACAGACTGCGGAATGTCCTTGGGCTCGGAGGCGGCCCCGCACACATACACACCCGGCCTGTTAGTGACAACCGGCCTGAAGGTATCGGTCGCTATAAAATTATCCGCATCAAGCGCGACTCCAAGCCGGCCGGCCAGGTCCAGAGCCCTGGAATCAAGCTCAAGACCCACGGACAGGACAACCATGTCAAATTCCTCTTCCCGGACGCGGCCCTGTTCATCGGCATAACGGAGGACAAGATCGCCGTCAGCCGCAGGAGAAACCGTATGTACCCGTGCCCTGTGAAAGGCAATGCCCTCGTCACTTGCGCGGTTGTAATACGCCTCGAACTCCTTGCCATGGGTTCGCATGTCCATGTAGAAGATATCGGCGGAAACATCCTTCCCTGCGTGTTCCCTGGCAATAACCGCCTGTTTTATGGCATACATGCAGCATACACTTGAACAATATCCATGGCATGCCCTGTTGATGTCCCTGGAGCCGATACACTGGAGCCAGGCTATCCTCTTCGGCTCCTTTTTATCCGACGGCCTCTGGAGATGGCCCTCGGTAGGCCCTGAAGGGCTCAGGAGACGCTCAAAATCCATGGAGGTAACAACATTCGGGAACCTCCCATAACCGGTATAATCCAGCACGGACGGATCAAAGGCGGAAAAACCGGGCGCAAGGATCACGGCCCCCACATCAAGCACATGTTTCTTCTCCGTGTCCTCAAGGTTTATCGCCCCTGTGGGACAGACCTTGGCGCACATGCCGCACCTGCCCGGCTTGTTTATGTATATGCAATATTCAGGGTCAATGGCATACTTCAGGGGAACGGCCTGGGGAAACCTGAGATACACGGCCTTGCGTTTTCCCAGCCCGAGGTTGAAGTCATCAGGGACCTTCTTCGGGCATTTTTCCGCGCAGGTGCCGCATGCGAGACACTTTTCCGTGTCAACGTATCTTGGGCGCTGTCTCACCACGACCCTGAACGCACCCGGCTCTCCTTCAACAGACTCCACGTCCGACAGGGTCAGCAGGTTGATATTAAGATGCCTCCCGCACTCAACCAGCTTGGGAGAAAGAATACAGGCCGAACAGTCATTTGTGGGAAAGGTCTTGTCCAGTTGGGCCATCCTGCCGCCAATGGCCGCCGTGCTTTCCACCAGATGTACGTAAAATCCGCTGTTAGCCAGATCCAGAGCAGCCTGGACACCCGCTATCCCTCCGCCTACAACAAGGACCGAGCCTTTTGGTGCTGCCATAATCCCCCTCGCCGTCTATTTCCTGACCATAGCCTTTACGATCCAGTCCCACAGGTGGGTCACCCGCCACTTACCCCCGTAAAATTCACCAAGATCCATTATATGGCTGTGGCAGTTGTAGCACGGGGTAATGACCACATCCGCGCCCGTGGCATTCAGCTGATCGAACTTGAGCCGGCCAAACCTGCGCCTCTGGTCCTTGAAACCGGCCTGAAGCGCGCCCCCGCCACCGCCACAGCAATAATTGTTGGATTTATTGGGCCACACGTCCACAAAATTCTCTTCCCCGGCCACGCTCTTTATCACAAACCGCAAATCCTCGGCCAGAGAATCCCCCCCGCCCTGCCTGATCAACTTGCAGGGATCCTGCACGGTGAATTTAAGGCCATCCGAGTTCCACGAGGGATCCACAAGCAGGCGGCCGTCTCTTATAAGCTGGGCATAAAGCGAAACTATGCTTATTACCTCAAACCGGTGGGGTATATTGAACCGCTTTATGCCCTCACGTACGGCATAATATATATGTCCGCACTCTGTATTCAGGTAGTATTTACAGCCCAGCTCATTTACTGTCTCCACCTGGGCCCTGACCGTGGCCTCAAAGTCCTCGCTGTCCCCTGTAAAGAGACAGTAATTTGCCCCGTCCCACCATTTTGAAGAATAGGTCCAGCTCACTCCCGCCTCGTGAAGAATCTTCCACACGAGCACCATTTCCTCTGGAGATACCGTGGGATCCTTGGCGTTCTGGTTAAGGAAATACTCAGCTCCCTTCCTGTCTATTGGGGCCTCGAGATCCGCCCACTCGGGTTCATTCTGGCGGACTTCTTCCAGCACGTCATTTACTACCCAGACAAAATCCTTATCTGAAATCCCGGTACTGCATGAGGTCTTCTGAAAATCACATGTCTTCTGCAGGTTTCGCGGACGCCTGTCCCTTGGCCTCAGCCCCCGGACCTCGTAAACTATACGTCCGATATTTATATCCATCGGGCAGGCGTATTTACACCTCTGGCACATGGTGCAAACATAGATCCAGTCCGTATTCATTATTTCCTCGTCCTGCCCGAGGGCAAGAAGCCTGAGGAACTTCCTCGGATCCATCCCATCTATGCCAGTTGCCGGACACCCGCTTGCGCAAAGCCCGCACGTAAGGCAGTAATCCATGTTGGCCCCGGGAAATCGCGATTTTATTGTCGCCTTCACCCTTGACCTTATCCTGGAAAGACCTGATTGTCTTTTTTCCGCCATGAGTCACTCCCGAAATATGCAGCAGGGACGTCTCAGGAACACACGCAAAATCCCGTAACGGCACCCTAAATTATATCAACATATGTAAGCCTAACCTGCCTGAAAAGTCAATTTTTTCCGGGGGCAAATCTGCCTTTGACCTTTGTTATATATACCTTACTGATTTCAAAAAATAAAAAATTCCATATCGGGCGTTTCACCAACAGACATGATATCTTGCTCCTTACAAAAAAATGTAGAGGGAACCGCAAAAATCACAAAAACCAGCCGGAGGTCCAACCCCGCGTCCCGACCTCATTGACAATCCTTAATTTTCATTGTATGTCCCCTATTTGCCGACATACTGCCTGCCCCTGACAGGCCTTTAAGGAGAAAGGAAATAATAATTCAGCACCTTAATTTAATTTAACATTCAGGATTTACTATTTAGCATTGTATTTTCAGGCAAATCATACCTTTTAGTATTAAAGGAGTTTTTTATGTGCCGGTTAGCCATGAAAACCGCAAGCGAGCCGTTTTCTCCCTATGACATACTCAAGGCCATGGAGGCCATGCAGGAGGGATATGACGGAAGCGGTTTGGGACTTTTGTTGCGGGGAGTCGAGTTCGCTGATTTCAACTACCAGCCAACCCAGCCCATACTCTCCGGCATAGCCCACACCGAAGACGCCCTGCGCAGGCTCAATCATTTTATGCAGGCAAGGGGATATGAACTCAAATATGATCATGAATTTGACCTTGATCTCACCAAGATAGAATCCAAGGACAGATATAAATATTTCGTCATGGTCTACAAGACCCCTGACGAGTGGCAGGACCTCCCTCAGGACGAAATAGACGAAAAACTGACCTTCACAAGGCTTGCCATCCGAAGGAATGGAGAGGAACACAACGGAGACCTCACCGTGTTTTCATTCTGGCCCGACGTAGTCATGATAAAAGAGGTTGGCTGGCCACTGGAGGTCGGCCAGGCCCTCGGACTTGACTCCGGGAGGATAAAATCCCGTATCTGCATGGCCCAGGGACGTCAGAACACAAACTACGGGATCAACCTCTACGCCTGCCATCCATTTTTCATACAGGGTATCGGCACCATGACAAATGGTGAAAATACGGCGTTCGTGCCCATAAGGGACTGGCTGACAGGCCGTCATTATCCCGCCTATGTGGGATATCAGTCAGACAGCGAGGTCTTTACGCACATCCTGCACTACGTGACAAAAAAGCTAAAACTGCCACTTCAGGCATATAAACATGTAATCACCCCGCTTAAGGCCGAGGAACTGGAAAAACATCCCCAGGGGGATTTCCTTCTCGGACTCAGAAACAGCTGCCGCAGGCTGATAATTGACGGTCCTAACTGTGTCATGGGAAGCCTGCCGGATGAAACCTGCATACTCGTTATGGATGCCAAGAAACTGAGACCTGCCACCGTTGGAGGCAGGGACGGAGAATGGGCCATGGCCTCTGAGATGTGCGGGCTTGACGCCATGATCCCTGACAGGGACCGTCACCTTGATTTTCAACCAATGCGTGAACACACGGTAGTGATTCCACCTGAACGACAGGAGTTTAAGATATGGTCTCAATTCGATCCATTCCCTCTTCCCCAGACAGCCTGAGCGTAAAGGACATGCCCTGGATCGTCGAGCATGACGAGTCCAGGTGCACACTCTGCGGCAGGTGTACGTCTGTATGCCCTGTGGGCGCCATCAGACTGAGCTACATGCGCAAGCGCATGCCCAAGATAGCGCTCAATTCAACGGAGAGGGGAAACTCATTCAAGACATTTGTAGGCATACGTCAGAGAACAGACGTGGAACACCGCTGTATCGGCTGCGGGATGTGCGCTACCGTATGCCCCAACGAGGCTATCGGTCCGGTTCCTAATCCCACCATTGACCGCTTCAGGTTCCAGAGCACCAAGGGCGGCAACGCGGTAAAAAGAGGGGGCAGGAGAAACACCCCGGGACCGAGCCTGCTTGACAGGATTATATTTGACCGGATTTCAATGCTTACTGATCCCGCCCTTGATGCCGGAAGACATGAATTCCAGGTCAATACCCTTCTGGGCAGGGTGCTTCCTCCTGAGGAATACCTGAGCCGCAGGGCCAAGGGTGAATGGATTCCACCTGTCCGCGAAATTTTCCCCTTTATTATCGGTTCCATGTCCTTTGGCGCTCTCTCCCCGAATATGTGGCTGGGCCTGCTTCAGGGAGTGGCATACTGCAACGAGGTCCTGGGGATACCTGTTGTAATGGCTACAGGCGAGGGAGGGTGCCCTCCCTGGGTGCTGAAGAGCAAATTCTTAAAATACATCATACTCCAGATCGCCTCCGGCTATTTTGGCTGGGACGAGATCATCAGGGCCATTCCCGAGATGCAGTGCGATCCGGCCGCCATCGAGATCAAGTATGGCCAGGGAGCAAAGCCAGGGGATGGAGGCCTGCTCATGTGGTACAAGGTCAGCAAGCTGATCGCAAGGCTCAGGGGCGTTCCCGAAGGCGTTGATCTTCCATCTCCCCCTGTTCATCAGACCCTGTACTCCATTGAAGAATCCGTGATGAAGATGATCCAGACCATGTCCATGGCGTGGAATTTCCGTGTGCCTGTCTATCCGAAGATATCGGGCAGCACCTCGGCAAAGGCGGTGCTCAACAATCTCGTGCGGAATCCCTATGCCGCGGGCCTCCTGATAGACGGGATAGATGGCGGAACAGGGGCGGCTTACAATGTCAGCATGGACGCAATGGGACATCCGATAGCCTCCAACCTGCGTGAATGTTACCTGGATCTGTGCGCGCAGGGCCGCCAGAACGAGATACCTCTGTTTGCCGCAGGCGGCGTGGGCAAAAACGGGAATGTGACCCAGAATGGAATGGCGCTCATAATGCTTGGGGCAAGTGGTGTCCACATGGGCAAATACATAATGCAGGCCGCGGCCGGATGCCTTGGCAGTGAATACAACCGCTGCAATGTCTGCAACATCGGGCTCTGTCCAAAGGGCATAACGAGTCAGAACCCAAAGCTTTACCGGAGGCTTGACCCGGACGAGGTGGCCCAGAGGGTGGTAGACACCTTCAAGGCCATCAACCTGGAAATAAAGAAGATAATGGCGCCTCTGGGGCGTTCACAGAGTCTGCCCATAGGAATGTCTGACGCCATTGGGATAGACGATGAGGCTGTGGCCAGGAGGCTCCAGATAAAATACGTATGTTAGGTTTTTTACCAATGTGCATCGCCCGTCTTGACCAGGCCCTGTCCCGCAGCGCCTGTTAATCACGGGCCGGTTTTTATCCCTTACCGGAGAGAAAAAGTGAGTGAAGTAATCATAAAAGGAATTGACAAGCATGGCCGGCGTATCAGCTCAAAACAGTTTGAGGAAATGGTGCAGGAGGCCGCCCGCAAGTCTCATAAGCTGATACTCGAGACCTTTGGCCAGCATAACGTCGGGGGAAGGTTAAAGAGTGACGGCACGCCCTATGAAGTGCATGTAAAGGGTCCCTGCGGTCAGCGCCTCGGTTCCATGGGAATGCCCGGGACCAGCATAATCTGCCATGGTTCCGCCTCTGATGATGTGGGCTACCTGAACATCGGCGCGGAAATAACCGTCTTAGGTGATGCCACAAACGGCGTCTGTAACGCCATGGCCCAGGGCAAGGTTTTCATAGGCGGGTCCATTGGCGCGAGGGGCCTTACCATGACCAAGTGGAACCCCGACTACGAACGGCCGGAATTGTGGGTGCTTGGTTCTGTTGGAGACACCTTTGCCGAATTCAACTGCGGCGGTATCGGCGTTGTATGCGGTGTTGATCCCAAGACCCCGAACAACGTGCTGGGATACAGACCATGTGTGGGCATGGTCGGCGGATGGATCTATTACCGCGGGGCCACTGACAAATCCTATTCCAGGACAAACGTAAAGGCGGTGCTTCCTGATGACGAGCAGTGGAAATGGCTTATCGACCGTCTGCCAGTCTATCTTGAAAAAATTGGCAGAACCGATCTGCTTGAAGAGCTTTCGGACAGAAGCCAGTGGAAAATGCTTGTATCCATTCCGCCTCACGAAATTTCACTTCTGTTTGCGGGCGATATGCCCATGAAGGAGTTCCGCCAAAGGATCTGGGACAAGGGTTTTGGAGGTGGTGATCCCCTGAGAGACCTGGCTCCCGGTCTTGACAGAAGCCCCATAGGCCTGATCGAAACAGGAGAGCTGCGCAGAAGAAGGCCTTTCTGGGCCAACAGAAAAAATGCCGCGCCATGCGAATACTACTGCCCGGTGCATATCCCCACCATTGAAAGGTTGCGGCTTTTAAGAGAAGGAAAGACAAAAGAGGCATACGAAATGATCCTTGAGTATACGCCTCTTCCCGCATCCGTATGCGGATATATCTGTCCCAATCTCTGCATGCAGCATTGCTCCCGCCAGGTTGTGGACGAAAGTATTGACGTGGCGGTTCTTGGCAGGCACGCAAAGGACCTTCCTCCTCCCAAGGTTGCAAAACCCATTGGCAGGAAGGTGGCGATTATTGGAGGGGGACCCGCGGGCATGAACGCGGCGTGGCAGCTCGCTAAGGCCGGGGTGGAGGCCCACATCTTTGAAAAAGACAACAAGCTCGGGGGGAAACTTGCGCAGGTAATACCGTGGGAGCGTTTGCCCCGTGCCGTGTGGGAAGCGGAAATCAGCAGGTTTCTTGCAACACCCAATATTAATGTTCATTTCAACGTCACAATGACAAAGGACAAATTCCTTGAACTTGAAAAGGAATTCGACTATGTGATTGTGGCGGTTGGAACCCACGAGCCGAGAAAAATACCCTTCCCGGGCCATGAAAGGGTAATACCCGCCCTTGATTTCTTAAAGATGGCCAAGAGCGATAACCCGCCCAGTGTGGGTAAACAGGTGGTCATTATCGGAGCGGGTAACGTCGGATGTGACGTGGCCTGTGAGGCGTACCGGCTTGGTGCCCAGGAAGTCACCCTTGTTGACATCCAGAAACCACTTGCCTTTGGCAAGGAGAGGAAGGCGGCTGAGGCCCTTGGAGCCAAATTTAAATGGCCTGTGCAGACCAAAGAGGTAACTGAACAGGGCCTTATCGACGCGGCAGATGAACTGTATCCGGCTCAGACCGTGATTATTTCAATAGGCGATGTTCCTGCCCTTAACTTCCTTCCTGAAACGGTTGAGGTAGTGACAGTGGGAGGTGCCTCCTGGATAAAGACGGACAAGGCCGCGAGAACCAGTGACCCGAAAGTCCTGGCAATCGGTGATGTTGAAAAACCCGGACTTGCCACAAACGCCCTTGGAAGAGGCAAAACCGCGGCACACGCCATTCTCTGTGATATCAGGGGAGAGGAATTCAAACCCTTTGAGCGGGAGGTGGTTCCCCTTAAAAGGCTCACTCCGGAACATTACGCGCCGGAAAGATGCCATGCCCGCACCCCAGAGGAGCTGGCGGTCCGGTGTATGAGCTGCGGCACATGCCGCGACTGCCATATGTGCGAGACCATCTGCCCCACAGGAGCCATCTCCCGGATAAAGACAGAAGACGATATGGGCTATGCCTATGTATCGGACGATGACAAGTGCATTGCCTGCGGCTTCTGCGCGGATACATGTCCCTGTGGTATCTGGGTCATGCATTCCTATTAATCAGGCGTTATCCGGGATGGTCCGAAAACACTGATTTCCCCATACGCATGAAAAAGGCCGCCTGGTTAACCGGGCGGCCTTTCTATCCGAAAATGTATTTTTTGATCAGCCATGGACACACAAGGACATACAGGGGATTCATCGTCCTGTTAATCATACCCTGGGAGAAGAAAATTTCCCCGCATGTGCTCCCGGTTTCGGCATTCCGGCGAGAAGGTGAAAATACCCCTGAATAAAACGCCCGGACACTATATCCGCCATGGAAAAAAGAATCTTCTTTTTTTCCAGGAAGGCGCCTGAAAGCGCAAAAAATATCTCCCTTGACAGATTATCCAGCACCGAATCAATTAAGCCTTTATCCAGAAGACCGGGATTAACGCCATAGATACGACATCTGACAGGCCGATAATCAAATAAAAGACACCTGCCCGCCACGCTCAGGGGACAAATCAGGTTCCTTTGCCTGTAGGCCTGGATCATTTCCTCCTGTGAAACACTGCTTTTTAATTCCCGTATTATCCTTGAAACCTCGATTGCCCTGTTGATCGCGTCTTTTCTCTGGTCCAGGTGAAGCGACCTGTTGATCTTATTGCTTATGTAAATGGCCTCCATAAGACCGAGTTCAAGATACTCCGCGCAACACTCATCCTTATCCCTCCCACAGGCAGGTATCTCCGCTGTCTGGCTGGCGGCGCTGGAAATTTTTTCCTCCACATCCCTGACCAGGGCCTCGTATTCTGAAAAAAATACTGAAAGATCAACAACGTGTCTGCTTTCCAGGCTCGGTTCCCTTATCTTCAGAACTCCCTGGCTCCTGCCGTATTTTTTGAGCAGGCGCCACTGGCTGTAGTTGGTGGGATTTGCCCTGGTGTTTTTCATCTTCTTTGAAGCGGTCTTTAGCCCCAGCCCCCGGCGCAAAAGGTACGCGGTTACAAATGTGCCTGTTCTGCCTATGCCGTGACGACAGTGCACAAGAACCTTTTTGCCCAGATAAATGGCCTCATCCAGCCATTCCAGCGCCTTCTCCATCTCTTCAAGATCCGGCGCGCTTTCATCGGGAATGGGCAGATAATAAACCTCAAAGCCGGAGCCTTCTTCTATCTCATGAAGATCGCAGAATTCTCCACAAAGATTGACTATTGCATCGATTCCCTGATCCCTGATACTGTCAAGTTCAGCATAAGACATGGGCGCATAGCCCACGGCGAGATTTGGTGTGATCCAGGTAAGTTGATAATATGACATAAAAATATAATTATTACTCTCCTTCAGCGACGAAATAGGACTTCCCGTTTAAAAACTCGGAGACGTATTTGGACACGTCTTCCGGATTTTTCAGGTACATATCCATTAATCTGGTGGCCCCCAGCAACCTGCCGACCCATATCAATTTTTCGCAGATGGATCCCCTGGGCTGTTCCTGGATCCTGGCGTCTATCAGATCGCCTCTGGTTTCGACCTTGAATCCGTTTCGCTCCAGGACCTCCTTCAGGAATCTGGCACGAAGCAGCCTGCCCGATATATCCCCTCCTCCGCCATTGAAACGGAACATTATGTAATTCCCATGAAAATCCCTTCGGCAAAGAGCGTCAACAATCACAAAATGGTATCCGAAACGAATACTTAGATTCAAATAGTCTTCAGATACTATGGCAAAGCTGGCAAGAGACGGGGATGCCCTGCTTATGACCCCCCCGCTCAACATTATGTTGTCATAATCCTCCCACGCAAAGTGCTCGAACTCAGACCACTTTATGCCGGGATCGGTCAACCCCTTCCATACCGCCTTCATCGGATTGCTTAAAACATCCTCAATGGTGACCTCTTTCCTGTTTTCTGCTCCTGGAACAAGCCCCCCGCCGACATCGAAAACATAGAAAAGAATGGGCAGATCGCTTATCAGCTTTTTGCCTCCTCTTGCTGTCCCTCCGCGCCGCCCTCCTCCTGTAAGGAACATCTCGCTTACGGCCTTCTCATGAACGAACCTTATTATGTCGTGAAGGCTTCTGCAGCTTTCCGGGACAAAGTCAGGCGAATCCGGATCAATCATCCGCAGTTGGGCCACAAAGCCCATCATGGATTTAAGCCTGGTCATAAGGGGGCTCTGTTCAAAGGGATTTTTCTTGGTGGTCCCGACAGCGTCAAGGAGGACTTCAGCCTTACCCCTGTAAACGGTACGATTATCCGCGTGCACCGTAACTTCCTGACCATCCGGCAGGACAGAAGTGGCCTTTTCCGTGTTAACCAGTAGAGGAATTCCAAACTCCCTTGCCACCGAGGCAAGATGGCTTTCCGTACTTCCGAGATCTGTAACGATGGCGTTTATACGGTCCATAATGGCCATAAAATATGGAGGGGCCTCCCTGGCCACAAGAATTACCCCGCTGGGTACCAGCTCCAGATCAGAAAGACGATTCAGTCGGAAAACCTTGCCAAAGCCTGTGCCCGGGGAGGCAGGATGTCCCCCGGACAAAAGCACCTCGTTGGGAATATCCGCAGGGGCCGGCGCCTTCCTTTCATCCTCCCCGTCGATATTAAGGGGTCTGGCCTGAAGAATAAAAAGACGTCCCTGATGATCCTGGCACCATTCCATGTCCTGGGCGCGTCCATAATGTTCTTCCGTATCCATTGCCCACGAAGCAAGACGCATGGCATCATCTTCTGAAAGGGAAAGGGCCCTTTGCTGATCCTCCCTTACACGGACAATTTCAAGGTCTTCACTTCTGCCGCAGATCATCTTTACCGGTTTATGTCCCGGATTCGCAGAAAGCAGCTCTGGAGGCCTCACCTTTCTGAATCGAAA
Organism: Deltaproteobacteria bacterium; assembly: GCA_027023445.1. GTDB lineage: Bacteria > Desulfobacterota > Dissulfuribacteria > Dissulfuribacterales > JALVPX01 > JALVVK01. The sequence goes on along the minus strand of JALVVK010000024.1, from coordinate 37,311 downwards.
GATATCGGCAGAGGTCCTGCCTCCCACGAGAAGCTCTCCCATGCCCCAGATGGAATTTATAACGAGTATGTCCTTACGCCTTCCGTCAAGGTCCATTGTGTAAATCACACCGCTTGACATCGAGTCTATGGTCTCAAAAACCAGGACAGCCATGGGGGTTTCCGCGTCAGAGAGTCCGTAATGTATGCGGTAGCATAGAGCCGTGGGAAGATACTTGCTGGCCAATATCTCTTTGTAGGCCCATATACAATTTTCAGGTTTCACGTTCAGCAGAGTGAGATACTGACCGGCAAAGGAACTGTTGGTATCTTCGGCAACCGCGCTGCTTCTCACCGCAAGCCTTGTCTCTCGCCTGCCAGAATCCCACAGGGAATGGATAATCGAGGATATCTCCACTTCCACGTCAGGAGGAACCCGTGAAGCCCTTATGAGGCCCATAATTTTCGCGGATGTGGCCTCCAGACACGCGGTTTTTGATATATCAAGGCGGGCCAGATGATCACGTATCCGGTCTTCAAGGCCATTATATGCCATAAATCTGTAAAAGGCATTGGTGGTGATCACAAAGCCTCGGGGGCAAGGCAGCCTCAGCCTTCTGGTCAGTGTAGCCAGATTGCCTCCCTTACCTCCTGCCAGTTTCTGGCGCTCCTCGTCAAGCTTGTCAATGGTTATGGCGTAAGGAGGAGATTCATCCTTTTTGCCTGGACTCAGTATGAACCTTATGGATATATCTATTTTCCTGAAATAATCCCTGAGGTTGCCATATCCGGGGGGAGACATCCTGTAGAGGCATTCCACCATGGTGGCAACTGCACGGGAAAGCGATTCATATTTTACCTCGACACACGCCTGATCCACACGCCGATGCCTGTAATATATATCCTCTATATCGACCATGAATTCATGGGCCTTCTGGTCCATCTCCAGAAGCAGCTTAAAGGCCTCGTATTTTTCCTTTAAAACCGTGCCCGGAGAAAGGATGTTTATTGTCAGGTATCTGAAAAGCGTGTTCAGGGAATGTCCCATTAATGTTCCATTAAGACCTCAATAAAGCCTTCTCGGGTTTAAAAAAAGCTTCATGTATCCGTCAGGCCGCACCTCGGCCAGAAGTTTCCTTGCCCTTCTGGCGATCTCCAGCATATGCCTTGTTCCCTGGGACTCGCCGTCCCAGAAACAGATAACAAAGTCCGAGGCCTTGAGGATAACCTCGTTTCTCATCATGGTGGCCTTGAGACCGTGTTTGTCCCATTCAGATGGAATAATTTTAGACTCCAGACCAGTTTCTTCTGCATAACGTTCGCCGAACCGGTCTGCCCCCGGAGCATTGCCTGACAGCACAATATCGCCCTCGACCAGCAAACTGTCCAGGGCGCTCTTTATCAGTTCATAGGAGTCAATGGTTCTGGAGCCTCCAACTGCAACTTTTGCCATAACCTACCGCCTTTCCACGGGTATTGTTCAGGACGCCACACAATTAGGCTCTGTTCATGAATCCTGTTTTTATCTGGTCCATACGGAAAACAGATGCCAAGGCCCTGATAATGTGTTATATACGTTCAGTTTGTTTTTTCCTGAATTATTTACTGTAAATTCATAACTATATACTATCTGTAGGAATAGATATCATGACACTGGATGATCTGCGGGCGGGCGAAAAAGGGATAGTGGTGCGTCTGTTGGCAAATGGCCCTTTCAAAAAACGCCTCCTGGAAATGGGCTTTGTCGCCGGATCTGAGATTACCGTAGTAAAATACGCTCCCCTGAGGGACCCTGTGGAATACATGGTAAAGGGTTATCATGTAAGCCTGAGGCATGATGAAGCCGCCCAGATCGTAGTGGAAAAACCTTAAAACCGTAAACCCGCAAAGCCATATGATCAGTCTTCGTCTGCCGGCGTATTATCCCGAATGATATCCTTAACGTTTTCAAGCGTATAAAGCACATCGTGGATAGTCACATTCGGATATTCCTCACAGAAATCATCCACCGTGGCAAGAATCTTTTCAGTCAGGTCCTCAAACTGATCAATGGTCAGGCTTGAGGCGGGTTCTGAGGAAAGCAGCTCGTCCAGGTCTATCCCGTGAAACCGCAGCAGCTCGTCCTTGATATTTTCAAGCCTTCTGGACCGGCCCCTGCGAGACCGCCTGCCCTCACTTATATTTACCACTTCCCCCATGTCTCAACCTTTCATCTGAATTCAGGGATTTTTACTTGGAATCCAGCCAGAACACACAAAAATTTCATGGAGCTATTTTAGCCCAACACCTAACGAGGAAGCAAGCATTTTACTGTAAAAATAGCTCATAAAAGCTCAGATTAACAAAAGACCTTATCCCGTTGAGCCTTCGGTCTAAAATTTAAGCAATTTTCATACCAAGGAACGCGACACATAATTCCCGCATAAAAAATTAGGGCTGTTGATCCAAATTGACAAGACCTCGTCATAAAAGTAGATTTAGTCCCATGATTCTGGAAAATATTACCATGCCTGATTTTCAAAAGGGCCTGACCAAAACACGCACCATAATAGTACCCTTTGGCTCGGTAGAGGAACATGGATCACATCTGCCCCTCGGCACAGACACAATCCACGTCTATGAACTTGCCAAAGAAGCCGCCGGGCTGCACCCCGTATTTGTGGCGCCGCCTGTCTGGTACGGGCTGTGCCGCAGCACATGTCAGCACCCCGGCACTGTGACCCTACAGGGTCTTACTGTGCGTTCCCTGGCCATGGAAATCTGCACCGCCCTTTATTCCCACGGGCTGCGCAATTTTGTGCTTATATCGGGCCACGCGGGCGGGACACACATGGCATCCCTTGTGGACGCCGGCGAAAAGGTGCTGGATTCTCTACCACGAAGCCAGGTTGCCGTACTCTCAGTACTGGATCTTACGGCCCTTCCCCCATTTTCAGGCCTTATAGAATGTAAGGGAGACTCCCATGCCGGCGAGGTGGAAACATCCCTGATGCTTCACCTGCGGCCCAAAGACGTCAAAGGGACAAGCCACGAGGAATATCCCTCGTTTCCCGGGAAAATACTTGTCAGGGACAAACGGCGTTACTGGCCCAACGGAGTGTGGGGAGATCCTTCAAAGGCCAGTCCTGAAAAGGGAAAGGCCATTATAGAACGTGAGGCCGTGGCATTGGTGGAAATGATAAAGCAGCTTGAATCCCTTGACGAGGTGGAATCAATATGAGCCCTTTGAAATTAGACGGAGCGAAAACAGCCTTTCTGTTGATTTGCATCTTCATGATAACCCTTATACCGGCCTGCCAGGGCAAGGCGGATTCTTCAAGGGCGCCTGATTTTGACCTCCTGAATCTCCAGGGAAACATAGTAAGCCTCAAGGACTACAGGGGTAAGGTGGTGCTGCTGAATTTTTTCGCCACATACTGCCCGCCCTGCAGAATGGAGATTCCTGATTTTATACGGCTTCAGGACAAATATGCAAGCAAAGGATTTGTGGTCATCGGCATCTCGGTTGACCAGAACGGGGAAAGAATACTACCCGATTTTATCCGCAGACTTGGCATAAATTATCCGGTCCTCCTGGCCACCCAGAAGGTTCTCAAGGATTATGGCAACATATACGCATTACCATCTACCTTTATCATTGACCGCAACCAGGATATCGTAAAGCATTTTACAGGGCTTGTAACCCCAAGTGACGTGGAACCGCTGATAAAAAAGGCTCTTATGGAAAAATCCTGAATTTATACAGGGCTATTCCACCCTGGCAAGCAACGCCCTGCGTACCCTTGCCGGCAGAAAGCCCACGGCAAGATCCCCGGTCTTTTTTAAAATGGGGATCAGGTCTCCAGGGCCGTGCCAGTTTTCCTTGAGGACGGAGTCATCGGTCCTCAGCATAAGGCGCAGCAGTGCCAGCACAATAAGATAGACATCGTCCACCATGCCCAGAAAAGGAATCCAGTCCGGCACAATGTCTGCCGGATTGAGGACGTATGCCACAGTGGCTCCCAGGATGGCCTTATCCGCTGCGGAAACCCTGGGATCCCTGAGCAGGTTTACAATGAGGCCAATAAAACGCGGTATGAGTTTTATGACCTTGCGCAATTCCTGCTCAGCGGCTGACATCAGATGGCTGGGATTCCCCCCGGCAGAACCAGAAAATGTTTTTTTTATGTTTATGCCCATTTTTTCTCCATGAAAAGAATGCCTGTGTTGACTGAAACAAATATAATTGAACTTCAATTATACAACAAGAAACCATTTTGACGCGACGTTTAAGACAACATTTCTTGATAAACAATAACAAGGGAGGGATCATGGCTGAACTGCGGGCGATTTTATATCCTGTTACCTATCCAAAAAGACACATACGGGGTCATCTTTCCCGTTTTTTTAAAGAAATACACGTGTTGCTGCCATCGGAAAAGAATGTCACAGGTTCGGTTGCCAATGGAGATAATGCTGGCATTGCTCCCGTGATAGCCCACGTACCCGTCCCCCTGGGTGACAGGCGGGAGTGGTTCGAAGCCATACTGAAGGACTGGCAGCAATGGGCCTCCCAAATCGGGCTTGGCAGGGAAGGTACGGATGCCGCGGTGATGGAGGCAGCATCCTATGCCATGGAGGAATCCCTGCAGTCCATTGTCGCCTCAATCAAGGGGACCGAACAGGATGATGAGGACCTAAAGGCCAGGTTATTCCTGGAGCTTGCCCTTGAACTGGACATGAGAGAGGACGAGCTTTCCTCTGATCTCCACGAAGTAGCTTTCAGGGAAAAAAAACTGAAGGACCTTCTGGCAGGACCTGCCGGCCCGGGCAGACAGAAGGCACAAAACAACAGGGAGGCGGTTGCGCCGCTTGCCCAGGGGAAAAGAAGGCTTCGCGCCTGGGCCCGGCTTTATGCCCAATGGAAAGATGCCCCGGAGCTGTGCCCGGTAGGAGAAGGTATAAACATAAAAGACGAGATGGACCAGGCGTACGAATCACTGAGGCGGCAGCCAGCCGTTGAAATCCTGAGCCTGGATATGTCATCACCCGCCCCGGAAGACCCCACGGCCTGCGATCAGGCACGTTCCATTATGATGAAACTTGTAAAAAAAATACAGAAGGCCGAATGTCACGGAGGACACAGGGAAGATGTGGAGGATCTGTGCCGTAAGATCCAGGTTGCCTGGGGCGGGAGCGAAGATGCCCCTGGGCCAAGGCTTGTTTTAACCGCGTATCCCGGGATTACGTGGCAAGGCCTGCTGAAAGCCGTTGCCCGTCTGGATACCTCTGTTGAAACAGCGGAAGAGGCATGCGGCTACTCCTTTTATCTTGTATGAGGCTGACCAATCACAGGGCAGGTCCACGGAACAAGACCTGCTGCCCCATGTAACTGTTTAACCCGGATTATGCGGCTCGCAGTCTGCCAAAGATGCAAGGCAGAGGACGCGCGGAGAATATCCCTATGGGAGCAGGGAGAACGCCTTATCTACTGCATCCTCCGCTGTGTCCACGTAGTGGACGTCCAGAAGATCCTGCCAGGTCTTCAGGCCCACAACAGGCTTCCACATCTTGAGGGCGAGGGCAATCTCGGACAGGGTACCGTGGGAACCTGATATGGCAATAATAACCTGGCAGGAACGAACAAGAATAACGTTTCTGGCATGCCCCATACCCGTCACTACCGGCACTGTGATATACGGATTGGCGTCATCGGCCTTTGCTCCGGGCAGGATCCCCACGGTAAGCCCGCCTGTCTCGAAGGCGCCCCTGGAAGCCGCCTCCATCACGCCTCCCAGGCCTCCGCAATAAAGAGCAGCCCCCCTGTCAGCCACCAGGCGCCCTACTTCCTGCGCTACGGAATAGACCTCCGGGGTGCACAACCCCGCCCCAATTATACCTATTCGCTTCATCTGAAAATCCATTTAATCAGAATAAAACCTCCAACAAGCAGAATAAAAAAAAGAACAGACAACAGGTTAAAATATTTTTCAAGAAACAGCCGTATCGAAGGACCCCATATATATATTGAACCTGCCACTATAAAAAAACGGGCTGATCTGGAAAGGGCCGATGCCACCATAAAGATGGCGAAATTTATCTCGAACGCCCCGGCCGCAATGGTAAAAAGCTTATAGGGAAGCGGAGTAAAACCCGCCGCGGCCACGGCCCAGGCATCGTATTTCTGATACAGGTGCTGGACCACCTCATATTTATCGGCAAGATGATAAAAATCCAGTATCCGGTGGCCGATGAGCGCCATGAAATGCCAGCCAAGCACGTACCCGGCCATCCCGCCAAGAACCGATCCAACGGAGCAAAAAAAGGCCCACCTGAAGGCCTTTTTGGGCCTGGAAAGAGAAAGCGCTATAAGCAAAACATCCGGAGGTATGGGGAAAAAAGAGGCCTCGGCAAAGGCGAGAACTGCCAGTGCCAGGTCGGCCCTTGGGTGTTCCGCCCAGGAAAGCACCCAGTCGTACATTCTCCTCAGACCGTTGGGGACAAAAAAAACAAGGGCCTTCAAGCCTTCCATCCATGATCTCCCACAAGCTTGACAAATCGGACCCCTCCCATATCCTTCTGATTAATCCGGCCACCCTCTTTTGTGACCTTTACCAGGGACTGGCTGTATTCATCTCCCACGGGTATCAGCAATATACCCGGATCATTAAGCTGATCCAGAAGTGGTTGAGGAATCTGTGGAGATGCCGCCGCGACAGTGATAACATCAAAGGGGGCATGGTCCTTCCAACCCCATGTGCCGTCATCAAGTTTGAGATGGACATTGGAATACCCCAGTTTATCAAGAACCTTCCTCGCCCTTGAAAGCAGTGCGGAAACACGTTCCACGCTGAACACAGACCTTGCCAGCTCAGCCAGGATCGCGGCCTGGTATCCTGATCCCGTCCCGATTTCAAGAACGCGTTGCCGGCCGGATAGTTCCAGTTCCTGGGCCATCAGCGCTACAATATAGGGCTGTGAAATGGTCTGCCCATATCCTATGGGAAGAGGGAAATCTCCATATGCCTGGTCCCAAAGTGCCTCATCCACAAACAGATGCCTGGGGACCTTGCTCATTGCCCTGATGACCCGCGGATCGTTGATACCCCTTGGCCGCAGATCCCTGGCCACCATGTGTTCCCTTGCTATTTCAAAATCATGGGGATAGGAACCGTTATGTCCCGGGAACATAGTATGTAACCCTCTGGACTATGCCAGTCTGAAATACCACCTGTAGCGCGTCCACCTGTTTTTTACCCAGATACTTCCCAAGCAGGGGAATCCTCTGCCAGAAATGGCTTTTAACCCTGTAATAATACCACTCTTCCTGCCCAGCTGAATTAATTCTCCGGGCATCAGGGAATCCCATTACCTTCTCCACCCGGGCCATGGTGTCTCCCTTTTTTATCAGGGAGGCATCAAAGGTGAGATATCTTATATGGGCTGGCGCGCAGGATGCAAGTTGCAGACACATAAGTCCGATAAGTATTGCAACAGAAAAAAAAGGAATTAAAAATCCATGTTCCGAAAGGCTGTAATTTTTAAAGATCATCAGTGTCATCCCCGTTTCAGGTCTTTATCTCTTATAAAACACAAAGGGCCCAGGACAGTTGACCGACCCCTTAAACCGTTCCAATTCTTTACTAATAGCGCGCTAATAAGTCAATTATTTGTGAGGGAACGAAATGAGATGTACAAAATGCGGCAAAATCTCCTTTGATTACCTGGAAACCTGCCCGTCCTGTAACCAGGACCTTTCGGAGGCAAGAGGACTCCTGGGCGGTTTTGTCCAGCCCATGGATAATCTCTGCTGGTTTCACATTGAGGATGAAGGGGGATCCCCCCCCGCGATTGAAAAGGCGTCCGGACATGCGCAGGGCCCGGTCAACCTGTCAGAAATAGACGTATCCGACCTTGTCTCAAAAGAAGGAGGGGAAGAGACTGCGGCTGAACCAGTGGAAATTGACCCGGAGTCCCTGGAACAGGTGGCGGAAGACGAAAATTTCCAAAAGGCCCTTGACGAAATAATCCCTGGAGATACCTGACAGGCTTCCGTGAGCAGGAACATCCCAAAAAAATTATGAGCTGCAAATCCGGGATAATCTACCGTGAAACAGCACAAGGCAAACGGTTTTCTCACGCCTGCCTCGCTCGAGACGCAGAGACCGAAAATACAATGTTAAATGGTAAATGCTGAATGTTGAATTAAGGTACTAAGCTATTAAAATTTTCTGAATTTAATAAAAACATGTTTGCCATAATTTACAATTCAACATTTATCATTCAATATTTTCACGCTCTGGGGCCGTGAAGCACCGCTTGCATGAAAGTTTCGGGCCCTGACCCTGATTACCCTTGCAATTCAGCCTGAGATAGGCTAATTATTTTTGCACCGGGCGGTTAACTCAGCGGTTTAGAGTGCCATCCTCACACGGTGGAAGTCACTGGTTCGAATCCAGTACCGCCCACCATCATAAGGTCCAAGAAAACCCCTCCTGCCTGCAGACGAGGGGTTTTTTAATGATTTCTGCATGTTCATGGATACGGGGTACACCTATGAACAGATACAAAGTACTTTCCTGCGGTGTGGCAGTGGTCAGGAAAGACCGGGGCAGATGGCTGTTTCTGCTCCTGAGGGCCTACCGTTACTGGGATTTTCCCAAGGGAATTGTTGAACAGGGAGAAGAGCCCGTACAGGCCGCGATACGGGAAGTCAGGGAGGAAACCACTATTACCGGGCTTGATTTCAAGTGGGGTTATGAATACATGGATACAGGTCCCTATAACAAGGGGAAAACAGCCAGGTATTACATTGCCCGGACCAGTCAGGAACATGTGGAGCTGCCAGTGAACCCGGAGATAGGCATGCCGGAGCACCACGAATTCCGCTGGGTACCGTACGAAGAGGCCCTTGCCCTTGTGGGCAGCAGGGTAAAACCCGTGGTCAGGTGGGCATTTGAAAAAATATCCGGAACAGGTCCGGCCTGATTCCGGGAAATTTTACCGTTCCATCGCCTCCCTTACCCGCCGCATCAGGTCCTTTTCATCAATGGTGGTCAACCGCCAGTCTTCCATGAGGAAACGACCCGCCACCATCACGTCCTGCACGTCTCCGCTTCTTGCCACGTAAACCAGGTGGGAAACCGGATCGTAACAGGGACGCATATGAACCTGATCAAGGTTGACTATTGCCAGATCCGCCTGGGCACCTGGCTTCAGTACCCCCAGATCATCCCTGCCAAGGGCACTGGCGGCCCATTCAGTAGCCATGGACAGGGCCTGGGAGGCGGAAACCAGGGTCGGGTCTCTTTTCAGTCCCTTCGGCAGTTTTGCAGCGGTATCCATTTCACTCATCAAATCCAGGTCGTTGTTGCTTGCCGCCCCGTCTGTGCCAAGGATTACCGGGACACCCGCGCCCAGCAATTCCGGCACTGGCGCGACACCTGAACCCAGCTTGAGGTTGCTCTCAGGACAGTGCACAACCTTTACTCCCGTGTCAGCCAGAAGACTTATGTCACTCCGGCTCAACGCCACGCAATGAACCGCCAGCAGCCTTTCGTCCAGGACCCCGAGCCCATGCAGGTATTCAGCCGGTGATGCGCCAAACCGCTTCTTTATATCCAGGTCTTCACCCTGGGTTTCCGCAAGGTGGATCACTATGATGGCATTATGCTCACCGGCCGTCTTCTTTGCCTTCTCAAGCAGCTCAGGGCTACAGGTATATGGAGTATGGGGATCAACCGTTATGGTTATCCTGGGATGACCCGCCCATTTCAGCAAAAGCCTTTCGGTTTCCTTGAGGGCCTCGTATCCTGAAGGAAAGGCGGGAGAAGGAAAATCAAAGAGCCCTTCACCAAGCCAGCCTCTCATGCCTACCCTGTCCACCACACCGGCCACCGCGTCCTCGAACAGGTACATGTCCACAAGACCGGTCGTGCCACAGCGGATCATTTCGGCGCAGGCAAGTTCCGTCCCAAGAGCGACCATTTCAGCGTCAAGCCGCGCCTCGGCCGGAAAAATATGTTCTTCAAGCCAGGTTTTAAGAGGAAGATCGTCGGCAATGCCGCGAAACAGTGTCATGGCGGCATGGGTATGGCAGTTGATCAGCCCGGGGAATATCAGGCCCCCCGGCCGATGAACCAGCCTTGCGGCGTCGTATCGGGCCTGAAGCTCGGCGTACGGAGCCACATCCACAATCAGTCCGTCCTTTATGGCAACGGCTCCGTCCCTCAGAGGATCTTCGCCCGGCCGTCTTATCAGGACCTCGCCTCCTATCAATAAATCAACTTTATCCACTGGAATCCGCTCCTTTTTCCTCGTGGCCTGGAGGAAAAATCAACCACTGTGATCCTGCCATGAAGATGGGCTCAGCCCGGACTGTTCAGTGAAACGATCACAGAAGCCAAAAGTTCTTCCAGGCGTTTCTCCGCCTTTCTGGCCTGGGCCACTACGTCTTCGATCAGTATGGGCTCAAAGGCGTCAGGATTGTTCACATTGGCTATGACCGATATACCCAGGATCTTCATGCCTGAATGCACGGCGACAATCACTTCGGGAACAAGGGACATGGCTACGGCATCGGCGCCGGCCATTCTGAGAAACCGTGTCTCTGCCGGTGTCTCAAGGCTTGGCCCCGGAACCGCGACAAAGACCCCTTCTTTCAGATCTATCCCCCTGTTTGCGGCAGCTTCAAGGGCAATTTTTCTTAACCCCCTGTCATACGCGCAGGACATGTCAGGAAATCTTGGGCCCCATCCCTCAACGTTGGCGCCTCTCAACGGATTATCAGGTATGAGGTTGATGTGGTCTTTTATGAGCATCAGATCCCCTGAGCAAAAATCCAGGTTAAGGCCGCCTGCCGCGTTACAGGCAATCATTATGCCGGTTCCCAGGGAGGCCATCACCCTTACGGGAAGAGTGAGGCGCCTTGCGCTGTATCCCTCGTAATAATGAAACCTGCCCTGGAAAAGGGCGACCCTGGTGCCTCCCATTGTTCCTATAAGCAGCTTCCCCGCATGCTCCGGAGCCGTTGATACGGGGAAGCCCGGAATATCCCTGTACGGGGATGACCAGGCGACATCCATTGCTCCCGCAATTCCGCCAAGGCCCGTGCCCAGCATCAGACATACATCAGGCGTAAAGGGGATACGGCCGGTTAAATGAGAAACACATCTGTCCACCGCCTTTTTATATTCCTCAGGCTGGCCATTCATGTCCACATTCATAGATCAACCCGCCCCCGCAGTTTCGCGCGTGTTTTCACGACAGATCCGCCAGGTCCTCGGTTTTGACGACCTTTGGACCTTTTTTATAACTTTTTGGATTCATGCCATATTTCTGGAACAACTTGTAAAAATCAGCCCTGTAATAGCCGGCCAGCTTCGCTGCCTGGCTTACATTGCCCTGGGTAAACCTGAAAAGCCTGTCAAGATATTCCTTTATAAACTCGTCTTTTGCCTCTCTCAGCAGGGGAATCCTGCTCTTGCGATCTGTCCGGGAAAGGGGGGTATGTTCCAGGAGATCCTCCCCTATAACCTCAGCGGTGGACATGGCAACCAGGTACTCCACGGTATTTTCCAGTTCTCTGACATTACCCGGCCAGCCGTAGGTTCTGAAACGCTCCACCACGCCCCTTTCAACGCCTTTTATGCCCTTGTTCATTTTGTTTGAATATATGGTAAGGAAATGGGACATAAGCGGGCAGATATCCTCGGGTCTTTCTCTCAGGGGAGGAATCTTCAGTGGTACCACATGAACCCTGTAAAAGAGATCTTCCCTGAACTTCCCTTTATCCACCTGTTCCCTGAGGTTTCTCTTGGTCGCCACCACAAGGCGCACATCTACCTTCTTCACCGCGTCACTGCCAAGAGGTCTGACCTCTCCTGTTTCTATGACCCTCAGCAGCTTTGCCTGCATGGCCTCGCTCATCTCACCGACCTCGTCCAGGAACAGGGTACCCTTATGGGCTCGGACAAAGAGGCCCTCCTTTCTGCTGACCGCGTTTGTGTACGCGCCCTTGACATGGCCAAAGAGTTCATCCTCCAAAAGTGTCTCTGGTATGGCCGCGCAGTTGACCGCCACGAAATTGGCAGCAGACCGGGTGCTGTGAGTGTGTATGGCATTGGCCACAAGCTCCTTGCCCGTGCCTGACTCCCCATATATGCTGATTGTGCTGTCCGTGGGAGCGAGCTGAAGGATCTGTCTGAAAACATACTGCATTTTTCTGCTGCAGCCGATCATCCCGGCAAACCTGCTTGAGCCTTCCAGTATGCCTTCCAGGTCGCTAATACGTTTCAAAAGGGCCTTTTTCTCAATGGCCTTTTCAATTTGGGCGGCCAGCGGTTTATGTTCCACAGGCTTGGTGAGATAGGTATAGGCGCCAAGCCTCATGGATTCCACCGCCTGGTCAATGGTGCCGTAGGCAGTGAATATTATGGTCTGCAGGCCGGGATCAATGGAAAGACATTTCCGCATCAGTTCCTGGCCGGACATCCTGCCCATCTTCTGGTCGGTAATCAGGACATCAATATCGGACTGGTCGGAAAAAACCAACAGGGCTTCTTCAGGATCTGTAACGCCAATGACATCATAGCCGTAAAAATCTTCAAGGCGCATCTTGTAAACCTCCACGGTGGCCGCATCGTCGTCCACCAGCAGGATTTTCGGCGCCTTCATGGATTTATGTTTTTTATTTTCAAAATCTGGTGCTTCCATTTTGGCCCTTCACCTGATAAACATTGTATGTGTTGTGCGTGAACATGCAAAATAACATAAATTTGATTCCGGGTATACACGGAAGAAACCATTTGACTCCCATTACACGATCCGGTTCCGGGAACTATCCCGTGGCTGTTGGGGTAAAATCACCTCGGGAAAAAACAAAATGAGGCTTTATTACCGGTTACTGACAGGATACCTGATCCTGCTTTTGATAATGATCGTCCCATGTACCGTATCCATATATTATCTTTCCTGCATTGAAAAGGTCGCCACGGATCTTGCCAAACGAAACGTGGAGCTTTCCACCACAGTCGAATACCTAAGGGGGGTACTGCCTTCCATAGAAGCAGAATCCAGGCGCTATGTCAGCCTCTACAGGGAAGACGCCTACAGCGCCTTTCTAAAACTCTCCAGTGACTACAAAAAAAATATAAAAAAGATCGAGGAAAAGTCCTCAGGACCTGTTCTGGAGAGGGCAGAAAATCTCTCGCTTCAACTTGAATCCATCAAAAAACTGGTAAAAAAGGCACATGACAGCGCCAGACCAAACATATCCCATGGAATGCCCCTCCTTTCCTCCCATACAGAGGACCAGATCAAAGCCCTCACGTCCAGAATGCTGGATGACCTCAACGACATTGACAAAATCCTTAAACAGGACCTCAGGGACAAGACAAAAAAGGTCTCCGAATCCACGTCCAGAGCAAAGAAACTCACCACCCTGATCACACTTGCGGCCCTTGGGCTGGCGCTCCTTATTCCATGGCTTCTCTATAAATATATCAAGCGGCCAATTGATAATCTCCGGGCAGGGGCGCTTGCCATAGGCAGGGGGCAGTTTGATCAGGCGATCCCCGTGGAGACAGGGGATGAACTGGGACAGCTGGCCGGGGTCTTCAACGACATGACCAGAAGGCTCAAGGAACTGGACCAGCTCAAATCGGATTTCATAGCGGTTGCCAGCCACGAGCTTAAAACCCCCCTGTCCTCCATGATAGAGGCTGCCAAACTGCTCAACGAGCCCATGCTGGGTGCCTTGAACGAAAAACAACAGAGACTTGTGACTATTTTAAATGAAAGTATGGGCAAATTCAAAAACCTGATAGACGAATTACTGGATCTTTCCAGGATGCAGGCAGGTCTCAGCCCCATCAGCAGAAGCCCGGCAAACATGCCTGAGATAATCAGCGAGGTAATTGCCACCCTTTCCCCCCTGGCAAACAGCCGCAGCATTCAGATCCTCACTGATATTGAACATCAGGGAGAAAAAATGCACCTTGACAGGGACCGCATGGTACGTGCAATAATGAACATTGTCCAGAATGCCATCAAGTACAGTCCTGAAGGTGAAAAGGTCAAAATCATATTAAGAGGTGTCCATAAGGACAAAAAAGGCGTTGCATCCGCCATCGAAATAGGTGTAATTGATACAGGAACCGGTATCTCCCCCGAAGAACAGGATAAAATTTTTGATAAATTTTATCAGATACAGACCATCCGCCGCAAAGGCGGTATTGGCCTGGGGCTTGCCATAGCCAGGGAAATTATACAGGCACACGGAGGAAAAATTTGGGTAGAAAGCCCTCCAAACAAAAACGATGCCGTAACAGATGGGAAAGGTGCTGCCTTTTGGATACAGTTATCCTTATAGTCATGCTCGTATTGTCAGGTTGCATTCTCTCCCCCCCGAGGGCCTTACCGCCGCAGCAGGAGCCCCCGGCCCTGCAGCAGGCAATGAAACAACTCAAGCTGGGTAACGAGGCCATAGCCATAGGACAACTGAGGCATCTGCTTAAAAGCCCTGTCTGCCGATGCAGATCGGCCTTTTACCTTTATTCCCTGGACGGTTTCAAAAATAAATATCTCAGGATTATGCGTTCTAAAGAATGCTCAAAAGAGCTGATACCAGAACTGCGCCTGATAGATAAACTTGGCGGAACAAAGAAAACCGGCAGGACCGCAGGCGGTTCCTGCGCGGCAAGGCTGAAATTAAGGGAGGCCAGGATTAAAAAGCTGAAAAAGGATCTTGCCATCCTCAAGGCCGAAAACTCACGGCTAAAGTTCGAATTAAATAAAATGGAAGAAATCAGACGCGAGACGGAAAAGCTGAGATTAAAATAAGGGTATCATCCGGCTCATCTGGCAAAAAGCCAGGCTCAACATCAGGCGCTTATCCAGATACGAACAGCCATCCAGGTTGGCGTCCCTATTCCAGTTCAGGACAAGGGCAGACCTGGCCCGGGGGAAAGGGATCTTACCAAAAAAGAAAGGCGGAATATCATCCTCAGCCTTAATCCGTCAGAATATCATCTCAATGGATTCGGACGATAAAAAAATGGGCTGCGAAGGCAGCCCATACACGTTCTGACCGCCCGGCATAGCGGGAAAACCATGCCGGGCATTACACCTTGATTCTATGACTTAAGAGGATTTTCAAACCTGGCGGCGCTGCCAAGTTCCTGTTCTATCTCCAGAAGCCGGTTGTATTTCGCCAGACGCTCGCTGCGGCTTACAGAGCCTGTTTTTATCTGCCTGCCATCCATTGCCACGGTAAAATCAGAGATGAAGGCATCCTCTGTTTCCCCTGATCTGTGAGAAACCACAAAGCTCCAGCCAGCCTCGCGGCATAGTCTGATGGCACTCACCGTCTCGCTGACAGTCCCTATCTGATTCAGCTTTATCAGCACGGAATTTGCCGATCCCTCTTTGATTCCGCGTCTTATGAAGTTGACATTGGTCACGAATATATCGTCGCCCACAATCTGGATCTTGTCGCCCATCTCCCTGGTTATCAGGTTGAAGCCTTCCCAGTCATCCTCGGCAAGGCCATCCTCAATGGAGACTATGGGATACTTGGCCACCCATTCCTTGAAAATATCCACCATGCCGGCGCTGTCTTTTTCCCCGGCACCGGACCGTGATAGTTTATAGGTGCCATCCTCGAAAAAACTGCTGGCAGCCGGATCAATGGCTATTGCCACGTCCTCCCCGGGCCTGAAACCAGCCCTCTCAATGGCCTGGACAATCAGTTCACACGGCTCTTCGTTACTCGTAAGGTTCGGGGCAAAACCGCCCTCATCCCCCACGGAGGTGGCATAGCCCTTTTCCTTCAAAAGGACCTTCAGGGCATGAAAGGTCTCGGAACCGTAACGCAGCGCCTCGGCAAAACAGGGAGCGCCCAGGGGCATGATCATGAACTCCTGGAAGTCCACGCTGCAGTCCGCGTGCTTGCCTCCGTTCAGGATATTCATCATGGGCACAGGAATTCTATTGGCTGTACAGCCCCCCAGATAAGAGTAAAGCGGGAGGCCGAGGCTTGTGGCTGCAGCCCTTGCCACTGCCATGGAAACCGACAGAGTGGCATTGGCCCCAAGGCGGCTCTTGTTCTCCGTGCCATCCATGTCGATCATGACCATGTCTATGTATTGCTGCCTCGCAGCGTCCACACCAATAAGCCTTGGCGCGATAACATCATTCACATTACCAACGGCCTTAAGAACCCCCTTGCCGCCATACCTGCTGGAATCCCCGTCCCTTAATTCCAGGGCCTCATTTTCACCGGTGGACGCCCCTGATGGAACAGAGGCAGACGCGATTGATCCGTCCGCCAGGGTTACAAAGGTCCTGATTGTGGGATTGCCCCTTGAATCCAGGATCTCCATGGCCTTGATTTCTTTGATTTCACGAGCCATTTTCATTCCTCCTATAATTTTTAGATGGGTTTTGGCTATCCCGCAGACGATCCACAGCCTCCACTCACCTGAGTTTAAATCCGGAGCAGGCATATACCTGCACGGTCAATTATGTAACCCGGATTACCTTTTCCCTTATCGTATATACGCAATGGTAATTAAAGTGGAAATTAAAGGCAAGGGAGCATTTATCAGGCTGATATCAATCTGGCCGGTTATCCCCGGTTAAGGATCTCACTTATTTTGGCAGATAGCTCGTCTGGATCAAAGGGTTTCTGGATAAAATCATCGCAGCCACGCTCAAGTATCCCGGCCGCCTGACCGTCTATGCTGTATCCGCTTGAAAGAAGGACCCTGGCGCCCGGATCAATGTCCTTTATCCTGTCGTACACCTCGCCACCGTTCATGTCCGGCATGATCATGTCAAGGAGCACCAGGTCAATTTCATTACCGTGCTGCCTGTACAGCCGCAAGGCCTCGCTGCCGGAGCCGGCACGCAGCACCTTATAACCCGTGGACTTGAGGATTGCCTGTCCGACATCAAGAATCATCTCTTCGTCATCCACGATAAGGATGGTCCCCGTACCCTTCACCATAGTGGCTGTTTTTTCCTTTTTCCCTTCCTTTACACTTCTTCCCGATGCCGGCAGATAGACATCAAAGGTTGTTCCCCTGCCCTTTTCACTTTGCACATCAATGATGCCGCCGTGATTCCTTATGATCCCGTAAGCAGAGGCAAGGCCGAGCCCTGTTCCCCGCCCCATCTCCTTGGTGGTAAAAAAGGGCTCGAATATCCTCTCCATGGTGGCCTTATCCATTCCCTTTCCCGTATCAGCCACGGAAATTTTTACAAAATCGCCAGGAGACACGCCGAACGGCCTGGTATAATCCTCCTCAAGCGCCACGTTATCCGTCTCAATATAAAGGTCTCCCCCTCCAGGCATGGCCTGCCAGGCATTTATAAAAAGGTTCATGAATACCTGCTCCATCTGTCCCCTGTCCACCTCGACAGTATGGATATCAGGATGATATTTCTTATAAATTTTAATCTCCTTTCTGGCGCGACCAAACATTTCCGCGCTCCTTTCCACAAGCTGGTTCACATCCGTGGGCATTGTCTGGTATTTGCCTCCCCTTGCGAAACCAAGGAGCTGTTTCGTAAGATCCGCCCCGCTTTTAACCGCCTCCCGTATCCTTTCAAGGTGTTCCCTGTTCCGGGCCTGGAAATCCGCATCCAGCAGCATAAGGGAAACATGCCCCTGGATCACCATGAGCAGGTTATTAAAATCATGAGCAACGCCCCCGGCAAGCGTGCCGATGGCCTCCATTTTCTGGGCCTTGAACAGCTGGGCTTCAAGGTCTGCTTTTTCCTGGATCGCCCGCCTGCGTGCCAGGGCATTGGCAAAGATCTCAGCGATCAGGTTAAGGAGCATGATTACCTCCTCAGGCCATTGCCTCTCGTGCCTTACCGAATCAAAACCGATAAAGCCCAGAAGTGAACCTTCGTAGGCAACAGGGACAGCGACAAGTGACCTTATATCCTGCTCCAGGAGAATATTTTTTTCAACGTCCGCCTCAGGCGGAAGGTCAGCCACGCGAGGTATGTAAATATCCTCAAAACGCCTGAGTTTCTCCATCCACCACGGAATGATGTCAACGGACAGGCCTTTCAGGTTGTTTATCTGCGGCTCAACTCCCTCAGCGCACCACTCATGCGTATTATCCATCTTCTCCCCGTTATCGCGCAGCAGGAAAAGGTAACTGCGATCAACCCCGAAGAAGATGCCTATGGTCTCAAGCGCCCGATTTATCCCCCCGTCTATCTGTTCCGGAGCCAGGTTGATGAAACCCGCCGAGATAGAGGCAACCAGTTTTTCAAGCTCCAGTTGAGAGCGCAAAGCCTGCTCAGCGCGCCTCTTGTCCGTTATCTCCTCCACCACCTCAACGATTCCCGTGACATCTCCGTTTTCATCCTTGACCGGGTATCCCCTGAAATGCCATTGTCTGCCATCCGGGCTTCGCGTCTGTCCTTCCGCTGGCTTTCCGGTTTTAAAAATCTCGCCGGCAGGGCAGAATGGACACTGTTCACTCCTCTCAAACCACTCGCTGTAACAATATTTTCCAACAAGCTCATCAGGCCGCATACCAAGTGATTCACATGCGGCCCGGTTCGCCCAGATGATCTTCATGTCCCTGTCCGTATAGACCACCAGTTCCGACATGGTCTGTAGAATGTTTGTCTTGTCCTCCTCGGACTTTCTTAACGCGGCCTCGGTTTCCCTGCGCCTTATAATCTCTTCTTCAAGCATGGCCGCGCGTTCCCGCATCCTGGCACCCAGCACATCAAGGTGCTCCCTGAGTTCATTTTCCGCACGCCTGCGTGCAATAATGGTCTGTACCGGGGTGCAAAAGGCCTCAATCTGTCTTACATCATCCTCTGTGTAATCAGATTCCTTGTTTGCCACCGCCGTCAGCGCGACAATACGCTCGCCCATGAAAATCGGGACGACCAGCAATCTCCTGAGCCTGACATGACCCTCCGGGGTTCCCCTTTTCGCCGGATGCCATGCGTCATAATCATTGACGATAAGGGATTTCCTCTCACGCACAGCCACTGTCCACAGCCCGCCTTTGTCCAACGGAAACCCAAAGATCTTTTCCTTTACCGCGCAGGAGCTCAACACATCCCTTGACCAGGAATATGCGGTCAGTACGGTTTCATCCCTGTTGAGAAGACCGTAAAAGGCATATCTGCTGCGCGTCATGGCAAGAAGTTCGTCCAGGACCTTATCACAAAGGGATTGGTAATCGGCATCGACCATGCGCGACAGACTCCTCAGGACCCTGAGACGGGCCTTCATGTTCCGCCGCTCATCTTCGAGCCTGTTAAATTCCGTAATATCCCTGGTAAACTCTATCGCCCCTGTACACCTGCCGTTTTCATCTGAAAGGGGACAGGCAAATATCTCAAAACTACGCCCACCAGTCTGTTCTTCATCCTGAGAATCAGTCCTTCTGAAACCGAGCTTCCCTGTCCTGAACGTCTCAGCCACCGCGCAGTCAGGGCAGACCGATCCGCGGCCCTTCAGGACCTCGTAGCATTTGCGCCCAATAACAGACTCCCTGTCAGGAAATCCGAAACTTTTTACAAGGTATTCATTGACATCTGTAATGTTAAAATCCAGATCAACCACGTTAATGCGCCATGGGATGGCATCAAAAACAGCTCTGAGCCCCTGATATGCTGAACGTAAAGCCTCCCCCGCCTTTCTGTACCTGTAAAAATTCAGCTCAAGCTCCCTGATCCTCTGTTCAAGCTCTTCGCAGGTTGGTTTCTTCGCCATCAGAACTATTCCTTTTCCTTGGAAATAATCCCGGATTATGCGCCTCGTAAGTTTGCCGAAGACACAGGACAAAGGGCCACGCAAACGTACTTATGTACTTCAACCGCCCTACAACTCAGCAGATTCGATAAATTTGCGAGCCCATTATGGCTTCAAGTGCCTGAGATGCATACTGTGGAAACCACACCTTTTAGGTTAACAAAACATCTGGCTGAATCGCAGTTAACCCTTTAATTATTCGACTAAAATCATTTTCTCAGGCATTTGAAATGCGCAATCCGGGATAATGGGAATATGACCTTCTGTTTCAAATCCCTTCTGAGGAGGTTCATAATAGGCCATATCTGTGATGTATTTCTGCTACCATGATTCCATGCGGCTGTAAAATAAACCGGCACATACACAATATTTCAAGGTGTCGGATGCCATGTTAACAGCCGTGAACCGGAACCTGAAAACTTTTTGTCGTGCCTGAAATCTGCAATATCGGCAGGCAGTTCCTTTCGTATATGCCAGCCGGTGTACATGAGATATCTTAATATCAGGCTTTCGTTTCCATCTTCAGCCTCTTACGGAACCCGGCCATGGCTGCCAGGCCGGAACCCATCAGCAACATGGTTGCCGGTTCGGGAACAGGCTCGGCTGAATCGCAGTCACGCACGGCCCAGGCGTTAAACAAATTACCGGGGTAATCCCTCCCCTTAAATCCGCTTCCAACACTCCACTGATTGTTTGGGCCATATATATAATCAGCAAAACTGAAACGTATGTATGTACCTGCCCCTGTAGATGTGCAAGTCCAGTAACCAGGGGTCTGTGTTTCAATATTTAAAAACGGACCATGATTTATAAGGCCATAGGTTCCGGATGCCCTTTGGATGCCGCTTGTGTCATATTTTCCCAGATTACCAAGCTCTACATAGTAAAGGTATGCCATTTCATTGCGTCTTTCTGTCAGATCGGTCACGTTGTAACCCCAGTCCGTTGAACCGTCATATCTAAAGACACCAATGTATACCCCCCCATCAGGAAATCCCCTGGGCAGACGCCAGTCACTGTAGCCCGCGTACGTCAGATCATTCGCCCAACGGTCCGCATCAGACCATGTCATCTTTCCATCGGTGTCATACCCGGATGTCCTGGCATAATTAGCATCCTGAAGCCACATGATGTCAAGATCACTGTCGTAGATCAAACCCGCTCCCATGTCATACAGAGTCGCTCCGGCAACACCTGCTGTCGCTAAAAACAGGGCGATCAGGCAGAAAAACAAAAAGGGTAAAAAAAAGGCTTCATTCTTTTTCTTCAATGTGAAATCTCCTTTCATGACATGGTCCCGGCAGATGTATCCAGATCCAGAAAAGCCTTTGCCGAAAAAATGAAATGGTATGTTTTAGAACACACCAGCAAATCTGGAGGCGAAACATACAGGTAAACGTGCAACACACAACAAGATTAAAGGGCGAATATGACACGATAAAGCCTGTCGTAAACCGCGACAAAGCTCCATAAAGTACGCCTGAGCGGGCGCCTGTTTGTCTTCAGTGCGATCTTGATGACCGGCCCCATAAGATGCAGGGGTGAGAGATAATGGGCCGCAAAATCACGAAAATTTCGGTGATGCCATGATGGTGTCATACAAGGCAGCATAACTATGCAATATATATTCCATGAAAAATTTTATTTTTTTGCTTTTTCCTGGCTGACAAGCAGGCTTTTTACGCGTCTGGTCCGCAGACATAACAAATATTTCCATTGATATGGAAACATATTTCCCTTTCAAGGGAATTTTCCACTGTGAACCTGTACACATGACGATTAACAGACCTTTGGGGCGCGGAATTGGATTAAGGTTATCGAGTACTTTATTCATGCAGGGTCTTGTTGCATTGTAAATATTTTGTTACAAAGTTCTCATGAACAGACTGGAATCTGCCACTTATTTTTATCTTTCCGCGGGATGATACCTGCATAACCTATGGACAGACCCGATTTCCCGGAACCCGGCATGTCCGGTATCCACGACCTTGAAAAAAAGCTGGGCGTCAGATTCTCCCGGCCGGAACTGTTGCTCCAGGCCCTCACACACCGCTCGTTCACCGGGGAAAACAGGGCATTCTCCAAGGACAACGAACGCCTGGAATTTCTTGGAGACGCGGTGTTGGAACTTGTGATCAGCCACCTGTTGTACGAAAAATTCGGCAGGGACCATGACGAAGGCGACCTCACCAAAATGAGGGCCTGGCTGGTAAACGAGACCAGTCTCGCGGAAAAGGCCAGAAACCTTGATATCGGGGCGGCACTCAGGCTGGGCAGGGGCGAAGAAAAAAGCGGCGGCAGGGACAAGCCCTCCATACTTGCGGACGCGTTTGAGGCGCTGGTCGGGGCGCTTTACCTGGACCGAGGCATTGAAAAGGTATTCGCCTTTACCGAAAAGGTATTTGAGGACACCTTAAACCAGGTACTTACCAGTGGGTTATCCTATGATTACAAAACGGCCCTTCAGGAATTTACCCAGGCCGGATACCAGGCAACACCGGAATACCGGCTCGAAGGCATTTCAGGCCCTGCGCACTGCAGAACCTTTGAGGTATCCGTATATTTTAACGGCAGGCCTGTTTCCAAGGGCACAGGAAAAAGTAAAAAGGAGGCGGAACAACAGGCGGCAGAACGCGCCCTGAAAATCTTAAAAAAATAATTATGGACGGAGAAAGCAACCGATCGGACAAACCTCACATACCGGAAGACTTCAGATCAGGATTTGTAGCCATAGTAGGCGCGCCCAACGTAGGCAAATCCACCCTTTTAAACCAGCTGTTAGGAGAAAAGGTCGCCATCACCACGCCAAAACCCCAGACGACCAGGCGACAGATCAGGGGAATCCTCACCGGTGACAACTTTCAGATAGTGTTTGTTGATACCCCTGGCATTCATCAATCCCAAAAACTGCTTAACAGAATGCTCATCCGATGGGCCACTCAGGCACTGGAAGACATTGATCTTATCCTGTTCGTTGTAGACGTAACCAGGAGAAACAGGCCTGGAGAAATGGCCATCCTGGACCTGCTCCGGCAGGCGGGAAAGCCGGTGATACTGGTCCTTAACAAGATCGACCGGATGGCCAAGGCCAATCTCCTTCCCATGATCAACGACCTCAAAAGCGCCTATCCCTTCGAGGCGGTGATCCCCATATCGGCTCTTTACAGGGATGGCGTGGACAGGGTATTGGAAGAAACACTCAGGCTGCTGTCCCAGGGCCCTCAATATTACGATGCCACGGTCATTACCGACCAGAGCAAAAAGGACGTGGCGGAGGAACTGATAAGGGAAAAGATCTTCCTGCTGGCTGAGCAGGAGGTCCCCTATTCAACCGCGGTAAGCATAGACGAATTAAAATATGACCCGGACCGGAATCTTATACGCATTAACGCCATCATATTTGTGGAGCGCCCCTCGCAAAAGGGAATCATCATCGGCAAGGGTGGAAAATTCATAAAAAAAATAGGGAGCCTGGCGCGGAAGGAACTTGAGGAAATATGGGGATGCAAGGTCTTCATAAACCTGTGGGTCAAGGTACTTAAAGACTGGTCCAAGGACGGAAAGGCCCTGAAAAAACTCGGTCTTGTCTCCTGATCAAACCGCCCCCTGCCAGCCGCTCCATGACCTGACTGATACCGAACCAAAAGGAGGACTCATGAGACGGAAAATACAGATGGGATTCTTTTTTATCCTGTTCACATGCATGCTTAGCGTTTTTATGCCATCCGAGGCCCCGGCGGAATCCGGAGAGGCCCTTTATCCCTGCCTAAAGGAACTTCCGGGCTGGAAGGCGGACAAACCCCTTAACGCGTCCATAGACATAGGCGGAACAAAGATGACAAACGTCACAAGAAAATATCAGAAAGAAGACATGGAATTTGTAGTAATTTTTACCTCTGGAGCCATGGCAATGGCCTCCTGGATGCCTTATGATGAAAACACAAATATAAAGACTCCCAGTCTTTCCATCTCTGCCAAACACATAAATGGCTACCCCGTGCATATAGTGGAGGACAGGGAAAACCACACTTCATCAATGACCATCCTGATACATCAGGGAGGCGCTGATAACAAAAACTCGTGGAGCATACTCACCTTCTCCGGGACCAATATTCCCAAGGACAAGCTGGTGGACATGGCAAAGTCCTTTGACTGGAACTGTTTTAAAGGTAATTGTGCCAACTAAAGACTATTCGAAAGCAATCAATTCCAGATCCGGGAAAAATCCGCCACCCGACGCGGACAGGACCCCTTTTCTCAGGGAATGCTCCGGCATAATCGCGCTTGCCGCTGCCATTTTCATCGCGGCGGCCCTGATAAGCTATTCCCCTGAAGACCCGGCTCTTTCTCACTACAGCCTGACCGGATCCACCAACTGGATGGGGCCTGCGGGGGCGCATCTCGCCGCCTTCCTTGTCGGCACCCTTGGGTTTGGCTGCTGGTGGATCCCGCTGCTCCTTCTGCTGTTGTCTCTCTCCCTTTTTCTCCCTGACAGAGTAATACTGCCCGGTTATCCATGGGTTGCCTCCGGCTTTAGCCTGGTAATACTGGCCACAAGCACTCTCTTATCCCTGCTATCAGGCCTGTGGACCGGAAGCACCAGCCCCGGAGGCCTGGCAGGCGCCACCCTTGACCGGGTACTGACGTACTGGTTCGGCCTTCCGGGCGCGTTGCTCATCACCCTGGTGCTCTTTCTGACCGGTCTCATGGCCGCGACCCCACTTACCCTTGCCGGCATCTTCAGATCAGCAAAGCAGATCAGGCAAAAAAGGGCCTCCCTCAAGGCCCGGGCCTCAAAGGAGCCGACAGGTAAAACAGCCAGCCCAGATCAGGAATCGGCCCCGAGGATCATTGCCCACAGAAAAGAGGACACGGCCCGGAAAAACCATGATGGAAAAGATAAAGATGCCTTTGAGATCAAACCCGTTTCAGGGGATTTCACACTGCCTCCCCTCACCTTTCTGCAGGACGCTCCCAGTGAAACCCAGGAAACCGACAGGGAAATCTACCTGACCAATGCCAGGGTCCTGGAACAAAAGCTGCTCGACTTCGGAGTCGCGGGAAAGGTGGTTGAAATCTGTCCAGGTCCCGTGGTCACCATGTATGAATTCGCCCCTGCTCCAGGGGTGAAAATCAACAAGGTGGCATCCCTGTCCGACGACCTGGCCCTTGCCCTGAAGACCAGAAGCGTACGGATCGTGGCCCCCATACCGGGCAAGGGGGTCATCGGAATCGAGCTTGCCAACGCCAACAGGGAGATTGTATATCTCAAGGATATTCTTTCCAGCACTGCATTCAAATCCCACAAAGGCAAACTTCCCCTTACCCTTGGCCATGACATCGTTGGCAACCCGGTGGTTACGGACCTTGCCAGGATGCCCCATCTGCTTATAGCAGGGGCGACCGGAACCGGGAAAAGCGTGGGCCTGAACGCCATGATCTGCTCCCTGCTTTACAGACACAGGCCAGAGGATCTCAGGCTCCTCATGATCGACCCCAAGCGGATCGAGCTTTCACTCTATGACGGCATTCCACACCTCCTGCACCCCGTAGTAAGCGAGCCCAAAGAGGCAACAAGGGCGTTAAGATGGGCGGTAATGGAAATGGAACGCAGATACCAGTTGCTGGAAGAGGCACACGTCCGCAACCTTAACGGCTACAACAAAACCGCCGAACAGCCCCTGCCCTTCCTGGTTGTCATCATAGATGAGCTTGCGGACCTGATGATGGTCTCATCAAAGGAGGTGGAATCCGCCATAGCCAGACTGGCCCAGATGGCAAGAGCCGCTGGAATCCACCTCCTGGTGGCCACCCAGCGCCCGTCAGTGGATGTCCTTACCGGTCTGATAAAGGCGAATTTTCCGGCCAGGATATCCTTCAAGGTCTCCTCCAAGGTGGACTCAAGAACCATCCTTGATGTTGGTGGAGCCGAAAGGCTCCTGGGAATGGGAGACATGCTTTTTCTGCCTCCAGGCTCTGCCGTACTGGAAAGGATACACGGGGCCTATGTCACGGAATCCGAAATCTGCCAGATAGTAGAATTTCTCAAGACCCAGGGGGAACCGGAATATTACGAATCCGTTACCGAGATACTGCCCGGAGAAGAGGCCGGGGACGGCGGTACGGCTTCAGGTTCGGAAAAAATAGATGACAAGTATGACGAAGCCGTGGAACTGGTCACCCAGGCGGGACAGGCTTCCATCTCCATGGTGCAGCGCAGACTGCGGATTGGATATAACCGGGCGGCCCGGATGATCGAACAGATGGAAAAGGAAGGCATTGTCAGCCCCATGGACACAAAGGGCAGGAGAAAGGTCCTTGCCAGGGGCTATAACGATATCTGACAGCATCACAATAACATCCCGGCCTGACATTTCCCTTGAACTTCACGCACATTGGTGTTTGATTTGGGCCATGTCTTCTGAACTTATTATAAACGCGGCGCCCTGGGAAACCCGGGTTGCCCTCATGGAAAACGATCTGGTTGTTGAATTCCACGTGGAACGCCAGGCAGAGAGGGGATATGTAGGCAATATCTACAAGGGACGCGTCGTCAGGGTGCTGCCCGGCATGCAGGCCGCCTTTGTGGACATAGGACTTGAACGCACGGCCTTTCTCTATGTTACGGATGTGTATGACCACCTGTCCGAATTCGAGATCATGCTGGGCCGTACCGAATACGAAGAAACCGGGAACGCACGTTGCCAGCCTGATGATGAACATCCCCTGCACTACTCCCTTCCCCCCTTCAGAATAGAGGAACTGCTTCACGAGGGACAGGAAATCCTTCTGCAGGTAGCCAAAGAGCCCATGGGCAGTAAGGGCGCAAGGGTTACGTCCCACATCTCCCTTCCAGGCAGGCACCTTGTGCTTATGCCCACCATGAATCACATAGGCATCTCAAGGCGCATAGAAGATGAGGATGAAAGGCACCGCCTGAAGACAACTATTGAGGAACTTCGCCCCAATGGCCTGGGTTTTATTGCAAGGACGGCCAGTGAAGGTCTCAGCCCCGAAGATCTCAGGGCCGAAATGGACTTTCTACTGAAACTCTGGGAAAAAATCCAGAAAAAGGCAGCCTCTCTGCCTGTACCAAGCCTGGTATATGAAGACCTGGACGTCACGCTGCGCGCGGTAAGGGATCTTTTTACCGGGGATGTGAAACGCCTGATCGTGGACTCCCCTGAGGCATACAATCGTATCCTTGATTTTGTGGACACCTTTGCCCATCACCTGAAGCCCCACGTGGAAATATACGATCAACCCATGCCCATCTTCGACGCCTACGGCATAGAAATGGAGATGGCAAGGGCCATGGGCAAAAAGGTATGGCTTAAATCCGGCGGCTACATCATAATTGAAGGAACCGAGGCGCTTACTGCCATAGACGTGAACACCGGCCGTTTTGTGGGCAAGCGCCACCTGGAGGACACCATACTGAAAACAAACCTGGAGGCGGCAAAGGAGATAGCCTACCAGTTGAGGCTGCGCAACATAGGCGGTCTTATCATCATAGATTTTATTGACATGGAAAACCCTGCCAGCCGTGACGCTGTTTTCAACACGCTGAAAGAGGCCATCAACAAGGATAAATGCAAGACCAACATCCTCAGGATGTCAGAACTCGGCCTGATTCAGATGACAAGGAAACGCAACAGGGACGGCCTGCGCTCGGTCCTCTGCGAACCGTGTTTTTACTGCGACGGCGCAGGCGAGCTGAAATCCAAACGGACCGTCTGCTATGAAATCTTCAGGAAAATACAAAGGGAGGCAACCCACACCGGATGCAGTGCCATAAAGGTCATGGTTCATCCGAGAATCGGAGAAATGCTTCTCAATGAAGAGGAAAAACACATCGAGATGCTGGAAAACTCCCTCAACTGCCAGATTACCATTGTATCCAAACCCGAATTGCATCTGGAACAATACCAGGTAAGGTACAAGTGAATTCTGAAAAACAGTATTGAAAGAGGTCGCAGAAATGAAGTTCAAGCCCAACGCCCTTCCAACGCTCATAGGAAGTCTGCCCCATACCGATCACACAGAGGCCACCCGGCTGGTCCTGCAGTACACACCGGAAATACCGCTCTGGGTACAGTTACCCTGTTATCCGGAAGAAAGACTGCTGACCCAGTTCGCGGAAAATCTCCCCGGCATCAGGGGAGAGGCGGACAACATCTACTTTGACACGCAAAATGATGATTTTCAGCAGGAACTACTGACCTTTTTTGAGGAATACCTCTCGGTTACAGAGGGCGGGAAGGCCCTTGAAAATTCGTTTTTCGCCTTCTCAGAGGCTACGGGAAAGGGTTTCAGGACGTTCCTGGACGAGGTAAAACACATCGACCATCCCCCCATCGCCCTTAAGGGCCAGATCACAGGCCCCTTCACCATGCTGACGGGACTGAAGGACCAGGATGGACGTCTGGCCTATTTTGATCCCCAGATAAGGGAAGCGGTGGTCAAGGCCATTGCCATGAAGGCGCGATACCAGGTGGAAGCGATGAAGTCCGCGGCGGAGGATTCCATTGTTTTCCTGGATGAACCGGGGCTTTCCGGGTTTGGTTCATCCGCCATGGTCAGTATCCCGAAGGAAGATGTCCAGGCGGATCTCGCGGAAGTCATAGAGACCATTCACGCGGCAGAAGGCCTGTGCGGCATACACGTGTGCGCCAACACGGACTGGTCCCTTGTTCTGTCCGCCGGGATAGACATATTAAGCTTTGACGCCTACAGCTTTTTTGACAAAATTCTGCTTTTCAGGGATCAGCTTATCCGGTTTATGGAAAACGGGGGTATCATCGCCTGGGGCCTTGTACCCACCCTCAACCAGGAAGACCTGAAAAATGAAGACGTCCCCAGCCTCAGGGCAAAATGGGAACGCCAGGTAAAAACGCTGGGCGCGGACCCGGCGTTTACCAAAGCGCAGGCACTCATCACCCCGAGCTGCGGCACGGGGCTGCTGCCCATGGATCTCGCGACAAAGGCGCTCAAACTCACGCGGGACCTTTCCCTGGCCATAAGGTCCTGAAAATGCGGGTTCTGGCAGGCGACATAGGCGGCACCAATGCCCGGCTGGCCCTGTTTGAGGAAGATCGCATCCTGTTTCAGAGGCAGTATCCCTCCTCAAAAATAAAGGGGATAGAGCAGGCCTTCGAGCTTTTTCAGGCAGAGATCGGGGCGCCGCTTCCAGAGGCCGCGGCCATTGCCGTGGCAGGGGTGGTTGAAGATCAGTGTGTCAGTGCCACCAATATCCCCTGGACCCTCTGCGCCGAATCCATCAGAAAAAACACAGGGCTTGAAAAGGTCATCCTTCTGAACGATTTTGAGGCAGCCGCATGGGGAACACTCACTCTCAAAACCGGGGAATTGATTCCCCTCGGAGGCGGGTCCCGGGTCCCATCAGGTCCGAGGGCCGTACTTGGAGCAGGCACGGGCCTGGGCCAGGCGCTGGTCGTGCCCTGCGAATCCGGCAGCTACAGGGTTCTGCCCACAGAAGGGGGGCACACGGACTTTGCCCCGCGCGGCGAGGAACAGATACAGCTTCTCGAATTCCTGCTTCAGGAGAGGGAACACGTAAGCGTGGAACAGGTTTTATCCGGCCCGGGCCTTGTAAACATATACCGTTTTCTGGAAGATTCTCCCGGCCTGCCGGATGAGCCGGATGTCCCTGCATGGATAACACGCGAAGCCATGTCAGATCCCGGATCAACTGCTGCCAGGGCCCTCAGGATTTTTGTGGAAATATACGGGGCGGAGGCGGGGAACCTGGCGCTGAAAAGCCTGGCAACAGGCGGAGTGTACATCGCGGGAGGAATCGCTCCCAGAATCCTGGACGCGCTGGCCGGATGGGGCTTCAGGGAGGCCTTTGAGGCAAAAGGACGGATGAAAAAGGTGATGAAAAAAATCCCAACATGGGTGGTTACGGACACGAACCTTGGCCTCAGGGGGGCCGCGCACCTGCTCCGGATCTCGCGGTAAATCCTGTCTGGTTACCTGGAAGCAGTCTTAGGCCTCCGGCCTGGCCACCGCGTCGCTGCCATAAAGCGTGTAATTCAGCACCTTGACCACCTTGGTCCCCTCGATCATGTCAATCATAACCTGAAACAATCCGAGCGGACCGACCAAGACCGATCCTTACACCTGATTCCTGGTTCCAATGGAATGGGCGCAGAAAGTAATACGTTTATTAAAAAATGTACCACTTCAAATAAAAAATTATTAATCGTGCCACCCGGAACGGGTTCAGCTTTCGCCTTATCCTGATTTGACAGTCAGCACCGGCGGCCATAGACTGGTTTTATACGGAATTTTCAATACCGAGAAAACAGGAGGTGGGGCATGCTGATCTTAATCAGTGACTTGCATTTCGTGGACGGCACCGCAGGTCAGCACAACGCGCCGGCAGACGCTTTCAGGATCTTTTTTGAGGACATAGCCGGGATATGCGACTGGCTTTCAGGTAATGGCCGAAAAATAGAAGAAATCAGACTTGTGTTTCTCGGAGACATATTTGATCTGCTGAGGACGGAGAAGTGGTTTCAGTACCCTGTGGATGAACGGCCCTGGGGGACAAAAGAACCAGAAATAGAGACCAATGCCAACGCCATCTTTGATGCCGTCATCAGCAGAAACCAGGCCACCTTCAATCTTTTACAGGGCAGCCTCAAGGACAGCTTCGGGCTCCCTGCCGAACCCGAGCGGATCTATGTCCCGGGCAACCACGACAGACTGTGCGACAAGTACAAAAGCCTCAGGAAAAAGGTGCGCCAGTCCCTGGGGATGCCGGTGGACGACACACCATTTTCACACTATTTCGAGGATATAAAATATGGCGTTTTTGCCCGTCACGGCCACGAATTTGACGTGTTCAATTACGAGGGAGGACTCTCCTTCCAGCACAGTGACTATATGCGGGTTCCAATCGGAGACCCAATTACCACCGAACTCATAGCCAGGCTTCCATGGAGGTTGATGCAGCATAAAGACATCAGAAAACGCCCTCCCGAGGAGCAAAAGGCGCTGCAGAGAAACTTCCAGGAGATTGAAAACGTAAGGCCCTTTTCCGCCACACTGGACTGGCTGCTATACCAGGTTAAAAAGGACGCGTCCCTTAAAGAGGCAATCGAGGACACTGTTGATGAGCTCATCAAGAAATTTAACAGACTGGATTTTGTTGAGGAATGGTACAGACGTCATGACAAATGGACAAACCCGTGGGATGAGGCGGACAAGATCCAGGCGGCCCTGTTCGTACTGGAAAAATTCAAGGTCTTTTCCATGGAAAGCCTGATGCGCCTGGTGGATAAGCTGAAGGACTTTTTCGCAAGGGACGAGCTGCTGGAAGGCGCGCTCAGGGAATTCTCACACCTGGATAACCGGCTGAGATACATAGTCTTCGGGCACACCCATGAACCGGTCCAGAAGGCCCTGCGAGCGGTTGAAACCCCGAAGGGCGTGATGGAACATGTCTATCTTAATTCAGGCACATGGCGCACCCGGCACCACAAATGCGAGGAAGGACGCGGTTTCATCGGCTGGAAAAATATGACCTATCTCATATTCTACAGCAGGGATGAAAGGGAAACGGATCAGCCCACATTTGAGACATGGACCGGCAGCCTGAAAAAAATATGAAACTTACTATTTCAGGGCTCAGATCTCCACGGACCGGCCATCGGCGACCAGTTCCCTGATCTCCAGATCCCCCTCGCCAAAAAGGGTCTTTTTCAGCCACTCGAAGGCGAATTTAAGAAGCTCCACGTCGTCAGATGCCATCTGCTCCCGGCGCTCAGGAGAAACAACAAAAACATCCAGGAACTTGCTCTCAAAGACGAAACGCCGGAAGGCGTCTATATTGTAACAGGCCATAAAGAACATCTGCAGGGTTTTATCCGGGATGTTGATGAAAGGCCCAAGGGACTTGCGCTTCAGCACCAGCTCCACCCAGCCGCTGTTCGCATCATCGTACTGGTCAATTCCCTGGTTTTCACGCCATTCGGCAACGGTCCAGTCCTGCCCCATGCCATGGCCAAGGCAGTGTGGTTCTTTTATCAGGGCGAAAAAACGCTCGTTTGATTCGGCATCCTTATTGTGAAACATACCCGAGCCAATGGGATAATACCTGCACGCAACCGGCCTGTCTTCGTAAATTTTACAGCCCTCCCCGCCCAGGAACGGGCACTTTTTCTCATCGTCTTCAAGCGTCTTCAAAACAGGCACCGGGAGTTCGCTCTTTTCTATGTGACCAAGGGTGGTATAGATCATGAGAAATTCATCTGATGAAAGATCCAGGCGTCTTTTCATTCTTATGACGTCAAGGGGAGTCAGGATAATGTGGGCGTCCCGGCAGCATTTGGTAAAACACGCCATTTCCCTGTCGCAGGCAAAATTAAACGTGCTTTCCAGGTCCAGCCTGACCGGTACAATGAGTTCCTTTCTGTCTTTGGGGGCATACATGATCGTAACCTCTGTCTTCTTTTTTATCCGAAAATACGAATGTTAAATGGTGAATGCTAAATATTGATGAATTAAGGTAATAACATATTATGGTTATAATCTTCTGAAGTTATAAAGACTCGTTTGCCACAATTTATAATTCAACATTTATCCAATATTTTCATGCTCCGGGGCGCGAAGCACCACTTAGCATAAAGATTTGGTCTCTTAGTATAATGTCACGGAAAAAAGAAACAACCGCAAAAGGAGGATAAATGGAACTTAAAGGCAAAGTGGCAATTGTCGCGGGCGCCATTCGCGGGATAGGCCTTGCCATAGCGAGGGACCTGGCGGGCCGTGGTGTCCGTTGCGTGCTTCCCTATTACGACTGGCTGGACAACCTCCAGGGCATGAAGGCCGCAATGGAGGAAACAGGCACGGAATTTCACACGCTTGCGGCTGACCTTACCAGTGACGAACAGGTAAAAATGGTGACCGATGCCGCCATGGAAAAATTCGGCAGGCTGGACATCCTCGTCAACAACATCGAAAGGGGCGGCTGGCCCATTGTTCACGGCCCGTACACGGACAAGCAATGGGAACTGGAATTTCACACCACGGTCACGGCCAAGTGGCGCCTTTTTGAGCGCGCCCTTCCCCTGCTCAGAAAATCAGACGACGGAGCCGTGGTTAACATATCATCCATTTCCGGACTGATCGGCAGAAGCGGGCCTGCGGGACTGGTGTTCAATGACTGCTATTCCCTGTGCAACAGGGCAATACAGAGCCTCACGGAGACATGGGCCAGGATGGCCGCCCCGAAGGTAAGGGTAAACGAGCTCATGATAGGACTCATAGAAACAAGGCACGGACCGGAAACCAGGGGTTGGGGTCTGCTTTCCAAAGAGCAGATCCGCGCCCTGGAAAATCATACCCTGCTTGGCAGGATCGGCACAGTGGAAGAGGTGGCAGGGGCAGTCAGGTTCCTGGTTTCCGATGCCACCTTCATGACCGGGGCGGTTCTCAGGCTTGACGGCGGCTACGCGCTCGGCTGCGACAGGGCCGTGGACATGCCCGAGGGCGTGGTGGACCCGTCAGAGCCGACCTTTGGAGGGAGCAGGAATAAATTATGAATTGTGAATTGTGAATGATAAATTGTGAGTTGTAATTTGTGATATGTACAAAGATTATTTTTTCGCCGTGTTCTTTATGTCTAAACAGGAATTCTTTCGCCTTCTCCGCGTGCTCGCGCCTGTCCTGCTGCTTGCATCCCTTCCCGGCTGCATCAGGCCCGGCGCCATAACGCCGCCTGCCGCCACATGGGAGGATCATGCGGCGCTGCAAAAGATACGGGCGCAGGGCGAGGGGATAAAGGGCCTGCTTCTGCGGGGACATGTCCGGATTACGCTCCGTGGCAAGGCCGGGCCGAGAATCAGGTTTGTGCTGAACTGGCGGGAAGACCAGGGCAGACAATGCCTAAGGGTTCACGGCATGGGCCCTCTGGGAATGACCGCCTTTGACCTGCTGATAGACGAACATGCCCTCTGGCTCTACATACCAAAATACAACCGGGTCTTCTGGCAGCCCATGATACATGACCCATCATTAAACGGACACGGCATCCCTGCCTCTGCCATTAACCCGGCGTTCCTGCTCCAGGAGGCGAGCCTTGCCCTTAACCCCTGGAGTATCGTCCTTGAGCAAAACACCCTCCCCTGCCGCCCAGAATCCACCGGCGCTCACAACAGCCCATACATAACCATACGCTGCCAGAAGGGCCGCCATGAAACAGCCGAGGCATCCTTCAGAAAGGACTTCACCGTCATTCCGGACAACGTTACCACCGGCGACATGAACATCATCTACCATGCCCCGGCAATCCTCCGTGGATTACGAAACGCATACTACCCCTCCAGCATGACAATCGACCTCACGCAAATCCCCCTGCGGCTGGATGTCCAGCTGAGAGAAATAACTGCCAATCGGGTAGTCGAAAATCCCGAAACATTTAACAGCGCTCCTTTCACCGCCCTGCCCATCTCCCCCCTTGATGAACTGGTAAACGCCCTCAGTGGACGCAAAGCAGGGAATAACCTCAGCGGACCGCCAGCTGGTGGACGTAAGCGCTAATTAAACCCCATCTGCCCAGCCATGGGCGGGCATGTCATCATGTCATGGTGAATGGAATATACTTTCATCGGGAGGGGATCACCATGGCAGAATCAAACCTTGGCAAGAAAAACGGATTTTCACCTGCCACCCTGGCAATGCTTGTCTCCACCCTTGAGGCCCCTTGATGTTCCCATGCCTTCCGAATCTCAAGGTGTATCTGGCAGCTGGTGCCACGGACATGAGAAAGTTTCTCCAGGTATCATAAACTTTCCGCCAATTGTTTTTGATGCAAAAATACCCGGCTACGGCCCGGTAATCTTCGTGAACCGCCTGGTGCGGACCCGCATGCCAGGTGGTGTGGGGGCTGGGGGAGAAAAACCCCTGGCTACCCGATTAACCGCTCTTTTTTTTTCGTTTATGTTTGGCAGATCCATGACCACGATGTTTGGAAAGCGGTTCTTTACATTCGTGGATCACTTTACCAGTTTTTGGATCTATTACTACTTCGTGGTAGATATCGTTATCTCGATCTATGACCCGCCTGAGTTTCATCCACTCACCAGACTTCCTGTGTAAATCGTCACCTGAGACTTCTTCTATGAACGGCTTTCTACCTTTTGAATGGCGTCCTTTAATTAGGAGTTTTTTTTTGAACGTCATAGTATCTTGGAGCACTACATGAAACTTGCGGGTCTTTGAGCCGCACATCGGGCATGGCTTACGACAATCAGAGGGAACACTCGTGTCCTCTTCGAGTTCAAGACCACATTGACCACAAAAAACTAATGAATTATCCATATCGTATTATTATTCCTTGGCGGTTAACGCCGCGGCTAACCGGCTGGCAACGGAGCGCAGCGGAGTTGCCAGCCGGTGTTGAGCCGCTTGTTAGCTGCTTGCTCATAATCATTTTCGAGGTGACCCAATTACAGAACTTACCATTGCTTGCCCACCGAAAATTATATTTCCCCTGTCAGGCGCCTCTGGCCAATGTTGATTAGGCACGTTACTCAATATAATTTGTAAATTGACCATATCATCTGGCCCTGCATGTCGATACTTTGTTAATTCTAACAAGCCCTCATATTCTTTCGCCGTTGATACTAAAAAGGCTACGGGGAAATACTTAAGGAGATGGCAAAACATGTAATTAGAAAAACCACCTCGCTTTGATGGCATCGCAACATCCCTAAGAATTACCTGAACCGGATAAGGATAGATCCAGTAAAAAATGTTAATTTCTTCAGGTACAGGTAATCCAAAATCAAAGATGAATTCTCTAACCTGTTTATCGAAAACAACATCGTCTAATTCCGATTTCGCAGCGACAAGATGTCCTAAAATTGCCCTTATCAATCGATGCGGCACAGTTTCAATTTTAAAAACTGGCGGTAGATGCAAAGGAGACCGTACAAAAAGCGCCACATCATTCGCAAATTTATTCAAAACTGGGTCAAATTCTCTCCCAAGCCAATTATTACAATCCTTACATAACGTTCTGTACTTTACGCCATTCTGAGATATTCTAAATTTGTCTTTATTTGGATCACCTGACAGTGTTTGCAGAATAGTTCGCATTTCCACAGAAGACAACTCTATTCCACCTTTGGGTGGAACATGGTCCCATGTCAGATCTGCTTCCTTTCGGCATAAGTTACATGGTCCATATTTTTCTCTTTTAACCTTCGAATAATACATGCACGTATTTCACAGCTAACGCTTGAATTCAGTGGCTTGCGGAATTACCGCAACCAACTTGGAATAACCACAGAAGTAAATTTACACCAATGATCTTCGAAAAACCGCCGAGGTTAGCAAATCCACTGAAATGATTTGTTAGCTGCTTTTATTTTTTAGATTTATCTCTCTTTTTTTATTTTTTCGTGAAATATGAGTGACAAAAAATGTTATCACGGAGGCAATAATTGAAGCTGTAATCCCAAGAATAATTTGAAGTAATTGTTGGTTGTCTTTAAAAAAAACAGATAGAGAATCTGTAAGGGTTGATTCACTCAATAAGGAAATAAACATAGCCACCACAGTAGCAATACCTGCGATGAAACCAAAAATTTCTGATATCTTATCTGTTCTTTTTAACTTTTTTGAAATTTTTTCCAAATTGATTTCAGGAGACTCGGTTTCAATGATTTGTAAATCTTCTTGTGAAAGTTTTACTTTATTTTGAATTCCCTTTAGAAAGTCAGTAAACTGCAAATTATATCTATCAATAACCGATAATATGTCACCTCTTTGATGAATCGATTTTAGATTAGACAGGATATCTTTTTTACGTTCACTATCTAACATTGGGCTTGAGATGGTTTCAGCAACTAAGTCTTCAACAATTTCAGAAACGCTTAAATTGTTCCCCTTTATTCCTGCTTCCCTTATTTTTGAGTCAATTACAGCTTGCATTTCAAATGTCGATAAATTTCTTCCTTCCCCAATTTGGTAGGATAATATTTTAACGATATCTCTTTTCAATTTACTGAATTTTGCTTCTCGACTTCTTAAATAGAGGTATATGGCGAGTGGGATTCCTCCAATTGATGCAATTGACCCAAGAATTTGTAAGAAATTATTCATATTTAGTTCATCCTGCCAGGACATTTACAAACAGCTAACGCTGGGCATCACCTGGCCCAAAAGCCGCCAGGCTTTTGGGATCAGAGTGAATGCCTTTGTTCGATGTTTTTCTTGTTGCCTATTGTCCAAACCTCTATGATTATGGAGCCCCTGGGTCTTCTAAAGCAGACTCGGGAGGGTTTAAAAATTCCTTAAAAGCATCTTGTACGTTTGCTAATTTTTCTCTTTTTATATAGTTGATTAGCTCGTTATAGACCTCTTCAACAAGTTTTTTAAAATCGGGCATTAATGCTTTGTAACTAAAGTTTCCCATTTTTTTTAGGGCGGATTGGCTGGAGTTTTCCAATGGCTGGGGGGATACCAGGAAAATCTAACAATATCAATAAGTTATTGCGGAGCATAACTTGTTGATATTATTGAAGA
>JALVVK010000023.1 GCA_027023445.1 Deltaproteobacteria bacterium | reverse complement strand
CCGCGGGAAAAGCAAGGTTGTTGAATTTTGCGAACCCCACCCTTTAATTTCGCAACACAAACCATAAGTTTATTTTGACAAATATGGGTTGGAACATCGATTTTATTTTAAGAATTAAGCATGTTATCCCACATATCCATCATATGGCACAATAAATGCTTGACATAAATGATTACTGAAACCGATGTGCAAATTGCAATACGCCATCTTGTGTATCGATTGCGATACAGGAGGTAACCCTGATGAATTCAATGGAAAAAAACCGCAAACAGTGGCAGTCCATATTTGAAGACACCATGAACGCGGCTACCTTTGCAGGGGCCAACGGGCACAAAACAACCAGGGCCTTTCCCAACAAGGAACAACCATCAGCGGAGACAGTGGTACTTGTGGTTAACGGCAACAACGTAAGCAAAAGAACCCTTGATTACGCCACCAACCTGTGCAAAAATATGGGCTGTTTTCTCACCATTCTCCAGGTTGGCGGTTCCGGCACTGGCAACGCCCTTTCCGGAGTTAAAGATCAGCTGTTAAAACTTCTGGATATTCCATGGGATCTCATAGGAGCCGAAGGCCCTATTTCAAAGGCGGTTTCCCGTTTTCTGAAACAACAGGGCAAGGTCATTTCCGTGATACTCGAAGGCCAGCATGGCAGTAAGGCGCACCCTGCGAGACGCAATCTCTGGTGGAAAAAACTCTACTGCCCGGTAGTGATCGTATAATCCGACGACAACCCCGGAAAACATTAGAGATCCCGCGCCCATTATCCGGGATTATATGCAACTGGACGCGGGATCTGTGTTTGCGTTACCCGAAGGACTACTCCAACTCATACTTCTTGATTTTCCTCCAAAGAGACACCCGGTCAATTCCCAGGATTTTAGCGGCCTTGGTCTTGTTCCACGCGGTATGCTCCAGAACCCACAGAATATATTCTCTTTCCTGCTCCTCCAAAGAAGGCCAGCGCCCCTGCTTGGGCCTGAATGTAACCACATCGATATCAGGCAGATGCTCCACCCCTATGGTGTCTCCCTGACAAAGGACTATGGCCCTTTCAATAATATTCTCCAGTTCCCTCACGTTGCCCGGAAAATCGTAATTCTGAAGCATAGCCATGGCATCAGGGGTGATATTTTTTACATTTTTGCCGGCAGATTCGCTGTATTTCCTTATAAAAAAATAAACCAGCAGGGGAATATCCCGCCGCCTTTCAGAAAGAGGGGGCAGATTTATATTTACGACATTTATCCTGAAATAGAGATCCTGCCGGAATTTTCCCTCCTTGACCATCTGCCCCAAATCCCTATTGGTGGCAAAAAGAAAACGCACATCCACCTTAATAGGCCTGGTGGAACCGATCCGCAGGACCTCTCTTTCCTGAAGGACCCTGAGCAGTTTCACCTGCATTGACGGAGTAATTTCAGTAATTTCGTCCAGGAAAAGGGTTCCTTTATCCGCCGACTCAATAAGCCCCTTCTTGCGACTGTCAGCGCCGGTAAACGCGCCCTTTTCGTGGCCGAAAAGTTCGTTGGCAAGAAGATCTTCGGTAAAAACTCCACAGTTTACAGCAACCATGGGACCACTGGAACGTGAGCTTGATTCATGTATGGACTGCGCTATCACCTCCTTGCCGGTCCCGCTCTCCCCGGTTATCAGGACGGTGCAGCCACTCAGGGCCACCTGCCTGGCGACCTTCAGGACCTTTTTCATGGATGGGTCTTCAGCAATTATACTTGTCTTATTTATCTTCTTGATCTGCTCCCTGAGTTCACGGTTCTCCATCCTGAGACGTCGTTTTTCCAGGGCCTCATCTACCATATTCCGAACCGCGTCGATCTTGTACGGCTTGGAAATATAATGGTACGCGCCAGCCTTCATGGCATCTATGGCCGAATCAACCGTGGCATAGCCGGTTATCATTATGACCTCTGTATCAGGATAAAGCGACCGGGCCCGCCTGAGCACCTGAAGACCGTCAACCCTGGGCATCTTGAGATCGGTAAGCACCAGGTCAAACTCCTGCTCCTCCAGAAGCTGAAGCGCCCTCGCTCCGCTCTGGGAGGTGGTTACATCATAGCCCTGTTTTTTCAAAATATGCGCGAGGTTTCTGATGGCTATTTTCTCATCATCCACAACCAATATCCTGGGATTACTCATCCTTATCTCCTGACTTCTCCGCGTGATCAACAGGTATATCCACGATAAAGGCGGCTCCCTTGCCCGGCTCACTTTTTAAATAAATGCGTCCATGATGCTTGGTTACTATCTCATGGGTAATAGACAACCCGAGCCCGGAACCCTCCCCCACGTCCTTGGTGGAAAAAAACGGGTCAAATATCTTTTCCTGGATTTCCCGTGGGATACCCGGTCCGTTATCCACCACGCTTATCCTTGCAATACCCCTGTCCCTGAGAATTGAACCGGAAACAGCTATTTCCCCGGAACCACCCATTGCCTGTACCGCGTTATTTATCAGATTAATAAGAACCTGCTGGATCCTCTGCCTATCCAGAAATATTGCGCCATCCCCTTGAATATCCATGCGAAGCGTTATGTCGGCCGGCAGATTTTCAGCCACCATATTTCTTGTCTCCATCAGTATGTCACTGAGTTTATAATATTCAAAAAACATCTCCTTTTCCCTGGAAAATTCCAGAAGCGATCTTACTGTGCGCTTGGCCCTTTCAGCCTGATCAAGAATCTGGCCGAGCATCTCGTCCCAGAATTCCCTGTCGACTTCATTTTCCTCATGAAGTTCCTCCCTCAGAATTTCCGTGGACGTGGCTATATTGGACAATGGATTGTTCAACTCATGTGCGACTCCCGCGACAAGGGTCCCCAGGGCGGCCAGTTTTTTCGACTGCACGATCTCCTTTTCCCTCTCCTTTATCTTGTCAAGCATAGATCCAAGCGCGGCATGTACCGCCTTGATTTCCTCTACTTCATGCACGTTCCCGGCCCTATCAAAATGCCCATCAGCTATCTTTTGTGTTGTTGTGATAAGTTGCCTCAGGGGCTGAACCACCGAAGTCGCAAGTTGATCACCTATTATAACCACAAGAAAAAGTACCAGAATGCCGAACACAACGGTACTTGAGGTAATGGACCTGAGTGTTTTGGAAATGGCGATTTTTTCGTCCTGCCTGAAACGATGAACAATGTTCACCAACTCATGACCCAGTCGTCTTACCTGATTTTCCAGATCCACGTCCAGATGGACCCCTTTCCTGGCACCAAGGACATTCATCAATCTCTTGTATTCTGTAATGGTCTCCTGGATTGCCGGAACATACTTTTTGCCATTGGCCATGGACATAAAATCCGTCTTATTTACCGAAATTATCCACTGAATCTTGGCAATGGTTAAGGAGTTAAAAGCGAAATCAAACCGGTCACGATAAAAAAACCAGTTTTTCTCAAACCTTCTGAGATCAAGAACTGAATCAAGCAGATCTCCCGTCGCCTCGTACATGGACATACGCCTCTCAAACCTTGAAAGATCCACCCACTGCAGGACCGCCGCAACAAGAACAATACCGAGAAAAACGTAGTAGCCCCAAAGCACTCTCTGGGCAAGGCTTGTAGTCCACGGCCAATTAATTGATCTCATAACCTTGTCCTTCTGGAAAAATTTTATACACGGGTTGCAGCAACCTCTCCCGGATTATACTTCCATCCTTCCGCTGTTTCGCACCCCCGAACATAAAGGCCGGATCAAAGCTCAAGGGTGACAGATCATGACACTTATCCCGGATTATGCAGCTTACAGGACTGCCGAAGGTACAAGGCAGGGGGCATGCAGACGTACTTGTACTTCAAGTGAGCGACAACGCAGCAGATTCGGTAAAATTGCGAGTCCCTTGCGACTTCAAGTGCCTGAGACATAACGCTGGAGAAAACTGCACCTTTTGGGTGAACGAAAATCCTGGCAAAATTGTAGCTGACCATTTAATTATTTTATTAAAATACCTGAAGTTTCCCAAAAATGTTTCATGCCGCCATCCGTAGTAGTGCGGTTACAACGGAATTTATCACCGGTTTGACGGGTGGCGGGCAAAGTATTGCAAAATCCTCGCTGAGCGCTGCCTTTGCCACC
>JALVVK010000022.1 GCA_027023445.1 Deltaproteobacteria bacterium | reverse complement strand
GTTACCAGGGAGGCTGCCCGCAGGGTCCTTGACATGAGGCCCTACGATGTTCAGGTGATAGGCGGAATAGTCCTGCACCAGGGCAAGATAGCCGAGATGAAGACCGGTGAAGGGAAGACGCTTGTGGCAACCATGCCGGTCTACCTTAACGCACTTACTGGCCGGGGGGTTCACGTGGTCACGGTCAATGACTACCTGGCATCGCGCGACGCCGAATGGATGGGGCAGCTCTACCGCTTCCTTGGCCTTGAGGTAGGTATCATAGTTCACGACATGGACGAGGAGGCCCGCAAGGCCGCCTACCTTGCGGATATCACCTACGGAACGAACAACGAATTCGGTTTTGACTACCTCCGGGACAACATGAAGTACGCCCTGGAGGACATGGTGCAGAGGGAATTTTATTACGCCATAGTGGATGAGGTGGACAGCATACTTATAGACGAGGCAAGAACCCCTCTTATCATCTCCGGTCCATCAGAAGAATCCACCGACCTGTACTACCGGGTGAACCAGATTGCCCCCCACCTGAAGAAAGAGGAACATTACACCATTGACGAGAAGGCCCGCACAGTCTCCCTGACGGAAGAAGGCGTGTCAATGTGTGAAAAACTCCTTGGCGTGGAAAACCTGTATGATCCAAGCCAGACCACCCTTCTGCATCACGTGCAGCAGGCACTGAAGGCGCACACCCTTTTTCAGCGGGACGTGGATTATATAGTTAAGGATGGGCAGGTAATCATTGTTGACGAATTCACCGGCCGCATCATGCCAGGGCGCAGGTACAGCGAAGGTCTGCACCAGGCGCTGGAGGCAAAGGAAGGGGTAAAGATAGAAAGCGAAAATCAGACCCTCGCCTCCATCACCTTTC
Organism: Deltaproteobacteria bacterium; assembly: GCA_027023445.1. Classification (GTDB taxonomy): domain Bacteria; phylum Desulfobacterota; class Dissulfuribacteria; order Dissulfuribacterales; family JALVPX01; genus JALVVK01. The sequence goes on along the minus strand of JALVVK010000022.1, from coordinate 3,251 downwards.
AGAATTTCTTCCGCATGTATGAAAAACTCGCCGGCATGACCGGCACGGCAGAGACAGAAGCGGCGGAATTCCAGAAGATATATAACCTGGACGTGGTTGTGATTCCCCCCAATAAGCCCATGATCCGTGTTGATCATCCGGACGTGGTTTTCAGGACCGTGAAGGAAAAATTCATTGCCGCGGCCAAGGAAATCAAAAAACTGCATGAGCAGGGAAGGCCTGTTCTGGTCGGCACCACCAGCGTTGAAAAATCCGAACATCTTTCCGGCATACTGAAACGCATGGGCGTGCCTCACGAGGTATTAAACGCCAAGCATCACGAAAGAGAGGCCGAGATCGTGGCCCGAGCGGGCGAAAAGGGCAGGGTCACCATTGCCACAAACATGGCAGGTCGCGGTACGGATATCGTGCTTGGCGAAGGGGTCAAGGAACTGGGCGGGCTGCACATACTGGGCACTGAACGTCACGAATCCCGGCGTATTGACAACCAGTTAAGAGGCCGGTCAGGCCGCCAGGGCGATCCCGGATCTTCACGTTTCTATCTGGCACTGGAGGATGATCTGCTCCGTATCTTCGGCTCTGACAAGATCTCGGGACTCATGAACAGGCTGGGCATGAATGAGGGAGAGCCCATTGAGCATTCCATGCTTTCCAAGGCCATTGAGAACGCCCAGCGCAAGGTGGAGGCCCACAACTTTGAGATCAGAAAACACCTCCTTGAGTACGATGACGTCATGAACAAGCAGAGGGAGGTGATTTACAGCCAGAGACGACAGATTCTCGCAGGGGAAAATCTTCGGGAGGACATCTTTGATTACATTGACGAAATCGCCTCTAACATGGTTGACACATACACGGACGAAAAATCCCTTCCAGAGGAATGGGACTGGAAGGCCCTCAGGGAAAGGCTGTCCGGAAACTTTGGAATCCAGCTTGAAATAAGCGAGGAAGAAATTCAGGATCTGACACCTGAAGACCTGAAGGAAAAAATTGTAGCGGCATTCAGGAGTGCCTACGATGCCCAGGTAGCCCTGTTCGGCGAGGAAGAGATGGCCCGGATTGAGCGTTTCATTGTTCTTCAAACCCTGGACAATCTGTGGAAAGACCATCTGCTGAGCATGGATCATCTGCGCGAAGGCATAGGTCTCAGGGGCTATGGACAGAAAGACCCTCTTCAGGAATACAAGCGGGAAGGCTATGAGATGTTCATGGCCCTGGTTCAGCGCCTGAAGGAGGAGACAGTTAACCTGCTCCTCAGAATCCGACCACTGAAAGAGTCTGAGATAGAACGTCTTGAGGAACAAAGGCGCAGGCAGCAGGAAGAAATAAATTACAGCCATGGAGGGGAAGAAAATAAGCCCAAGACGGTAAGAAGAAAGGGGAAGAAGGTGGGCAGAAATGATCCCTGTCCATGTGGCAGCGGGAAAAAATACAAAAAGTGCTGTGGCAGAAAGTGATTTCACCTGCGCAGGCGGCATACAGATCTTCATGCCCTCATGATGCGGGTTCTTTAAGCTGTTTCCGGAGAAAATTATGATCAATATAAAGGAGTTCAGCGCGGGGGCTGTGGCCGCGGGTATAAAGTACAAGAATCGGCCGGATCTTGGCATCATATATTCCCCCTGTCCATGCGTCACGGCAGGAGTATTTACAAGAAACAAGGTCAAGGCCGCTCCGGTAATCCATGGCATGAAACGTCTCTGCGGTGGGAATCCATATATTAGGGCGATTCTGGTAAACAGCGGCAATGCCAACGCATGCACAGGCGCCGAAGGCCTGGCACATGTTGAGAGGTTGACCGGGGTCGCGGAGTCCGCCCTTGGCCTTAATCCTGGAGATGTGCTGATGTGCTCCACCGGCGTCATAGGACAGCCGCTTCCTGTGGAAAGGATGGAGCAGGCCATCAGCGCCCTTGCCCCTGAACTCAATAAGGACGGGCTTTCGGATGTTGCGGGGTGCATCCTCACCACCGACACGGTAAAAAAGGAGGCGATGCGGCGCTTTGAGTGCGGGGGGGCGCCATTGACCATTTACGGCATGGCAAAGGGTTCGGGGATGATCGGGCCTGACATGGGGCCTCCGTGCGCGACCATGCTGGCCTTTATCCTGACGGACGCATCCGTGAAGCCCGGATTCTGGCAGAGGGCGCTTGAGCGCTCGGTAGAGGCAAGCTTTAATAAGATCATTGTGGACGGAGATACCAGCACCAACGATACGGTGCTGGCCCTTGCCAGCGGAGCCGCCGGCAACAGCGTGATATCCGGGGGAAATGACGCAGAGGTTCTCCAGGTCCACCTTACCGAGGTCCTTCAGGAACTTGCGAAAAAAATTGTACAGGACGGGGAAGGGGCCACGAAATGCGTTAATGTGCTGATAGAAGGGGCAATGGATGATAACGAGGCCGAAAAAATCGCAAGGACCATTGCCCGGTCGCCACTTGTTAAAACGGCATTTTTCGGCCAGGATCCCAACTGGGGAAGAATCCTTGCGGCTGCTGGCCGGGCAGGCTGCCACCTGGATCCCGAACGAATAGAACTTCTCATTGACGACATTCCCATAGTGAAAAATGGCACCGGCACCGGCTCGGAACTCGAGGCCAAGGCCAAATCCGCCATGGGAAACAGGGAGTTCATGGCAGTATTAAGGCTGGGCCTTGGCAAGGGCCGCGCCCGGATTACAACCTGTGATCTTTCCACGGACTACGTGCGCATAAACGCGGACTACAGGACCTGATCAGCAACGCTGTTTCTGCCTGAATTTTGGGCGGGCCATCTCAGGATCTATTTGCTGAAAAGCCGGTAACTTCTCCTGTTTCAGTACTGGGAGTCCGAAGCAAGTTTTTTCTGGATAGTATTCAATATTTCTCTGATCTTAAATGGTTTTCTCAGGCAGGGAACATTTGTCTCTTCCAGGAAGATCTGGGTTTCCCTGTCAAAGGTGACCCCGGTGGAATAGATTATTCTGTCGCAGTAGGCGGCATATTTTTCCTTGATCCTGCTGTACATGGCTATGCCGTCAAGGACAGGCATCCTGACATCCGATATTATCAGGTCAAATTCACCGCAGGCAAGTTGCTCAAGGGCCTCCATGCCGTTTGAAGCAACGCTGACCTCAAAATAGGGGGAAAGAAGTTCGGTCAGGAGTTCCAGTATCTTGGGTTCATCATCCACCACCAGTATCCTGGATTTTCCTTTTAGCTTAACCGGTTCCGGGGAAGACTCAGGCGCCGTTTTGGTAAAGGTCTCAGATTC
>JALVVK010000021.1 GCA_027023445.1 Deltaproteobacteria bacterium | reverse complement strand
CTGGGCACGGATCTGGCGGAAGGCAAGGTGACCCTGCCTGTCATAGTGGCCCTTAAAAACTCATCGTCCCAGGATCAATCCCGGCTGAAAAAGCTCCTGGAAGACCGAAATCCTTCTGAACAGGACCTTGCATGGATCGGGAGACTCCTTGACGAAACAGGCGGCATAGTTTATGCCCGGGAAAAGGCCATTGAGCACATAAACAAGGCTGTGAACTGCATGGACGCATTTCCAGGGTCCGGGGCCAGGCAGCTTTTGATTAACCTTGCCTGGTTCGTGGCATCCAGAAAAAAATGAATGACACGCGTAAAAAAAACAACATAACCCCACCCCCGCCGGCAAGCCGCAAATGGGCCAGAGGTATTGGTCTTGCCTTAGGAACGACTGGCTTGCTGACGGTCTCCTACGAGGTTTTCTGCCCCCGGGCCACCTTTCTGGGCAAGGTAACTGTCAGAGGCCCTGCAGACACCGGAGCCGTCGCGCTGGTCTTTCACAAAATGCCAAACCAGTTTACCGACCAAATCTGCCAGGCCCTGCACGAACTGGAAATACCCGCCACCTTCTTCATCATTGGTGAAAGGACCGGGACAATGCCTCATGCGGTGAGGGCCATGAGGCCCTTTGAAATCGGCGTTCACGCCGAGTCCTACACGCCACTTGTGTTCAGATCCCAGGCCACGATCCGAGCCCTGGTTTATCTTGCGGCGGAACGCGCCCGCCAGATACAGGACCGTCCATGCAGATTCATCATGCCCCCTTACGGATGGAAGGGAACCGGACTTCTCGCCACTGCCTCCGCCTTTGGAATGAAGGTCGTAAACCCGTCAAGACACCTACGGTTCACCAGCGGGGGGCCGCTGGCCCTGCATGCCATTGATCAGGAACTCAACAGGCTCAGGCCGGGAGATATTCTGCTTATATCCCCGGGAAACGGTCTTCAGGGGCGGGAAATTCCTGAACTGCTCGGATATCTTGTTGACGGCCTCAAGGAAAAGGGCCTTTCGCCCTGGGGCCTCAATGCACTGCTTCATTCTTTACCGTTAAAATAGCTCAAAGCTGGAGGCAAAGGCTCAAAGTAAAAACATGTTGCTTGCCTTATCCCTTTGAACCAACTTTCATGCTCACTGGTGCAACTGACCCATTTGCATGAAAGTTTAAAACGGGATTACCTCTTTAAGAAGGCTCTCCCCATAGATGGGTCAACACCTATAAATCTATAGCCCGACCGCTTTTCCCTCAACACAACAACGCTCACAAAAATACCATCTCCTGTAAACTCATGGTTTAAAGCTAATCAACTATTCAAATATTCCCGACAAGGAGTTTAGAAAGACAAAAAATATGGCAAGGAGGCCGTCATGCATGTCGCACAAACCACCTATCATCCAGATGTCATTGAGGCCCTGGTAAACCTGACGGAAGAAAGGGCGTTTCATCTCGACATTATCCAGTCCTTTGAAAACAGGGGATGGGCCCTTTACGAATTTGGTAACGGACAACCTCTTACATCTTACCTGGAACTTCAGTATATCGTGGAAATGGGCAGAGAAACCCGCTGGCTGAAACATGGCATCAGGTATCTGCTGCTTCCGCTGAATGAACAGGATTCAAACTGGCCGGTTATCCGGGACCTGTTCTTCATGATCATCTCCCAGGGAAGGGGGCCGTATTTTGTGGATCTGGAAGAACATCGTGGAAAGGGGGCAGATGACGGCTGGGTTGAGCCCATAGGCAGCTATCTGATAGACTCCGTGGTCCTGGAGCCGCCTTTTCTCAACCTGATCATAGACCCCAACATGTCCAGGATAAAGGATCCGGAACGTATAAAGAGTTTCAAAAACCTCCAGATACCTGTGCATATATCAGAGCTGCACATCATACGAAAGCAGATAATGAAGGCCTTGCGGGTAATATAGACGAAAAAGGAGCTATCCCGGGATATATCCCACTGTTCTATCTGATCTTCCGCCTCCCGCTACCCTGCCGCAAGAGCCTTTCTTCATCAGCCACTCCATAATATATGCTCATGCTGAACCCGATCTTCAGGATATGACACCGTTATGGCCCTCATAAAAGGCCCTGTAGGCCAGACAGGTCATGTAAAGATCAACCTTGTGCGCCACCTCAAAGGGGGAATGCATGCCAAGAAGCGGTGGGCCCGCGTCTACTACATCCAGCCCGTGCCCGGCAAGATACTTGGCCACGGTTCCGCCGCCGCCTTCATCCACCCTGCCCAGCTCCCCTGCCTGCCACTTGATACCCGCATTGTTCCACACGCCTCTCAGCCAGCCCATGTACTCCGCATGAGCGTCGTTGGCGGAATATTTACCCCTTGAACCGGTGTACTTGGTTAGACAGATGCCGTGCCCTATACGGGCGTCGTTTCTTTTTTCATGGACTTCCCGGTAATCCGGATCGATCCCCGCGGTGACATCCGCGGATATGGCCCTTGAGGCCATTAATACCCTCAGCAGGGTATCCGGTTCGAGCCTCTCACCCGCCAGTCTTATCATGTCAAAAAACAGCAGCTCAAAAAAACGGGACTTTGCCCCGGTATTACCGTCGCTTCCTATCTCTTCCTTGTCCATGAAAAGAGCCACACAGGTATGCCTTGGACGGTTCAACCCCGTGATGGCTTCAAAACTGGCATAGGCGCATGCCTTGTCGTCCTGGGCATATCCCCCGACAAAGGCCCTGTCCAGGCCGACATCCCTTGCCGGGCCGGCGGGCACGACCTCAAGCTCAGCACTGACAAGATCCTCCTCCCGGAGCCCGTACCTTTCATGGAGAAGACGCAATATGCCCAGCTTAACGGGATCACTGGCATCCCTGGGCCCGTTCAGGGGGATGCCGCCGAAAATCACGTTCAGTTTTTCCCCTGGAAAGGCCTCGGAGACCTTCTTGTCCGCCTGGACCTTGTAAGCCAGGTGAGGGAGCAGATCGTTTATGACCAGCACGGGATCATCCGGGGCCTCTCCAATGGTTATATCCACGGATCTTCCATCCTCTTTCATTGCGAGCCCGTGAAGGGCAAGTGGCCTGGAAAACCAGTGGAATTTCTTGATACCTCCGTAGTAATGGGTCTTGAGGTAGGCCATTTCCATTTCCTCGTACAGGGGATTCTGTTTAAGATCAAGGCGTGGCGCATCAATATGTGAGGCTATGAGGCGAACCCCGTCCACCAGGGGAGTAGTGCCTAACACCGCAAGGGCTGCCACCTTGCCCTTGTAACACCACAATATCCTCTTTGAACCCTTTTTTGCCTGATCTACCGGGATAAAACCCGCGTCCACAGCCCTCCTCGCAATCATGTCAGCGGATTCCCTTTCCGTCTTGGCGCTGGAAAGAAAAACCATGTAACGGGAGGCGTAGGAAAAGGCCTGTTCCTTTTCCGCTTTCCTGAGCCCGGGCCATATGTGTCTCTTTTCCCTCAGAAGTTCCTTTTTAAGCTGCTTCCACTGGGTCTTGTTGAACTTCGTACTCTCCATTTATCTGCTCCCCTCTCTGAAATAATGGTAACTCAAGTTTCTGACTTAAAATAACCTGGTGAAAGTAAAGATACATCTGGAAGTTTATTCATGTAAGTCCATGGCTAATCCAATGTTTTTTTAAGCTAATTATACAATTCCTAAACTTGAGATGATAACCGTTAAATTGCGGCAAACAAATTTATTATTAATTTCAAAAAGTTATAATATATTATTCCAGGTTGATACCTTAACCGACATTCAACATTGTATTTTCGGATATTATCAGTGCGCACAATAAATATGTTGCCATACGGACATGGCGCCGGCATCCAGAACATCCCAGAATCTCCGCGGACCGCCGTTGATCCAGGGAGGTTCAGGAGGCCACCTGAAGGCGGCATCTCCCTTATACCCGGCAGAATTTTCCGCAATCCCGCAGGCCAGTTTTTTCACACCCAGGCTGCCGTCTATATCTCCAATAGAACGCAGGAGGCGAGCCAGTCTTCCGTAACCGGGAAGATAGGACGGATTCCTTTTCAGGAAGGCCTTCCATGCCGCAACGGCCTCCAGGACATCTCCGTGCGCCTCATATGAAAATGCAAGGAGAAGCTGACAGGCCTGCCCCCCGTCCTTACAGAGGGGCCCTGACAAGATCTTTCCCGGATCGGGCAGGCCTGTATAAATACCGTTCATCACCGATCCGGAATCAGTCGTCCTGTATGAAGCCCTTAATTCGGGAAAATCCCCTCGGATGATAAATATACCAAGGGCCTCCCAGTTTGCCTGAACCCATTGTCCACGCAGGGCGTAAATCCTGAATCTTCCCTCATGGGCACTTAAATGGTCCGGATACAGGGAAAGCAGCTTTTCATAACACCGCATGGCCCCTCTGTAATCTTTCCTGTGAAGATAAATCTCGGCAATACGCAGGGTGCTAATCTCGTCTGTCCAGCCCCCAGACGCGGATAGGCCCCTGAGTTTTTTCAGCGCCTGTTCTGCCTGTCCCGCCCTGATCATAAAACCCGACTGCAGGATCTCCAGTCTTTTATCCCCTGTCTTTATCCTTGGAAAAAGCGCTGAAACCATGCCGGGCGCCTTTGGAAAGGCACCGTTCCGGTAAAGCCTGGCCACAGCCCACAGGTCATGACTCTGTTGCCATATGCCAAGCAGAAATCTATTGACCATATCCTGCCTGCCGGAGAGAGACAATCCGTCAAGAGCTGTCATAATCCACGGTCTATTCTCCTGGGAATGACTGCCCAGCACCCGGAGGCACAGCAACATATACCTAATGATTCCATGAGAAAGGGACCTTCTGCCTGGAAGCCGCGCCACAACACCCAGGAAATCCCTGGCCGCTCCGGCTGATTCCAGAACGCCGGGGTTCCGATCAAGCAGGCGAAGGGTATCCTCAAGATCCCCCACGCCGGCGTAAATCCGGAGCAGAAGCCCGGCAGAAAGGCCTCCAGACCTGAGCTTACCGTCAGAATATTCCGCAACCAGAGCTTTTGCCCGGGAAAACATCCCGGCCCCGGCAAGAAGCTCTACAGCCCTTGCGATATATGTCTGATCCCCGGTCATGGAATAGGCGGTAACATATGAATCAGCCGCCTTGTTGATCATCTGAAGCTTCTGAAACGCCCTTGCCAGAAAAAGATAAGCCTCCCTGTCTTTCGGGCACCTTACCACCAGACTGGTAAAGGTATTTACGCAGGCAATATACCTGCGCTGGCTGAAATATATCCTGCCAAGGGACCTTAAAAGACTGGGAGATATCAACTCAGGATGGGCATCCTTTACGCCCTGAAGGAGGGCCACGGCCGATTTTATGTCCTCATCCAACAGATAGATACCATAAAGTTTCTGTATACCCCATTGCAAGTCATCCACGCTCCATCCCCTGGGAGCAGACGTCCCCGACCTCGTGAGCGGCTGAACAAGGGGCTCAAGCAGCTTCCTTATACCAGAGATCATGGAACAGGCATCCATCGCCCTGACATATTTGCGAACAAACAACGGATTATCCCTGAATGCCGGGGCAAGGCGCCTCAGGTGGGCAAGCGCTTCCCTGGATCGTCCCTGGTCCAGAAGATCACAGGCCAACTTGAATTCAAGGGATTTGTCTTCCGGTCTTATGCTCAGGGCCTTTTTCAGGTGAACAAGGGCCTCCCGGTCCCTGTGCAGCCCCTTGAGAGACTGATAAAGCCCTGTCTCAACCCTAAAATAATCCGCGTCTTTTGAATTGTCCGACAGGACATTTTCATCCCTCTTGGCCAACGGGGTATGTGCCTGCCGGTCCAAAATAACCTCCGCCCTCTTGTACAAATCCACAGCCCTCCTGTACCGCCCGGAATCCTTCAGTAGCTCCGCCATGGATAAAAGCGCCCGCAGATGTTGCGGACGTGCCTCAAGAACCTTTTCCAGCTCTATCATGGCAGACTGTTTTCTCCCGGCGCGCAGGAACAGACCGGACAACTCGAATCTGGCCTCGGATAGTCCCGGACGCTGTTTGAGAAGATTCTGATACAGTGCTATCGCCCCCTCCACATCTCCACTTCGGCCCATATGCCTGGCCTTCTCCCATATAAGTTGCCACGCGGGAGCCACGGTTTCGGGGCTGACCTCAATGGTTTCATTCGAACCAGAACCACCATCCGAAGAAATTGCCTTGGCCCGGACAATATTGCCAAGGAGCAGACAACACAAAAAAACAAAAAAAATTATGCCGGCCCGGACAAAATAACTTTCAGGTTTTACCGTGCTGATTTTCACGTCTTTCACTCACCAATTGACATTTTGGATTGCGACACCATTCGTTCTGATTATAATAATATACTTCTAATTTTGCTTGTATACGGGACACTGCATATCACAATCCCGGAGTTTTTTAATTAACTTATTGAAATATAAAGATTTTTAATCGGAAGCGCAAATATCTTTTGTAGAAGGAGATCCTCATGGCTAGAGTAACAGTTGAAGACTGCCTGGAAAAGATTCCAAGCCGGTTTGTGCTGGTTCACCTGGCGGTTGAACGTGTCAAACAGCTGAGAAAAGGGGCCAACCCACTGATAAAATGTAAAAATAAAGAGATAGTTGTAGCGCTAAGAGAAATCGCTGCGGGAAAGGTTACGTTTGACAACCTTGAAAAATTGGCCAGAGAGGCCGAGGAACAGAGAATATTTCAGGCATTAAAGACAGACCAGGCCGCGACTGATAACTAAATCAGGGCCTGTGTGCCGTCTGGCCCGTCAAATTGGTGAAAAATGAAAAGGGACTACTATGAAATCCTGGGTGTCTCCAGAACCGCCACCCAGGATGAGATAAAAAAGGCCTACCGAAAACTGGCCCTCAAGTACCATCCGGACCGGAACCCGGGGGACAAGGAGGCTGAGGAACGCTTTAAAGAGGCGGCCGAGGCATACGAGGTGCTCCATGACGCTAACAAGCGACAGGCCTATGATCTTCATGGGCATGAGGGCGTGGCCGGCACCGGATTCAGGGGCTTCAGCGGCCAGGAGGACATCTTTTCGTCGTTCAGCGATCTGTTTGAAGACCTTTTTGGTTTTTCCACCGGACCAAGACGAAGAACAGGTGGCCATGGCGCGGAACCGGGAGCGGACCTGCGCTATGACCTGGTTATATCCTTTGAAGATGCCTGTAAGGGCTCTGAAACGGAAATCGAGGTGATGCGCCTTGAAACCTGTGAGGAATGCACTGGCAGCGGCATGGCCAAAGGCAGCCAGCGGATTACATGTCCGACATGCCAGGGCAGGGGCCAGATTATCCGCTCAGAGGGCTTTTTCCGTGTAAGCACCGTCTGCCCCCACTGTTCAGGCCAGGGATTTATTATAACGAATCCATGCCCGAAGTGCCGTGGAACCGGCCGGGTCAAGCAAAAACGCCGGGTTAAGGTAAGAATTCCCGCCGGAGTGGATACGGGCTCCAGGCTGAGACTCAGGGGGGAAGGAGAAGCAGGAAAAAGGGGAGGCCCAAGAGGAGATCTTTATATTATCATCCACGTGGAGGCGCACGAAATCTTCGAAAGAAGAGGCGATGACATTTACTGCAAGCTTCCAATATCCTTTACCCAGGCCGCCCTTGGCGACCGGATAGAAGTACCCACCCTGCAGGGACCCCATATTGTGGAAATCTCTCCTGGCACGCAAACAGGTGAACGTATCAGGATCAGGGGAGGCGGGGTGACCAGTCTCAGGGGCTTCGCAAAAGGCGACCAGATCGTGGAGGTCCTGGTGGTCACGCCCAGTCGTCTTACAGAGCGCCAGAAAGAGCTGCTCAGGGAATTCGCAGAAATAGAAAAGGAAAAATCTGAAGGGGGCTTCTTCAAAAAACTGTGGAAAAAATATGAATCTTACAGCAAATCCAGGCAGGAGGGGAGATAATTGACTCGGGACCGGCTCACACACCTTGATCCTTCAGGTAAAGCAAGGATGGTGGACGTCAGCGCCAAGAAAAGCACCTTAAGAGAGGCAGAGGCATCGGCAAGGGTAGTCCTGGGAGAGAGGGCCTTCAACATGCTTATGGAAGGAGGATTGCCCAAGGGCGACGCCATGGCCGCGGCCCGTATTGCAGGGATAATGGCGGCCAAAAAGGTGGATGAGCTTATTCCTCTTTGCCACCCCCTTCCGCTGCAGAGCGTGGAACTCGACTTCAGGGCGGATGACCAGGCAAAGGCAGTGGAAATAAGGGCACGGACAAAAATCAACAATGTTACCGGCGTGGAAATGGAGGCCATGACAGCCGTATCCGTGGCAGCCCTTACTATTTACGACATGTGCAAGTCTGTTGAAAAGGGAATTTTCATAGAAAAAATACGTCTTGAATTTAAAACAGGAGGAAAAAGTGGTACCTGGACAAGGTAAGCCATGGAGGATGACTTATGGACCAGCAACAGTTAGAGCACTTCAGGAAACTACTTCAAAAAAAACTGGATGATCTTCTCGGTGAGGCCGATAAGACCTTAGAGGACATGACAGATATGGATGACCACTTCCCTGACCCCACTGACAGAGCAACCGTGGAATCTGACAGAAGCTTTGAACTCAGGATCAGGGACCGTGAAAGAAAACTGATCAAAAAAATTAAAAAATCACTGGAAAAGATAGATGAGGGAACATACGGCATCTGCGAAGAATGCGGGGAAGAAATCGGCATCAAACGGCTCGAGGCAAGGCCGGTAACAACCCTGTGCATAGAATGTAAATCCAGGCAGGAGAAGGAAGAAAAGGCTCGAGGCCTTTAAAAATGAAACTGAATGTAGCCTTTCTCTGGCACATGCATCAACCGTTATATCTTGATCCCAACCGGGATACCTTTGTAATGCCATGGGTAAGGCTACATTCCATAAAGGCCTACACGGACATGATCTGTTGCCTTGATCAGGTTCCGGAGGCCAGGGCCACCTTTAATCTCGTCCCTTCACTGCTTTACCAGGTAGAGGCTTATAACCAGGGAAAAGGAGATACCTTCCTTGATCTGAGCCTCAAACCAGCAACAGAACTGACACCGACGGAGCAGGACTTCATGCTCCAACATTTTTTCAGCTGCAACTGGCCCACCATGGTGGAGCCTTATCCCCGATACAGGGAACTACTATCCAAAAGGGGAAGGGGTACCAGCCGTGAAGGATTTTCTTCGGTGAGAGGCAATTTCACGACCCAGGATCTGCTTGACCTTCAGGTATGGTTCAACCTGACATGGGTTGGCTTTACCGGCAGAAAAAATCCCTTGGTGGCATCTCTTCTGAAAAAGGGCAGGGGATTTACGGAAAAGGAAAAACAGGGCCTTCTTGATGTGCATAAAAAACTCATGAAGGATCTGATACCAGAGTACGTAAAAAGGTGGAAAAGCGGCCAGATCGAAATCAGCACCACCCCCTTTTATCACCCTATTCTGCCCCTTATCTATGATTCGGACCTGGCCAGAAGATGCATGCCTGGCGCTAAGCTCCCCAGGCGATTCAATTTCCCGCAGGATGCCAGGACGCAGCTTGCGCGCTCCGTAGAATACTGCCGTCGCATCCTGGGTGATGCCCCCGGTGGACTCTGGCCCTCCGAGGGATCTGTGGCACCGGAACTTGTTCCTCTGATGGAAGAATCAGGGTTTTCATGGGCGGCCACGGACGAAGGCGTCCTGTTTCATTCACTGGATACCCATGGCCCACATGATCTGTTTCAGCCATACCGGGTAGAGGCCGACGGAAAATCTGTGAACATGATCTTCCGCCATCACGAACTCTCTGATCTTCTCGGATTTGTATATCACAAAAATGTTCCACAGGCAGGCATACAGGACTTTCTGCGCAGGCTCCGTTCCCTGCGCACAGACCTCCAGGAAATGAACCGTCCTCCCCTTGTGGCTGTGATACTGGATGGCGAAAACCCGTGGGAATACTATCAGGACGGGGGAGAAAACCTGCTTTACGGAATCTATAAGGGAATTGTGGATGACCCGGACCTGAATCTTGTCACGGTCAGCGATTACCTGAAGGAAGCCCCTCCCACCAGGACCCTGTCAAATCTTTATACCGGATCTTGGATTAACCACGACTTTGGCATATGGATTGGAGGTAAAGAGGAAAACAGGGCATGGGAGGAGCTGGGACATGCCAGGAGAATAATCGAACAACTTAAAACAGGCGGAGATGAAGATACAAAAAACCATTGTGATCAGGCCATGGAATACATCTATGCCGCCGAGGGAAGCGACTGGTTCTGGTGGTATGGTGAACAGTTTGTGACAGATTATGCCTTTGAATTCGATCACCTGTTCAGGGCCTATCTGCAAAAGGCATACAGGATTCTGGGACTTTCGGTTCCAGACGGTATACTCGCTCCCATAAGGGAGACCGTATCGTTAAGGCCCAAGGATGAACCAGCCAAGTTTATACATCCTGTCATTGACGGCCATATAACCACTTACTGGGAATGGGTAGGTGCCGGGACCGTGCTGCTGGAGGAACTGGGCGGGGCAATGCATCTTGGAAAGGGAGGAATCTCAGGTATAGTTTTCGGATTTGACCTGGAGAATCTCTATATCCGGCTGGACCCGAGGGAAAAGAAGGGACTTGCGTCCTGGAACCCTGATGTGCATCTACGCCTTAACATAAAAGCAAAAAATGAAATCGCTATTGACCTGATTCCAAACAAATACCAAAATAACATAACCTGGGAATCGGCCATCTTTATAGATGACGTCAGGACTTCCCGGGAAGAAACCGGCATAGAATGCGCCGCAAAAGACCTGTTCGAGATCCTGATACCTTTTTCCACGCTTAACGCACTCCCGGGAGATGAACTGAACATGGAACTGGAATCCAGAAGGGACGGTCTTGTTCTGGACAGATGGCCCAGAAACGGCATTATAATAATCAAGGTTCCGGATAAGGATTTTGAACGCAGGCATTGGCTGGTATGAGGAGACCATAATGCCAGAATTAAGAAGAGATTCAATTCTTGGACGCTGGGTCATAATAGCCAAGGAAAGAGGCAAGAGACCCTGCGATTTCGTCATAGAGGAAGAAAAGGTCAAAGGGGGGTTCTGTCCCCTGTGCCCAGGGCATGAAAACACCACCCCTACGGAAGTCCTCGCATACGGACGGCCCGCAAACAGCCCTCCCAACAGCTCCGGCTGGACGTTAAGAGTCGTGCCCAACAAATACCCCGCGCTGGTTGTTGAAGGCGAACTGGATAAACGCGGAGAGGGCATGTACGACAAAATGAATGGCATAGGAGCCCACGAGGTCATCATAGAAACACCAAATCATGGCGAGACCATTCCCATGATGTCTCATAACCAGCTGATCCAGCTGTTCTGGGCGTTCAGGGACAGAATGCTGGACCTGGCAAAGGACATAAGATTCAGGTACATAATAATATTCAAGAATTACGGAAAGGCGGCCGGGGCGTCCCTTGAACACTCCCACTCCCAGCTTATTGCCCTTCCAATTGTACCCCACCGGATTCAGGAAGAAATCGAAGGCGCCCTGAAATACTATGAATACAAGGAACGCTGCGTATTTTGCGATATAATCCGGCAGGAACGATCTCAGAACATCCGTATTGTGTGCGAAAACGATGATTTTATCACCATATGCCCCTTCGCTCCAAGGGCGCCTTTTGAGATGTGGATTATACCCAAGAAACATAATTCATCATATGTTTCCATGGAAGATTTCCAGTTCCACTCACTGACGGAAATCTTTTCTGAGACCATGAAACGCCTTAACAAGGCCTTGCCAAGCGTACCCTATAATTTTATGCTTCATACAGCACCACTTAGAACCCCGGACATGGAACATTATCACTGGCATATAGAAATAATGCCAAAGCTTACCATGATAGCCGGCTTTGAATGGGGCACGGGTTTTTACATCAATCCTACCCCGCCGGAAGAAGCGGCAAGGTTTCTCCGGGATATTACTCTTGAATAATATTTCACCTGTTTTATCGTTAACTTAAGGTCTAAACCCTACTATGAGCGAGGTGACTATGGGTACGGAGCAAAAAAAAATTCTGGTGGTTGACGACGAGGAAAGCATCCACCTGCTTTACAGGGAAGAACTGGAAGAAGAGGGATATGAGGTTCATTCCGCCATGAACGGCGAAGAGGCATTAAAGCTCTTTGACGACATCAAGCCGGACCTTGTAATCCTTGACATAAACATGCCCGGGATGGATGGCATTGAAGTGCTGAGACAGATCAAGGAAAAGAAACCAGGTGTGCCTGTCATTCTCAGCTCGGCGTATCCTGAATATAAACAGGATCTGGCCTCATGGGCGTCAGACGACTACATAGTCAAGTCTTTTAACATGGATGATCTGAAGGATTCCGTAAAAAGGCACCTTTTCAAACAATAGGCAGGCATATTTATTCTTTTTTCTCCTGAACAGGTATCTTCAGGGTGATGGTTTGGTGTCCGGATTCACCGGCCATGCAAACGCTGACTCCGTACTTTTTCTTCAGCAATTCCAAGGCAGCTAAAGAAAATTCACTATCAAAGGGTATGGGAAGCGCCTTGCCGTTGTGAATAAACCTTAACTCAACATGACCATTTCCCAACTCGGTAATAATGGTTATCTCTCTTTGGCCTACCCTTCCACCCTGCTGTAATACTATCCTCTGACATAAAGACACAAAGGCATTGGCCCAATCGGAATATTCACCCTGTACCGGTGGTATTGCCGATGACAGCTCGATTCTTTTCCTGATTTTTTTAAAGGCGGAATGCAGCTCAAGGGTTCTCAGTTCCTCTTCCACCAAGGCGTTCAGGGAGAAAAATTTTCTTACCCCCCGGGTATCCCTGTAACGCCTCCTGGAGGCAGATCTACAAAATTCCTTAATATTATCCAATGCTTTTTGTGCCAGATCCAGATCCGACAGCCAAAGTTTTATCTGGTCGCTGTACACAGGTGTCTTTGAATTGGATAACTTCAGGTTCAAAAGATCCAGACGCCCAACCACGGCAGAAAGAGGATTAACTATATCCTCAAGGAGATCATCAAACAATCTTCCCAAAGTCAGGTACTTATAGTGAAGCCAAAAATTCTTTTCCTTTTCTGTCTTAATACGCTTCAGCTCCTCAACCTCGGTTACATCTCTGGTTCGTAACACCAGGGCGCTAATCTGTTCAAGGGGGGTAACCCAGATATCATAAAAGCGGGCCACTCCGTGGCTGCTTCCAGCAGGAACAAGGGGACACGAAGAAAGGGTGATCTCCCTCTTCTCCTCAAGGGCTGTATTGATCAGAAGGCTCAGAGAAATATTTCCCTCAGGAGTATTTATAGTAAGATCCTTTACTTCACTGAAATCTCTCCCAATAATCTCCTCAGGATTACTAACCGCAAAAAAGGGCTGCGCCGCATTCGTTGCCAGCACACGCAACTTGCCGTCTAAAAAGACTATTCCGTCATCCAGGCTATCTACAAGACTTTGAAAATATGGTGTGGAGCCCAGCCCGACACATAGCCCCTGAACCAGTCTTGAAAGTGGCAGATGCCAATCAACCGCGTCATCAAAAGAGACACCGTACCTGAAGTGATCCCCGGTACTTTTTATCCACCGGATCTGCCCCCTGGCGCTGGCACCTTCGGGAAACTCTCCATCCCCCCTAGGCCTAATTACCACAAAACCGGCATTTTCAAGGGGAGCATCACTCTCGAACTGGATACCAAAAGGATTAAGATTTGTTGAATACGCCTCAACAAAATCAGAAGACAGATCTCCTCTTAACAAAAGAGGCATTTTTAAGGGAATACGGTAACAGCGCCGTCGTTCTTCTATAGATTGCTTCACTCTCCTACCCCGGTTATCGATTTATGGCCATTAGTCGTTTCATGCTGATATCCTTATAAGATTCATGCAAAACATATGCCTTGGAAAAATAAGCAAAATAACTTTTTAGCCCTGAAAAAAAACAAAAACGCCCCCAAACACCCAAAAAGGGAAAACCTCTTCCCTCTCTCGGAAAAAATTTTCCCATGAATAAAAGTACTTTTTTACCTAAACGTTCATGACAAAGGGCGTTGTCACCCCCGGACATGAAGTGCAATCTTTGCATGCACACATTTTTATGGCGAAAAAAGGAAAAGATCCGCATGATCTGTGTTCATCTGTGTCCCATCATCCCACACCCATGACCAATGAACTGTTTTCACGGCTCAAGATCCCCTGGCAATGTAAGCTCAACAGATTTCCCATCGTCCGAAGAACCAGGCATTTCAACCCCGAAATCTTTCATCTTGTACAAAAGGGCCTTGTAACTGATCCTGAGCAGGCCCGCCGCCCGTTTTTTGTTACCCGAGGTTCTCTTCAGGGCCTCCTCTATCACCAGTTTTTCAATCCTGGCCAGGGCACGCTTGCGAACCTCTTTCAAGGGAGGAAAATCCTCTTTAAGCTGTTCTCCCAGCTCCTCAACCATGGAATCAACAAGAATTTCGTCACTTTTCCACCTGTCAGAAATAACACATTCCTTCGGGCCTGAATCTATTTTTTGTTCAATTTCGCGAATGAGTGCCTCCGAATCACCAAGAACCATGACCCTGCGCACGTAATTTTCCAGTTCACGGACATTTCCAGGCCAGAAGTACTGATTGAAGACCTCCCGAAGGGCCGGCGTTATCCCCTTCCTGCCCTCCCTGGCAATAGAGGCATGCTTGCGAACAAAATGTTCAATTAAAAGCGGTATATCATCCTTGCGATCCCTGAGCGGAGGAACTTCTATTTTTATGATATTAAGGCGATAAAAAAGATCTTCCCTGAAAGTGCCTTTCTTTACCGCCATATCCAGATCCTGATTGGTGGCAGCCAGAACCCAGGTATCCACATGTATATCGCTTATGGCTCCCACCCGGCAGAAGACCCCGTCCTGCAGGACCTGAAGCAGCTTTGCCTGTAACCCGATGGACATATCACCGATCTCATCCAGAAAAATGGTACCCTGGTTGGCCAGTTCAAATTTTCCCGGCTTTGACTGGGTTGCCCCTGTGAAGGCCCCCTTTTCATATCCAAAAAGTTCACTTTCAAGCAGTTCTCCCGGTAATGCGGCACAATTAACCTTGACCAGAGGGGTTGGACGCCTGCGTGATCTGGCATGAAGGGATCTTGCAACAAGCTCTTTGCCAACGCCACTTTCACCACAGATCAACACGCTGAGATCCGTGTCCGCAACCTGGCATATTAGCTCTTTTATCTGCCTTATGGGCGCGCTTTCACCAACAATGAGCTCCATTTTTTTCTCCAAAAATTCATGCAAAGAGATGCTTCATAGACAAAAAAGTAATCTAAAACCAACATGTTAAGGGCACAAGGCAAAAAATATCTCTCTCCTTTTAATTTCAGCTCTGAATTTCCAGCTTCAAGCTGGTTTCGAACCAAAACTATCAGGATTACAGACTTGTTAATATCTTATCGGGAAATATCATCTTTTTTCTAACAGAGGCCACGGCTGAAATCAAACGGTATGGATGCCCCCACCTATCAATCTTATCACCAGATATCTCTCATAATGTGACCGATATTACATTTTTGTATATTAAACACAATAATTATCTACAAAAAGGTAATATTTATGTTTTACTTTCATGCGCCCCCGCCACACATAAATACATTAACCACTTGTTTTTTAACACTTTTTCATTCTATCAGACCACGTGGCACCATTATTGATATATCCTAAGGACAAACTCATGGTAACAACAAACCATTCTGTTATCCATGGAAAGAACCTTAAAAGGGGGCGCTTATGTCAGCAAAAAAAAAGAACATCAGAAAAGCCGCTTTTACGGGAGCGGGCATATTGACTTTCGGGCTGTTGTTCGCATCAACCGCGTTGGCCGGGGATCCCCTGGGCGTAACAACCCTGAAGGCTGATCCCGGGAAGGCGGTTGACTACGTATGGATCCTCCTCTGTGGTTTTCTGGTCATGTTCATGCAAGCTGGCTTTGCGTGCGTGGAAGCGGGCTTCTGCAGGAGCAAGAACTCTACCAACCTCATGACCAAGAACCTGATGGATTTCGTGGTAGGCTCGCTTGTATACTGGGCTGTAGGCTATGGCATAATGATGGGGACGGACAAATTCGGTCTTTTCGGAACCTCCGGCTTCTTTCTCGGGGGAAATGGTTATGATGTGGACAATTACCTGGCATTTTTCTGGCAGATGGTTTTCGCCGCAACCTCTGCCACCATCGTGTCCGGAGCCGTGGCCGAGCGCCTGAAGTTCCAGGCCTACCTTGGATACGCCACCGCCATATGCCTGTTTATTTACCCGGTATTCGGCCACTGGGCATGGGGTGGCGGCTGGCTTAGCTCCCTGCCTTTTGGAATAGGATTTGCCGACTTCGCCGGTTCCGGTGTGGTCCATGCGGTTGGAGGCATTGTTGCCCTTGCCGGCGCCATCGTACTGGGTCCCCGATTTGGCAAATATGACAAAAACGGCAAACCAAGGGTTATTCCCGGGCACAGCATCACCCTTGCCGCCCTTGGGACCTTTATACTCTGGTTCGGATGGTTTGGGTTTAATCCCGGCAGCACGTTCAGCGCCCACCATCTCAGAATCGCCGTGATCGCCGTGAACACCACACTCGCCGCATCCGCCGCCTCTCTCGCCGCCATGCTGGTGATCCTTGCCCGGACAGGAAAATTTGACCTGGGCATGTCCCTTAACGGCGCCCTTGCCGGACTTGTGGCTATCACAGCGCCATGCGCGTGGGTGAGCGCGCCAAGCGCTGTCATAATAGGGGCG
>JALVVK010000020.1 GCA_027023445.1 Deltaproteobacteria bacterium | reverse complement strand
GGTTGAGGTTAAGGGCTGTACCATGGCGCTTGATGAGGTGGCATTGTTTCCGGATGCCCCTACTGCGAGAGGCGCGAGACATCTTGAGGAGTTGATCCGGATCCGGAGGACCGGTGCTTCCGCCCTTCTGCTTGTGCTTGTTTTTCGGGACGAGGCGAGATGTTTTGCCCCGTATGATAGAATAGATCCGCGTTTCGCCCGGATTTTCAGGGAGGCTTTGGCTTCAGGTGTTAACGTGATAGTTCTTATGATAGGATATGATGGAAAATCCCTTAATTTTAAAGGGGAAATACCATTATGCGTGTGAGTCCGTTGCGTTTTGGATTTCTATGTCTGTTTGTTAGGTGGCAGGCGTATCGGAAAGGAGTGCAAGGATGATCTTTGGTCGAATTTGTCCTTATTGCAAGGAGAGAATTAAGAAAAATGCCTTGGTTTGTCGATACTGTCATAGAGAGCTTGAGCCTCTTTCTGATTCCGGTTCGGATGCCTCCATGGGAATAATGGTCGGTATGCTGGGGATTGCGGCTGGAACCGCCCTTGCCATGTTATGGGGCTACTACAGGGAGCGCCGCAGGTGGGAACAGGGCCATACAGGATTGGAGCATCATGAATTTGGGGAGTAGGCCGGCTCGCACCCATTACTGTAAAGGAGTGTCAGAGCTATGGCAAAACGAACAAAGCGGCTTGATACTATAAGCCAGGTCGCAAAAATTTTTTGTGAGGCCGTTCAGCATGTATTGGAAGGGGCCACAGGGTCCAAAATAACCTATGCTCCTACCATTCAGAAGATTCCATCCATAAGCATGAAGCCGGATATAGGCTGTTTTGTCCTGTTCAACGGGGACTATTCCGGTCTTTTTATCATGAATCTTACCGGGGAGGCCGCCCTTGAGATATACCGCAGGTCCATGATGTATATGGGGCTCCCGGAGGAAGAGCTGGCAACGAACCATAACGCGGATGAGGTGACTAATTGTATAGGGGAGCTTATAAACCAGATTATCGGCCGGGCAAGGGGAATGGTAGAGGCGGAATATGGTTTGAGTGCGGCCAGTAACCAGCCAAAGGCCATTACGATTTCTACGGCTATAACCCTGACCATCGCTTCAACCCTGGAGAGGTTGCAGTGTCGCAGGCTTTCCTTTAAGACGGAAAATCATAACGCATTTCAGGTGGAGATGAACCTGGAACAGACTGAGTTTATAAGGCTGAATTCTTTTGAGTCAGACAATTCCAGAGGCGTTCAGGAGAACGTAGACGAAATTTTGTGCAATGGAGACCGTTCCGCAGATTCCAGTACAGATGATGATGAGGACGTGGACATAGACGCCCTCCTGGATGGGAATTTTTGAGTCGGCGGGCGGTTGCCAGTACTTATTTTTTTGCCTTTCTGCCCTTTTTTCTTCCTCCTGCCCGTTCGCATTTGCGCTTGCAGTTGCTGCATATGGCTGGCTGTGTCGGCCGGTTGGGGGTCTTGAGACAATACATTTTTTTCTCCTTAAGTGATAATTAATATCATAATTCTATTTTTTATGCAATATTTATTCCGTTTGTTTGTACTTTGTTTACCGTGAAAATAGCTGAAAGCTGAAAGCTCAAGGCTCAAAGCAAAGAAGCCATGTTTGTTTTTAGCTTCCGACTTCGAGCTTTGAGCTAACTTTCATGTCAGGGGGTGACAGGCCCCATGTCATGAAAGTTTGGTAGGATTTTCCGGTTTTTTATCCCGGATTATGCAGCCCTCAAGTTTGCCGAAGATGCGAGGCGGAGGGCACGCAGATGTGCTTTGGTACTTCAACTATCCGACAACAAAGCAGATAGTGCATAATCCGGGTTCATGGGGTTCAGTTGAGGGAATAAATACCAGGTGGGGAGTTTTTCCCCTTTTGGGAGGATCGAGTTGCCGAAACATGTTTACAATGTCATTTTTTTGACAAATTTCCTTTCTTGACATCTGTAGTTACAAGGCATATTTTGCACGTAAAAATGGGGAAAGCGTTGATGTTTTCCAGGATAGGTGGCGTGAATGAAGCAAAAAATGCGCCCCAGAATAATGTATTTTCAGCCCGCACATATTCCCGTGCTGGATGATGCGGTTATGATCGCAGAGGATCTGGTGAGTGATCATTTTTCCCTTTCCAGCAGGCATTGGCTCAGGAATCCTTATGACATAAGAACACTGGATCAGCTTAACAGGTGGGAATATCCTGGAAGCGCCTACGCCCACCTGGTGAGGTATTGCAGGCCTCTGGGGGCGAAGTTGACAGGCGCAGACAGTATAACATTTTACAGGGTGTGTCTGCACGACCACAACATCCTTAAAAAGACTGACAGGGGCAGGAAGGATATCCTGTTCCCATTTCTCATATATGTAATGACACACGAACTTATTCATATTGTTCGTTTTTCTTTTTTTAATGCCCATCCTTCAGCCAGCCTGAAAAAGGACGCTGAGGAGGAAAGGGTTTACCGGCTGACCTGGGATATCCTTGCTTCATCACGCATAAAGGGCATGGACGATATTCTGGGCCAATTTATGTCGGCATAAGAATGACTTAATTTATTATTATACAGGAGGTATGCGTATGCCAATTTATGAATATGAGTGCGAATCCTGTGGTGAGGTTGTTGAAAGCTGGCAGCGGTTTTCTGATCCGCCCCTTGATAAATGCGAAAAATGCGGTGGCAAGATGCACAAGCTTGTTTCAAGATCGTCGTTTCATTTGAAGGGGACCGGATGGTATGTTACTGATTACGCGGGTAAAAGAGGTGGATCAACATCATCTGCCGGTCCTAATGACAAAAAGACATCCAAGGTTTCCGAGAAAAAGGATTCTTCTGCAAAAACAGAATCTTAAGGTGCATAAATACATTTAATGCTTTTGATTGTCAAAGGCCGTGAGATCTGCTGCTCCACGGCCTTTGATTTTTCATGAACATATATCCGGTTCTGGGGACCGTTTTTGGGGTATAGATATGCTGATTGTAATGAACAGAAATGCTACTCAGGAGGATCTAGACAGGGTAATTAAAACCATCCTGGTTCATGGATGGGAGCCCAAGCCGATTCCAGGTGGTGAACGCACCGCGATCGGCATTCTCAGGAATCAGGGGGCCGTAGATCCGGCCATATTCCTGGGCATGTCCGGGGTCAGGGATGCTATCCCGGTATCTAAACCCTATAAGCTGGTCAGTCGTGAAATGCACCCTGAGAATACCACGGTCAGTGTGGGAGACGGGTCTGTTGTGATAGGCGGTGAAAAGCTGGTTATCATGGCCGGTCCTTGCGCGGTTGAGAGCGAGGCGCGGGCAATGGAGATCGCCCACGCCGTGAAGGAGGCAGGGGCAAGCATTTTCAGGGGAGGGGCCTTTAAACCGAGGACGTCTCCCTACTCCTTCCAGGGGCTTGGGATAAAAGGGCTTGAGATTCTTGCCAGGGTGCGTGAGGAGACAGGGCTTCTTATCGTAACGGAGGCCACTGATCACGAGGTGCTGGACCTGGTGGAAGAATATGCCGACATCATACAGATCGGCACCAGGAATATGCAGAACTACAGGCTGCTTCTAAGGGCGGGGCAGGCGAAAAAACCTGTAATGCTAAAGAGGGGTATGTGGGCCACGGTGGACGAATTCCTGATGGCAGCCGAATATATAATGTCAGAAGGCAATTCCCAGGTTATTTTGTGTGAAAGGGGCATAAGAACCTTTACCCGGCATTCCAGAAATACCCTGGATCTTAACGCGGTTCCATATATTAGGAATGAAAGCCATCTTCCCATAGTGGTGGATCCAAGTCACGCCTCCGGCCGCAGGGACCAGGTGATTCCACTTGCCAGGGCCTCTGCTGCGGTGGGTGTGGACGGGCTTATTGTGGAAGTGCATACCGCCCCTGAGCAGGCTCTCTCGGATGGTCCTCAATCCCTTCCGCCTGCTGAATTCGAGAAGTTGGTCAATGGATTAAGGGCCATGAACATCATGGTTTGACAATCCAGTATCAAACAGGGCTTGCCAATATCCCGACCTTATGTTAATGATTTCGTGCTAACAAAGGCGGCGTAGCCAAGTGGCTAAGGCGACGGTCTGCAAAACCGTTATTCCCCGGTTCGAGTCCGGGCGCCGCCTCCATTTATATGTTTGGATTGCGGGCCGTAGGCAGCAATCCTTTTTTTTTGGTAGGATTTTTTACGCAAAGGTTCAAGGTCAGTAAGGGTAATGCGTAATCATTAAAGAAAAATTTTGCGTTTTTGCGTATTCACATGATAATTTATTATTTTTAACGAGGGGTTGGCGGAGTGGTGCTTTGTTGCTTCGCACACCTGGGCATGAAAATGCTGAATGATAAGTGGTGAATTGTAAGTTAAAGGATAGAGATTTCATCCTTAGGGTATTATGCGAATTGTAATAGTAGGTGCGGGTGAGGTTGGAAGGCATCTGTGTCAGCAACTCTCCCTGGAAGACCACGATGTGGTTCTCATTGACCGCAATGTTGATCACTTGCGCCGGATTGAAAGGGATTTAAACATCCTTGCGATCCATGGTAACGGGGCCTCGGCAAAGACCCTTGAGCAGGCCGATGTTTCAAAGGCGGATCTTTTTATCGCGGTCACCGATATAGACGAGGTAAACCTGATTTCCTGCATCCTTGCCAAGGAATACGGAGTGATCCGTCGGATAGCGAGGGTTAAAAATCAGGAATACCTGTTGGCGAGTTCCCCTCTTAATGAGCACAGGCTGGGAATAGATCTCATAATCAACCCTGATCATGCCATGGCCCAGGAGATTTTACGCATGAGCCAGATTTCCGAGGCCTTTGAGGTCGTGGATTTCGCCCATGGGGAGGTCGTTTTTGTAGGTTACCAGATCAAGGAAGGCAATCCTGCCTGCGGTATAACCCTGGCGGAGCTCAGGGATCTGCGAACCTTGTATAAATATGTTGTCGTCGCCATTGTCAGGGAAGGGAAGACCATAATTCCCAGGGGAAGCGATTTAATACACCCTGGGGACAGGATCTATCTGGTGATTAACAGGAAGGACATGGGGGCGGTTGAGGATCTCCTTAATCTTCGTAGCAGGGCGCCTAAAAAGGTCTTTATTGTGGGTGGTGGTCAGGTTGGTTGCCTGGTCGCCAGGGGGTTTGAGGAAAAAAAGGTCGATGTGTACCTTGTAGAGAAAAATGCATTGAAATGCGAGGCACTGGCCGAAAGCCTGGCCCGTACAGTTGTTTTGAATTTTGATGGCCTGGACGCCCGGGAACTTACTTCAGAGGGAATAGACACGGCTGATCTGTTTATAGCCGTTACCAACGGAGATACAACGAACATACTGGCGAGCCTGCTTGGTAAGCACCACGGGGCGAAAAGGTGTATTACCCGGATAAGCCGTCCTGATTTTATACCACTGCTGGGGAAACTGGGTATAGATGTGGCATTGAGCTCCCGTCTTGTGGCTGCCAATATGATACTGCGTTTTGTGCGCAGGGGGGCCATATTGTCCGTGGCAACGCTTCTTGGGAGTGACGCGGAGGTTGTGGAATATGTAATTTCCGAACGGTGGGTTTACTTGGATAAGGCGCTAAAGGCCATAGATTTTCCCCAGGGAGCCGTAGTTGGGGCAGTCATCCGTACAAAAGAGGTCATTATTCCATCCGGGGATACAATGCTCAGGGCAGGTGACCGTCTTGTTATATTCAGCATGAAGAAGGCCGTATCAAAGGTGGAGCGTTTTCTTACATCATGAGGCTTGGCACGGTCGGGTTCATACTCGGGTGGCTTCTGGTGTTTCTTTCCCTGGCCGTCCTTCTGCCGATCGGGTTCAGCCTGTATTACAAAGACGGGCTCTGGCCGGTATTTTTAACCTCAAGCAGCGTGGGGCTTCTGACAGGTGGCCTGATGGCTTGGGCCTTTGCCCCGGAAGAGGAGATCGGCCACAGGGAAGGCTTTGCTATTGTGGGCCTGGGGTGGATTTTTGTGGCGGCTGTAGGTGCCTTGCCTTTCTGGATTTCCGGTACCATTCCAAATTATATTGACGCGTATTTTGAATCCATGTCCGGGTTTACAACCACCGGTTCCACCATCCTTGAACGGGTCGAGGCATTGGGGCCGAGCCTCCTTTTCTGGCGTGCCCTGACCCATTGGCTGGGCGGCATGGGGATTATTGTGCTCTCCCTGGCAATATTGCCGGTTTTGGGTATTGGAGGGATGCAGCTTTTTCAGGCGGAGATGCCCGGCCCCACAAAGGACCGCCTTGCTCCCAGGATCCAGGACACGGCCAGAATCCTCTGGGGCGTATATCTGGTTCTTACCATGGCGGAAGTGGCACTGCTCATGCTTGCCGGCATGAATTTTTACAACGCCGTGTGTCATTCCTTTGCCACCATGGCAACAGGGGGGTTTTCCACCATAACCTCAAGCGTTGGCGGATTCCATAACATGTGGGTGGACGTGATTATAATCGTATTTATGATTCTTGCCGGCATGAATTTTTCCCTTCATCACCGGCTGTTTACAGGTGAGATCAAGTCCTTTTTCAAAAACGAGGAACTGCGGTTTTATCTGGGCATTGGCCTTGGAGCCACCTTATTGATAACCACGGTAAACCTGTTAAGCAAAACCTATTCCACGTGGGGAGACAGCCTGAGATACAGCGCCTTTCAGGTATGGTCCATCATGACTACCACGGGTTTTGGAACCGCTGATTTCGATTCATGGGCGCCGGTGTGCAAGATGATACTGGTTACGCTTATGTTTGTGGGCGGGATGGCAGGCTCAACGGGCGGAGGCATAAAGCAGGTAAGGGTCCTCCTGTTCTATAAATTTACAGGCGTCCAATTCAGAAAACTTATCCATCCGAGGTCTGTTGAGGCAATAAAACTCGAGGGTTGCCGGGTGCCGGCAGACGTAATGCAGTCGATCCTGGGTTTCCTGTCACTGTACATGGTGGTCTTTATCGCGGCCACCATAATAGTCACCGCCCAGGGGCTTGATATTATTACCGGGGCCACCTCTGTCATAGCCACCCTGAACAATATAGGCCCGGGGCTTGCCGGTGTGGGGCCGGCTCAGAATTTCGCCCATATTCCGTATCTGTCCAAGTGTGTCCTCATAGTGTGCATGGTGGCCGGGAGGCTGGAGCTTTATACCATAGCCGTTCTGTTTCTGCCTTCTTACTGGAAGGATCTCCGCAGACCCAGGTGGCGTTGGGCTGTGTAGGGGTTATCCCAGCAAGGCTCAAAGTCGGAAGTTCAAAAGGATAAGACAGGAAATCATTTCCTAAAAATCCTATCTTTAACCAGGATTACGCACTTCAAATGCCTACAAGTACGTCTGCGTGTCCTTTTCTCCTTGCATCTTCGGCAAATTTGCGAGCTGTATAATCCGGGTTTAAATCTTTTACTTTGAGCTTTCAGCCTTGAGCTTTGAGCTTTTTTAGAAGCATCTCTTTGCATAAAAAAATACGATTGTATAATCCAGAGTCAGGGAACGGTTAAGGACCGGATGATACACTCCGGGAAAGGAGGCAGCATGGCCTTAATGGAGATAACAGTGGTTCCCATTGGTACAGGGTCTACCAGCGTGGGTGAATATGTGGTCGCCACCCAGCGGATTCTAAAGGACATGGGACTTGCCTATGAGCTCACTGACATGGGTACTGAGGTTGAGGGTGACATGGAGCTTCTGATGGACGTTGCGAGACAGCTTCATGAAAGCGCCTTTTCAAAGGGTGCAGCAAGGGTGTACACAGTAATCAAGATTGACGACCGGCGTGACAAGGTTGTCCATCTGGGGCAAAAGACAGGATCCGTTCTTGAAAGGCTGGATTAGAGTGCGCATTTCCCCGTTGATTCTGCTGGCAATTTCAGTGGCGCTTCTGGCCGTGGGCATCTATTTAGGGGAGCCCGCCGCCGTGTGGCAGAAGGCTGTTACCATATGTCTTAGCTGTATAGGGGTGGGCTGATGCAGAAATTGAGGCGTCTTAGCCAGTATCTTTCTGCCCTTATGGCAAACAGCTATTGGCTTTTCCCCTGGAGGACGGCCATATACCAGGGAGTGTTGAAACACGTATGCTTCCCGGGTCTGAACTGTTATTCCTGTCCCGCTGCCATCACCTCCTGTCCCTTGGGCGCGCTTCAGAATTTCCTGGCTACCCTGCGTGTCAGCCTGTCTTCGGGCCAGTTTCATTTTGGCTCTTATGTGCTTGGCACCATTGGCCTGGCGGGGACGGCAGTGGGGAGAATGCCCTGTGGCTGGATATGTCCCTTTGGCCTGATCCAGGAGCTGCTTTTTTCCTTATCTCCCCTGAGATATTCTCCCTGGCGGCCATTGAGGTGGGGCCCGTATGTTTTTTTAGGTCTTTTCGTAATTGTCCTTCCACTTACCGTTGTCGATTCTATGGGGTATGGCTCAACCTGGTTCTGTAAATACGTCTGCCCTGCCGGGACCCTTGAAGCAGGCCTGCCCCTTATACTGATGAGGCCTGGATTAAGGCGGGCTTTGGGTTGGCTTTTTGTGCACAAGCTGATTGTGCTTTTGGTGATCCTTGGGGCAAGCGTTGTTATTTCCCGTCCATTTTGCCGGATGATATGTCCTTTAGGCGCCCTGTATGGTATTTTAAACCATTTTAGCTGGTTTCAGCTCACCTTTGACGCTGATCGCTGTGTAGGCTGCAAGGCCTGCAGAACCGTATGTCCTACTGAGGTTTCTTTTTTTGACGGGAGAGATAACATAAATTCTGCCGCTTGTGTAAGGTGCCTTAAATGCGTGTCCATATGCCCTACCAGGGCCGTGGGGATGGATTTCGGCCTGATGACCACAGTGAAGCGGCCTGAACAGGGGAAGGGAACAGGATAGTGGATCTGATACTTGCAACGAAGAACAGGGGCAAGGTGGCCGAACTGGGAAGGCTGCTGAAGGATATGGATATAAGGGTATTGTCCATGGACGACATGGGAGATCTCCCGGAGGTGCTGGAAGACGCGGACACCTTTTTGGGGAACGCCATGAAAAAGGCCAGAACGGTCGCCGAGGCCACGGGTATCATGGCCCTGGCGGACGATTCAGGCCTTGAGGTGGACGCGCTCGACGGTGCTCCAGGTGTCAGGTCAGCCAGGTTTGCAGGTGCTGAGGCAACTGACGCGGAGAATAACGAAAAACTTCTGCGTAAGTTGGCCAATATACCTGAGGGAAAAAGATCCGCAAGATTCCGCTGCGTTATGGTGCTTTATCATCCGTCTGGCAAATGGATCAGCGCCGAGGGCTCCTGCGAGGGAACCATAGCCACCGTGCCCAGCGGATCTCTCGGTTTTGGATATGACCCTGTATTTTACGTGCCGCAGTCAGGAAAAACCATGGCACAGATTGAGCCTGATGAAAAAAACAGGATCAGCCACAGGGGAATCGCCCTCAGGGAACTGAAGAAAAAGATGCCCGCGTTTCTGCGGTCAGTCAATTGAGGTGTGGAAATGAGGCTTGAATCGTATGTAAAGGAAGAATGTCTCAGGCAGGCAGTTGAGGTGGCCAAGGCCTATGCCCAGTCCGGAGAGAATAAGCACGGACCGGTTACAGAACTTCTTGAACAGGTCTACAGAAGGCTTCTGGACCTGAGGTCTGAGGTGCAGGAAAGGGCGGAGGACGCGAACAGGGGGAATTGAAATGCTGTATGGTCACGGAGGTGATGTCTACTCACTCGCCCGTCAACTTGAAAGGCCTGTTGAAGATATTCTGGATTTCAGTTCCAATGTAAGTCCTTTGCCTTTATCAGACGATTTTATAAAATTTCTAAGGGATCACATACACCAGATTCATCTTCTGCCCGAGGTGGACAGCGCCGGCCTGAGGGCAGCCATCTCTGAAAGATATGGTCTTGACCCGGATGATATAATGGTCGGTTCCGGAACCACCCAGTGGATTTTCGCCCTTCCGAGGGTGGCTGGCTGCAGGAAGGCGGTAATCCCCATACCCACCTATTCGGACTACGAGGATGCGGCCCTTCGTTATGGACTCCGGGTGGAACACTCGGGCCCGTGGCCGGACGCGGATACGGAAAAGACCCCGGCCTTTTTTGATGATCTCCGGCGCAGGGCGACTCCAGGCTCTCTGGTTTTTTTGTGTAATCCGAATAACCCCACAGGGCGGTTTCTCCCACCCGGAGAACTTCATGACATCATCCGGCATGCGCCTGATGCCGTATGGGTGGTTGATGAGTCGTACGCGCAGTTTACAGGGCCTGATGAGACGACTTCCCTGCTTTCTCTGCCGTCGTTGGCTAATCTCATCGTGCTTCGCTCCTTTTCAAAAATCTACGGCGTTCCCGGGCTTCGTCTGGGCTATGCCGCTGGATCGGCCCTGAGCGGTTTTTTCCAGTCCCAGGGAATTCCCTGGGCAGTGGGCAGACTGTCTCAGCTCGCGGGTGAATACCTTGTGCGGCATCCGGGGATTGAGGAACAGGTTCGCGGGTTCGTCTCCGCTGAAAAACGCCGGTTTTTTGATGCGCTCAGGTCCATTCCCGGCCTGGACCCGCTGGAGAGTTTTACCCCGTTTTTTTTAATCAGGCTTTCAGCCTCACTGAGTTCAACAGATTTGTGTAATAAACTGAAATCCGAGGGAATCCTGGTTCGGGATTGTAGTAATTTCAGGGGGTTGGATCAAAATTTTATAAGAATCGGTCTGAGGGGGCGTAGAGATAACGATATATTGCTTGAAAGGCTCAGGGCATTGGTCTGAGGGAAGCCTGGATTGCCGCTCGCTGGCGCATCGATAGGATTACCGTGAACCTTTGGTTCACTAGGATTACCGCTTCGCTAGGATTACCAGTCGCTGGCGCGACTTAGGATTATCACTTCGCTTTGTTTCGTTAGGATCATCGTCCTTCCGCTCTTTGGTCCGAGTTGACATGTCAGGGGTTTCTCGTTATTCAGTTGCAAGTATAAAGCCCCCGAGGGCAGCTTCGTTTTTTCTCCCGCGCATTCTGTGTCTCGAGTGACCAAAGGGAGCGGGTGGTTGGCTATTTTTGAATATAACCCTGAATAAATGTTCTTAATGTTGAAAGAGGCAAGAGAATATGGAAGAAAAATCAGGGAATTCTCCTCACATGGATTCCCTTCACGCGAGGGAAAAATCAGAATTTCTCCGGTTGCTGGAACAGACCGGGGAATCACTGCCTCGAGATGGCGAGAAGGTACTGGATCTTTTTATAGGCACGGATGGCCATGTCTCCCCTGATTATCTCAAGGAAAAGCTGGCGCCCGAGGGAGTGGATTCCTCGACCGTGGACAGCGTGCTGCTTCTGCTGTGCCGTTATGGTATGGCCCAGAAGGTGGTTCTGAATGGCAGTGGCGCCTGGTATGAGCACCTGCACCTTGGGGCGGACCACGATCACCTCATGTGCGTCAAGTGCGGTCGGGTGGTTGAATTCAGGGACCCGGACCTGAAACTTGCCGGACAGAAGGTGGCCCAGGGGTATAATTTCCAGCCCATTGTACATAGAATGACTGTTCTTGGTCTTTGCCCAAGATGCCGCAGCAGGCAGCAGGGGCCGGCAATGCCTCTGTGTATGGCAGCCCGGGGTGAGAAAGTCCGCGTGGTGAGGTTCCAGGGTGGTCATGCCATGCAGGGTAAACTTGCTGCTATGGGTATAGTGGTTGGAGATGTTGTCGAGGTATTAAACAATGCCGGGCCGTACATAATAAATGTCAAGGGATGCCGGCTCGCCTTGGGCAAGGGGCTTGCGAAGAAGGTCATGGTCAGCCTGTGTAACTGATGGTTCACCGTGAAAATACAATGTTAAATGGTAAATCCTGAATGTTAAATTAAGGTACTAAGTTTATCTTTCTGAATTTAATAAAAATTTGTTTGCCATAATTTACAATTCGC
Organism: Deltaproteobacteria bacterium; assembly: GCA_027023445.1. Lineage (GTDB taxonomy): Bacteria > Desulfobacterota > Dissulfuribacteria > Dissulfuribacterales > JALVPX01 > JALVVK01. Next base: position 48,731 of record JALVVK010000020.1, on the reverse strand, counting down.
CATTTATCATTCAAAATTTTCATGCTCAGGGGCTCGAGGCGGCGAAGCACCACTTAGTATGAAATACCATAATATGGTTACCGTTATTTCCTTAATCAGGAGATTTGAATGAATTCTTTTGAAGATATTAGTCCGCTGGAGTCCCGTCTCGGCTTTATAGGCGGCGGGCAGATGGCTGAGGCCCTTATAAAGGGCCTGTTGTCAAAGGGGGTTCTGAAGTCGGGGCAGATAAGCTGCGCCGATCCGTCGGATGAGCGCAGGGTCCACATGAGGAATGCCTTTAATGTGGCGGTGTCCCGTTCCAACCGGGATGTGGTGAAAAAATGCGATGTACTGCTTCTGGCGGTAAAACCCCAGATAATGGGGCTTGTCCTGGAGGATATACGGGATCAGGTGATAAGAGACCATCTCGTGGTCTCAATTGCCGCGGGGGTTACCCTGAAGAGCCTGGAGGAAGTTCTCTCTCCTGGTGTCAGGGTGATAAGGGTCATGCCCAATACCCCCGCCCTGGTTCAGCACGGAGCATCCGTGTTATGTCCAGGGAAGACGGCAGGCAAGGCGGACCTTGATCTTGCGCGGAAGATATTCCAGGCCGTGGGAACGGCTGTGGTGGTAACTAATGAGGAACTCATGGATGCCGTAACCGGGCTCAGCGGCAGTGGTCCGGCCTATGTCTTTTCCTTTATACAGGGACTGATTGACGCCGGGGTGAGGGAAGGGCTGCCAAGGCCTCTGGCATCCGGCCTGGCCGTTCAGACGGTGCTCGGAGCAGCGGCAATGTGCGCCCGGACGGGTAAGGACCCGTCCCAGCTTACCTCCATGGTTACAAGTCCTGGAGGGACCACCATTGAGGGTCTTTACGCCCTGGAGAAGGGAGGGCTCAGAGGGGTCATCATGGACGCGGTACACAGGGCGACTGCGCGATCCAGGGAACTGGGGAAGTAGTATTGAAGATTCACGGTGTCGGTAGGGATGAGTTTCTCAGAAAGGCCGGAAGGGGCGAAGTTCTTCCGGTTTATCTTTTTATAGGGGATGGGCCGGTTATTACCCCCCTTGTCAATAAACTGCTGGATATCCTGTTGCCCTCCCGGGCCAGGGAGATGAATCTTGAAGTTATTCCCCGGGAATCATATTCAGATGGCGCCGTGATTGAAGCCCTTGGAACCATGCCGTTTTTCGGGCAAAGGAAGGTGGTTCTGCTCAGGGATCCTCCCTTCCTGGCAGCCTCAAAGGGAAAGGCAGGGGTCAGGGGGAAATCGTCGTCCGGGAAGGCCCAGGGGGTGGATTCCGCCGGGTCAGGGGAACAGACCCTGCTCTCGCGTCTTAAGAAAGGCCTTGATCCCAGGCGCTTCGTGCTGGTGATTCAGACCTGTACTGCTGATCGCCGTTCCAGGGCATATAAGCAACTGGCCGCCCTGGGGGCGGTTACGGATCTGGAGGTTAAGGCCTCGGACAGGCGCGGCGCAAGGGATGCCTTCCGGGAGGTGGCCAGGAAGTGGGTTTCCAGCGCGGGCAAGGCCATTTCGCCCCAGGCCCTTGAATTCCTGTTCGCAAGGGTGGGCCAGGATTTTTATTCCCTTGAGACAGAGATAAGCAAGCTTTTGTCTGGTATTGGAGACCGGGATACCATTGAGCTTGCCGACGTGGAGAGATTGGTCGCTACAGGAAGGGATCATGAGCTCTATGAATTGACAGGCGCCATTGATAAAAAGGATCTGAAGTCCTGTGTTATGGAATTCCGCCACCTCCTGGCGCAGGGGGTCCATCCTATTGCCGTATTCCAGATTGTGGCCTCATATATCCAGAGGCTGATCCTGGTGAAGGACGCCCTGGAGGGCATAAAAGGGGCATTGCCGCCCGGCTCTGTTTCATATCAGGCCTTTCAAAAGAACCTGCTTCCATCCATGAAGCGTTACTGGGGCGACCCGCCACCCTCTGTGCTCAAGGGTATCCACCCGTACGTGGTTTATAAGATGTTCCAGACGGCAGGCTCTTTTGATAAATCCTTTCTGCTTTCCGTGTTACAGGATATGGTGGAAACGGATCTTGCCCTGAAAGGCGGCTCCAGGGCCGCGGACATGGTGCTTGAATCCTTGATTCTGAGAATTGTTCATGGCTGAAAGGGGGATCCCCGTGGAAGACAACACCTGGAGCTGGGAGAGAATCGCCCGTTTTTTATACGAAGGGGCCATGCTCAAGAGGACGTACAGGACAGGCTATTCATTCCTGGGCAAGGGCAAAGAGACTGTGGCGGCTCATACCTTCGGGGTTCTGCTCATTGGTTTTGTTCTTGCCAGCAGGATAAGAGGAGTGGATCTTGACCGGGTAATCCGCCTCTGCATGGTCCACGACCTGCCGGAAGCAAGAACCGGGGATGCAAACGCGGTTCATAAACGCTACGTTACCATAGACGAGGATCTGGCCGTGGAGGACATGGTCAGGGATTTGCCGGTTGGAGGCGAGATCCGGGAGCTCCTGAGGGAATTTGAGGAGGGAGAAAGCCTTGAGGCCAGGGTGGCAAGGGATGCGGATCAGCTTGACATGCTTTTGTCCCTTAAGGAACAGATGGATACCGGCAGTGATGATGCCAGGATATGGATTCCACACGTGAAGGCAAGGTTGAAGACGCCCGAGGCCATGGTTCTTGCCGAGGCCATGCTGAGTGAGCACTGGGCGGCGTGGTGGATGTCAGAGCTTATTGGAGATCAGGGGCCGGATGGGGAATGAAGACCAGGCAAAATGCGTCCGCTGCGGTGCCTGCCTTTCCGTCTGTCCTGTTTACGAGGTTACGGCGCATGAGCGGTTCTCTCCCAGGGGAAAACAGGACCTTTTAGGGTGGCTGCTGTCCCGGGGCGGCCGGCTTGCCGGATGCCAGGGGTTATTGGAGACCCTGAAGGCATGTCTTCAATGTCATGCCTGCTCGGCAGTATGTCCGGCAGGCGTCAGGGTGGATGATCTGGTCTGGCAGGTCAGGCGGCAGACAACTTCTCATACAGGGCTTCCGTGGTGGCTCAGGGGATCGTTCCGGGCCGCGGCCTCCATGCCTGGCGTCTCTTCCGCCATGATGAAGCTCCCCGGATCTTCCGGTCTTTTGAACCGCGTTCTCGGTTTGGCTGCACAGGGGCTTGATCTGGGTGAAATGCCGGAAATAGCCCCGGTGCCCGCCCTGCTTGCCGATGACATCAGGTCTCTTGCAGGAGACAGGGAAAGGGGGGCGGTTGGCGCCCTTTTCGTGGGTTGTGTGCAGAATTACATGTTCCCGAACGTTGTGCGGGGGATGGCACGCTGGTTTAACAACAGGGTTTTTGTTCCTTCCGGGCAGGTATGTTGCGGATTATCCGCTTTTTCCAGCGGCGATGTTGACCTGGCAAGATCCCTGGCCGAGACGAACCTTATGGCTTTTGCTGATACGCGTACGGATTTTATCCTTACCGGGTGCGCATCCTGCGCGTCCATGATAAAAAAATGGCCCCTGCTTTTTGAACCCGGTGATCCAATGAGAGAACGGGCGGAAGATGCCGCGCGCAAGGTGGTCGAATTCACCGAGGCGGTGGTAAGATTTCACGTTGTCCCGGAAAAAATTGAACTCCTCCATCCAGGGCCCGCATTACTCCATCTGCCCTGTCACCAGCGTTACGATGCCTGTTCCAGGGAGGCTCCCCTGGCCTTGATGGAGGGGCTGTACCCGGGTATGGTTTCAATGCTTGGGGAGTGTTGCGGACATGGCGGGGCCTTTTCCCTTGGAAATCCCCGGCTGTCCTCGCTGATTTTTCAGAAAAGGATGGAGGCGGTCAGGGAGATCCGGCCCCGGGTGCTGTTTACCACGTGTTCAGGCTGCCTGTTGCAGTGGCGTTCAAGGCTGCCCAGAGATCCGGATATGCCCGTGGTAATACATCCCGCCGAAGCCCTTGTGGCTGATTGAAATATTGAATATGTGAATTGACAAGATTTGATTATGAAAAAGGTCCGGGATCATTACTTTAAGAAGGCCAAAAGTGAGGGATATCCGGCAAGATCTGTGTACAAGCTCAAGGAGGCCCAGGCCAGGTATGGCTTTTTGAAAAGGGGCATGAGGGTCCTGGATATTGGTGCCTGCCCCGGGGCATGGACGAAGTTTGCTTCACAGTCAGTGGGCAGGAGTGGTCATGTGGTGGCAGTGGATCTGAATCCGCTTTCAGTAAGCCTGCCCAATTGTACTTTTATTAAAAGGGATATCTTTGATCTGCAACCAGATGAATTACTGCCAGGGGGGTGTCCGGGCTTTCATGCGGTGCTCAGCGACATGGCACCAAAGACTACGGGCAGGCGCGATGTGGACCATCTCAGGCAGGTGGCCCTGGCAGACCGGGCTCTTGATATTGCAACTATGGTTCTTTATCCGGGAGGGGCACTTTTTTGCAAGGTCTTCCAGGGGGAGGATTTCCCTCAATTCCGCAGGAGATGTTCCCAGGTTTTTAAAAAGGTAAGTGTCTTCAAACCAAAGAGTTCAAGATCAGAGAGCGTGGAGATTTTTTTGTTCTGCAGATAAAGCGTGAAAATAGCTCAAAGCTGAAAGCTCAAGGCTCAATGCAAAAGATTAAAGATATGATTTTTTGCCTTATCACTTTGAGCTTTCGATTTTGCGCTTTGAGGCAATTTTCATGCTCAGGAGGGCGAAGCACTACTTGACGTGGCACGAAGCCTGATTATGTAGTTCGCAAGTTTGTTCTTGAAAGTATAATCCTGTATGAAGGTTTAGTTTGGTACCTGATATTTATTGGCCGCATACTGGGTGGCTTTATGGCATCCCTGGCAAAGGGCCGTGTTGTTCCGTCGAAGGCTAAATGCGTATTGGCTGCCGTGGGGGTCATGGCATGACACGCATGTCACCTTGCCCATTGCAGTCACAAAGTCTTTCGGAGGATTCATTTCGGGAAGCAGCCTTATGTTCACCGGATGGCTGTCCCGGTCACTGTTTTTGTGACATTTCTTGCAGTTAAGATATCCTGCTTCATAGAGTGAGAGCAATTTTGGATGCCATGCCCTTGCGCTCGTAACCGTATCTGATACGTCATGGCTGATATGTGTTGAATTGTTGAGGCCCAGCCTCACAAGGGCGTTCCTGTTTAAATCGAGCATCAGGAAAGGTTTTGATCCTATTTTAACCAATGCTGCCTTATTTATTGTTAAGCCGCTATTGCCAGCAGGCTTACCTCCCTTTGAAGGATGCGAGGAGGCCACCGTTTCTTTTTTGGTATTAAAAGAGACCTGCTGGGATTCGGTTGTCTCATGGTTTATACCCTCAGCGCGTATGAAGGCATGATATTCTCTGCCTTTTTTTAGGCCCTGAATTTCTATGTGGTGATGAATAGAGTAAGTCGTTTCGTAAAGTATCTCGTCCGGGCTTCCATCTGTGCCGTAATGAATTTCGCAGCGGGAGGGACAGGGGGTGTCCCATGTCAGGGACGCGCTTATGAATATGTCCCTGTGGACGTCATTGACCTGTGGGTTCAGTATCTCGTTTTGCGACATGTATTTTGTGGTCTTTAGCCCTTCAAGTCGGTCAAAGATCAGCTTTTTGTCAATTCTGTATAAGCCGCTCATGTCCTGAAGGCGTACTACTATTTCATAGTTTTGCCACAGTGCGCTTAGGGGAATAAGGTTAGTGCCCTTGTTAAGTTCGCCGGACATTTTCCAGGTCGTTGTTTCTTGGGCCGCTTGTTGTGGGAGTTTCTGTTCATGGCACACATCGCATCGTTGTTCCATAAAGGGTCTGTGCACCGTATGTTCTGATATTTTTGTGTTGAACAGTTTTTCATGACATTTTACGCAGCGGCTTGCTGCATGGCAGGTGCCCGTACAGGCCACGGATGTCATGGCGGATGCGATGATAAGATACAGGATCAGTTTTTTCCATGTTCCGGCCATGTGATGTTCCTCCTGATTTTGAGCACAAAATTCCTCTGCCCTGTTAAACGGTTTTCGGGGCGTTTATTCAGTATTGGTACAGGGTCTTTATTCTACTGGATTACCGCTATTCCCATGGGCTTGGAGCCTAATGTTATAAAACCGTTTGTCCTGTTTGAGGTCAGGTCAATTACCCATATGCCCAGGGAATCACCGTCTCCAACATAGAGCCAGCGTCTTTTGTCCAATATGGCCATCTCAAGGGGTCTTCCCTTGAGATATATTTCTTTTTGTACATTCAGCTGGGACGGAAGGAGCACGGAAATTGTACGTGAGTCGTAATTTGTGACATATATGTGTTCGTTGTTTTCAATCAGTCGTCTCGGGCCGGTCCCCACATTGATTCTTTTTAGGATCCTGCCTGTCTGCAGGTTATATACGCAGACCATGTTGGAGTCTGCTTCCGCGATATATAGTTTCCCATTGTAGGCAAGTAGCCCCTGTGGCACCCCGCCCGTCATTATGGTCTCGGTAACCTTCATTGACGAAGGATCCACGAGAGACACCGCCTGTGACAGTTCAGACGATACAGCCACCCTGTCCCGATCGGGAATATACAGCATGTATTCAGGCCTGTCCCCGACCCTCACCTGTCCTTCCATGCTGCCGTTTTCCAGGTTTACCTTGATAAGCTGATTGGTCCACCTGTCGATCAGGTAAATATATTCTGCGTCAGGTCCAAGGATCATGTGCTTTGGTTCCTGGATAAGAGGGATCTGCAGGACATCTATCTGATGATTGGTTGATGAATCCAATATTTTTATGGATGCCTCGTTTGCAGCCAATACATATAACTTTTTTTTCGATGAATTGGCCTGCAGATAGGTGGGAAAACCGCTTATCCCCACAGAGCCGCATACCCAGTTTTTGTCAGCTCTTATCTGGTAAACGGTGTCTATTTCCGGGCATGCCACGTAGGCCAGGTCAGATACCAGAGGGATCGCCTGAGGGCTTGCCTTCATGACTGGTTTGAGTATGGCAGAACCGGTAAGGGATGCATCCACGTCCCAGTTGATAAATGCGCATGTGCTGTCTCCTTTGGATAAATACAGTGGCTTTGAGAGACTCATGACTATTTCCGGGGTATCCAGGGCGAGCAGTAACCTGCTTTTACCCCTTACCAGTGCCGCTTTGCCAATCCTGAGCCTGATTTTTGTGTAGACGCCTGCGGGCAATCCTCCTCTTGCAAGGAGGGTTTGGCCGGTTTTTATGGTTCCTGTGACCAGTTCGTCAGAATAGAGTTCAAGTGGAATCCAGAGCTGGTTTTCAGACAGGATTTCCACTGAAGATATCTTCGTCCATATCTTCTGGCAGTCAGGACGTTTAAGGTTTAAAAAAACGGATACTTTGCATGGCTGATTATTAAAATTTTTAATGGTGCTTTTAAGGTTGTTTCCCGGCGTGCAACCTGAGACCAGAATGGCGGCCATGGCCGTGAAAAGGAATGTGACAAGTAAAGCCTGTGTTTTGGATCCCTGATGAAATCTGTCGGTTTTCATTTAAGAACCTCCCCTCCATGGTTGGTTGTTTTTGCTTGAGACATGGTCTCTTTCACTTATACTGAAGGATTCAGGCTTCATAGAATAGTTCGTCCGTTTAGGCCTGAAACATAAATTCCCTACCTCTGAAAATCATCGGATTGCAGCCCCTGGCGCACAAGGTCCTGTTTTGTGGATTTTGTGGGAAAAGATTTCTGTCGGCATTGTTGGGCTCTCCCCGTATTTTGAAATGTCTGTGCAAGCAAATTATGTTCCTGTGTCTCAGGTCGTCCCGGGACGACCATGTTTGGATGTCCTGTCATGTCAACCAGGTGATAAATGTCTCAAAGTGTGCGTTTTGCGTAAAAGCTTGTTTTGGTCGTGGTATTTACCGCCGCCCCTATGTTGTTTCCTTTTCGTTATCAGTTGGGGGATTCCGCTTTCCGTCTCGTTTCCTTTATGGTTTCTTCAGGATCATTCTGGGCGTTAATGGATAATATCTTGATTTTTTCGGTGCAGGCAGGGTCTTATTTTTCTGTGGTGCTAAGAATCCTTGCTGCCTGTTTTTGAGGCAGGGTGGTCGCCGGTCCTCCCTGGTATTGCCTTTTTCCTTCACGTCCGATGACTTTGCTTTTTCTGTTCTATCAAACCACCTTGTTCAGTCAATATAAAAAGTTCAATGGTTTTGTTTCCCATGCCCTGAGGGGTGATTTTTTTCATATATGAATTTTTTTCTTATAATAAAAAGTGAAATTTTTTTCATTATAAGATTGAAAGAGGTAAAGATGGTTTAATATAGGGGGGTTTGGGTCTGGGTTTCAGGAAGGCTCTGGCATGTAAAATGCAAAATAAATCCACTGAAATAAGTTTGTTTGACATGGTTGACATAGTTTTTTTTTGAACTAAAATTAATTTTGATTCCTAATATGGTCGATATTATAAATAGAAAGAATGTGCAATTGCGTTAATTTTTTTAATATTAATTTTTTGAATTCTTCTGGGGCCTTCGAGGGCGAGATATTTGGGGGAAGTATCTCGAATAAAAGTTATTGGTATCAGAAGGTTGCTTCAGGGGATTTCGCAAGGGGGTGATAAGCGGAAGGTATTCTCATCTTAGAATTCCAAAATTGTTTCAGGGATATTGGTATAGGTCTTTAATACCAGTGTTAATGTTGCGTTTAAGTGCATGCTTTAAGGGAGATGGCTATGTTTAATCTTAAAAAATCAAAAATTATCAAGGGACTGGTCGGTTGCGTGGCAATCGGCCTTGTGAGCTGGCTGCCCGGCACGGCGTCAGCCGGAGTGTCCGGTCCATGTTCTGACTGTCATACCATGCATAATAGTCAGAATGGGGCTCCAATGGCATTTAATAATTCCACAACACCAAACAGGGCCCTTACAAGGGGTGACTGTATCGGCTGTCATAGTGGTGCAACCGCGCTCAAGGGGTCAAACAACAATATCCCGGTTGTGATCAGAACTGTTGATCCGGGGGGACAGGGCAATGGGCTTACCCTTGCGGGTGGTGACTTTTACTGGGTGGCTACCAGCGGTGGTGCCAATGATACCTGTGGTCATAATGTGAAGGGCGTAGCCGGTGTTGATTCAAATCTCGGCTATACACCTCCCGGATGGAATGCCACTACTTCAAACGGTATAGCCAATGGTGCCGCTGACTGGGGTACAAACCAGCTTACCTGTGCGGGCACATACGGATGCCATGGAAGCCATACGTCAACTGATAATTATGCCGCCATCCGTGGTGCTCACCATGGAGACAATGGTACAATAGACGGATTAACAACGGCTACCAGTTACCGCTTCCTTAATGGTATTCTGGGTGCCGAGGATTCTGACTGGGAATATACGGTCAGCTCCACCGATCATAACGGATATAAGGGGGCCAACGGCTATACTACATCGGATAACAACACGATCAGTTATCTTTGTGCCGAGTGCCATGGCAATTTCCACGCCTCTTCAGCTATAAGCAATGTCAGTTATCAGGGTGCTGGGGCATCCCCCTGGCTGCGCCATCCCACAGATTTTTCTCTGGGAAGTGCGTCCGGTGCAGGCTATAGCGCTTATACAACGTACAATGTGACGGCTCCTGTCGGCGCCATTAATCCTGACACCACAACCTCTGTGATTACGCCCAACAGCAATGATATCGTTACCTGTATATCCTGCCATCGCGCCCATGGTACTAACCATGCTGATCTGCTCAGGTGGGATTATTCTGCCTGTAATGCTGGTTCAGCCAATGCATCCTGTGGGTGCTTTGCCTGTCATACCAATAAGGATTAGTTAGGGTACGGGCATTGTTTATGATCGAATCGCACCTGTCTTCCTTGGGGGGGGACAGGTGCGATATAGTTGGAGTGAGGGGTAAGACATGTTAAAGGGAGGATGGTGTCAATTTTCAGTTTTTTTAATAATTATATTGTCGCTTGCGCTTATACCGTCTGTTTATGCCCGGGTTTCCGGGCCGTGTGTCAACTGTCATACCATGCATAATTCACAGAACGGGAGTGTTGTGGATCCCGATGGGCCGAACAAGTACCTGTTGAATGTGGGGACCGATCCCTGCATTGCCTGTCATACAGGGACAAATAAGGGTGGCGGGTCCTCAAATGGAACTACTCCATATGTTTTCAGCAATATTCCACCTACCTATGGTAAAGATACCTTGGCTGGCGGGAATTTTTACTGGGTAACTTTGGATGGATCAAAGGGACATAATTGTCTTAATGTTCCTGGTATGACTCCTGATGGTAACCTTACCACGGCTCCGGGGGGGCCTGTATCAGGAGGTGCCTGTGCGGGATGTCATGACCGCATTGATAACTGCGAGAGTTGTCATACTCCAAGGCACCATGCAGATGATACCCAGACTGCGGTAGTCGGGGCTGCCGGTGGTTTTTACAGGTTTTTGAATTCAAGCGCTCACGGTAACAATGAGACTGGCGTTAAAGGTATTGAGGATGATGACTGGGAATATACAGTGAGTCCCTCAGATCATAATGAGTATGCAGGATGCACGGACCCGGTTCATTCAGGCGTGAATCTATCTTCGGACGACTATTCAATGAGCGCTTATTGCGCTGGTTGTCACAGCAATTTTCATGGTTATGTGAACACAAGCACTGATACCTCTAATGGCGGATCCCCCTGGTTGCTGCATCCGACCGGTTATGCGCTTTCTGATACGGCAGCAGGTAAGGAGTATCATAACTATAATGGGGGTGCGGGATATTCTCCCCTTGCTCCCTTGGCAAGAGATCAGGCCAGACTGGCTACCATGACAGGGTCGAGCGCTACCGTATACGTTGCTGCGGGTCAGGCAGAGGGTGATCAGGTAATGTGCCTTTCCTGTCATCGTGCGCATGGTACACCCTACAGGGATATGCTACGCTGGGATTATTCTGCGTGTGACGCGGGGAGTGCCAACGCTAGTTGTGGATGCTTTGTCTGTCATACCTCAAAGGATGAATAGGGAATAGAAAATAGAACAATTTTAAGGTCCTCCTGATCGTAAATCCGGCAAGAGGGCCTTTTTTTTAAATAAGTGCACGAATATTCAAGGGGCTCTTAAGAGGGATTCGGAATGGGTAGGGAAGGGAGCCGGCTACGAATCGAATACCGGAAATTTGTCGCGGTAATGGTTATGCTGTCATTATCTTTTACATCTGCTGTGGCGTGGTCAAGGCCTATAGGGCTTAGCGGCAGCTGGTTGTATACCAGAACAGGCGACGGCACTACCAGTAAGAATTTACTTCAGTATTACAATATTGATTTCGGATATGATCTTTCTGAGTCGATGGATTGGTCGGGTTCTTTCCGTTATACGCGAAATTGGAACAATGGAAGGTTATCTGAACTTTATACACCTGTTGTAAGTTTGAATACCAGAAACGACATTTTTGATTTAGGCCTTTCCGCTACTGCCGTTGAACAGAGATTATCCGACAGCCCGGATACCTCAAGCAAGACATGGCAGGCTAACTGGAAAAGCAAATGGGATAAGCCTCTGTGGCCCGCACTGAGGGGTTATTTCGGGCAGACCTGGTCTACGGATGACCAGAGGCCAAAGACAACGGATACGGAATCCTTTTATAACGGAATAGACGCGGACTGGAGCTGGGGTGTGCTTAAGACTGCCTACAGCTATTATTATTCAGATAGTAAGGACAAGGTGAACGATTCAAAGTCCAGCACCAGCCGACACATGGTCTCGGCCAGGGCGGCCAAGGGTTTTTTGGATAACAGACTAAACGTATCTTTATCCCAAAATTTCAGCTATTATCTCACAGAGGCCACGGCCCACACGGGCGCAACCGGCACGGCTCTTATTGAGGATAATATAGTTCAGGCCTATGCAGGGAACGATACTACGCCAAATACCGATCTGCCCGCAGTCAATTCAGGACTTACCAATGACAGTACCACGGACATCGCATACAGCGCGGCACCCGGTGAGACGACCAACATTGCCATCAGAATGGATTTTATTCGGGTCGATCGAATATATCTTTATACAACCACTGATCTGGGCGCGACAAATGCTTCAGGCTTCCTATGGGGAGTGTGGACAAGCCCGGACGGAAATACATGGACCCAGCAGGTGACAGCGCAGGCCTATTCCTACAATAGTTCGTCCAGACGTTTTGAAATTCCGGTTTCCGGGATAAAGGCCAGGTATATCAAGCTTGCCGCGGTGCAGCCACTTACAAGCACAGTTAATTTTTCGGAGATAAAGGCCTATGAAGAGATTTCAGGTTCCGGCCTGGTGACATCCTCCCGTACCTATAAAGATTATTCTACTGACGCCTCGGTTAATTATCGACCAATGGACAAGGTTACCTTGGCCTACAGCCTGTCCTTGGATTTTGCCAGACCGTCTGGAGGCGTCAACACTGACAGGATTAATCAGACCGGGTCGTTGAGCTGGCGTCCCAAGGAAGCTATCACCTCGAATCTGAGTATAACTGATAGCCTTCAGAAGGACAGCGGGCAACCCGACAGCAGGACAAGGGCCTATTCTCTCAACGTGATTACCTTTCCTCTTGATACGCTGGATGTGAGTACAGGCGTTACGAGAAATGAGACCTATGAAGGGGGAACCAAGACAGCCACTACCGACAGCTATTCTATTTATACCACAGCCGCCCTTTTCCCGGATCTGAATGCGGGTCTTGACCTTGTTTATACCTCTGCGGATAATCTGAGTTCCGGAACCAATACGGACAGCTATAATTCAAGGCTTAACCTGACCGCAAGGCTTACGCCGCGGATTACCGTGGATTTTTATGGAGGATATATTGTCAGTAAGAGCGATACCGGTGATACAGATTCAACTGATACTAATCTGAACCTTAGTTGGAGACCATCAGATGTCTTGTCTTTCAGGGCTTCTGGCTATAGTAACTGGGCATCCGGGCATGATAATACCAGGGGCGGGAGCCTGACTATAGCATGGGCTGCTACGGAAAAAACACAGTTAAGTTTTGGTTATTCATATGCGTACAGCACAGTGACCACGCAGACGTATAACGCATTCTGGAGCTGGAGAATAAGCCGTTATCTTTCAACTAACGTAAATGGATCTTATAAGATAGCAGAGGCAGGCGAAAATTCGTGGACAGTTTCCGGGCAGCTTACAGCAAGGTTTTCCGGTTTTTAGTGTGCTTGGATAAAGAGGGAGAGTGCGTTAGTTTATGAACATGGGGAATAAAATTTCGGGGGGTGTAGGGATGCGGAAAGGCTTCCTTGTGGTTTTGATGCTGGCGATTATTTTGTCTCTATATGGATGCGGGGCCAATGTGGCTTCGGACCATTTTCTGAGGCAGGATGTCCAGCTTGGCTTTATAAAAAAGGTTGCGGTTTTGCCATTTACCAACCATACCAAAGAGCAGTTTATAGCGGAAAGAGCCAGAGAGATAACCATAACCCAGGTGCTTTCCATGGGACTCTTTGACGTAGTGGATAAGGGAATTGTGGATAGCGTTTTAAGAGAAGAGGCCATTGATCCCGGGGCCCCTTTGGACAAGCTTACCCTTAGACGTCTGGGGCAGAGGCTCGGTGTTCAGGCATTTATCCTTGGATCGGTAGATAATATGGAAGAGTCTCGTAGAGGGTCCTTTTCATATCCTGAATTTACCTTGAGCCTTAGGCTGGTTGAGGCAAAGACCTCAATGGTAATATGGCAGTCAACCGGTCATGGCAGTGGTTATTCTGTGCTTGGAAGGCTTTTTGGGCTTTCAGCCAAGGATTCCTTCCAGGTAATGGTCAGGGTAGTGCGCAAAATGCTGTCGACTATACCGGCGGGGGCCCAGTCCTGACCGCCAAGCGTGGTGTTTGAAATGTTTCGTAAAATTGGTGTTTCAATACTGGTTTTCTGCTTGGGCCTCTTTATGGCCGGCACTCTTTACGCCACAACGGTTGCGGTATTCCCCATAGAAGATTTGTCTCATGGGGTGAATGGAGTGGATTTCAATTTCACCCGTCTTCTTTCCAAAGAGCTTAAGTCCATGGGGCTTGAGGTTGTGCCTGAGAAGGAGATGATGAATTTCATGGTCAGGCATCGCATCCGGAGGGTGGGATCCTTGAGTACTTATTATGTCCTGCGGATGCGCGAACAGCTTGGAGCAGACCTGGTTTTGTTAGGATCAATCTGTCAGAAAGAGGAAAAGGCTCCCGGTGCCTTGGGGCTTACCCTGTATCTTTTGAGAACCGATGACGCAAGAGTCGTGTGGTCTGGGGTTGAGGGCCTTTCCAGAGCGGATATGCTGAGATTGCTTGGTATTGACCAGCCGCATTCGACCGCAGAACTGCTTCCCATCGTGGCACAGGATATATTTGCCTCTTGGCCTGATCAGATGGAACAGGTGCTTGGCAGGATCCCGTTTTTCCCCATCCAGTCGGTATCATTGCGACCCTTGTATGTAAAACCAGGTCACAAGTTAGAGTGCCGTCTGAAATTGCGCCCCATAGGCAGAAAGGCCCCCGATCTTTATCTTAACATCAAGGGAATAGGCACTGTTCCCATGTATAATGATGGTCACTGGGGATATACGGCAGACTGGTTCGCCCCTGTAAAGGATGGAAAATATCCTGTAGAGGCAGTGTTTCACTGGTCGTCAGGGCGCACGGAAAAGACGTATCTTGGCCTGTATTGCGTGGACAGTGTTCCACCTGCCGTTACTTTGAGGCTAAGTGGGGTTCGTTTGGGAGATTCCGTGGCCTTCAGGGACCGTATCTTTGCTGTGCCCAAGCTGATTCATCCCGAGCCGATTTCCAGGTGGGAGATTTCCATTGAAGACGAAAAAGGCAAATCCCTTATCAGCGAGCATGGTACAGGTAATCTTCCCAGCCGCTTTGTGTGGAAGGGACAGACTGGCGGCGGCAGCAGCGTGAACCAAGGTGTTTACCGTATGGTGTTGCGTGTGTGGGACAAGGCGGATAATATGGCCAAGTCGATCCAGAAGGTGGCCGTTAGAAGGACCCCACCCTCCATGATCCTGCAGGTAAAACGGCAGGGGAGCAACATGTTTGTGGATCTTGGGAACAAGGGAGAGGTGCCCATTTCCTTTTGGTGCGTAGAGGTGCGTTCCGAAGATGGACGCGTGGTAAAGACCAGTGAAGGCGAGAAGTTGCCTGCTCGGATCGGTGTAAATGTTGCCGAGGCAAAGAACAAGAAGCTTGAGTGTGTGGTAATGCTTAAGGATATATTGGGTAATTCCGCCCGGAGAGAAATCAAGGACCTGGTGCGTATGGCCAACAAGTCCTCAACGGGCGGCAATCGTGGTAAAAAACAGGAGACCTGGGAATCAGAATTTTGAGCATTCGCTGTATATTCCCTGTCATCGGGGCGATTATCCTGGTATTTCTTTATTCCTGTAGCCCAAGGGGGGCTACTCTTCAGGTCCTTTCTCCCCTTCCAAAGCAGGAAATATGTCGGGTAGCGGTTCTTCCTTTTACGAATGAAAGCCAGTACCCACTTGGTGGGTTGATTTTCTACCGTGTTTTTATGGCTGAGATGATCAGGACCGGCCATTTTGATGTGGCGCAGGAGGGAGACATCCGTGATATATATGATCAGATAAAATTGTTACCCGGGCAGCAGCCAAGCATTGAACAGATTCGACTTCTTGGAAGTCGTCTTGGTGCTCAGGCCATTATCACCGGTTCAGTGATAACAATGGGGGAGCAAAGACAATTTCTGGGGATGAATCCCTCACTTGCTGTGCACGTGAATATTCTGGATGCCCACACGGGGAAAATCCTCTGGAGTACCTATCATCACAGGGAAGGGGCAGACTACAGGAAAGTGATGCACTTCGGTATGGTAAACACGGTTACATCTCTGGCTCAACATGTATCTCAGGAAATTTTGACGCTCTGGTTCGATAAGGGGTTTAAAGGATGCGAAAAGTAGCACTGTTTCTTTGTTTTTTTCTGTTTTTGCCCTGTGTGTACTCGTCTTCTCTTATGGCATGGCCATGGGGAGACAAGGTTCTTGTTTCAATAAACGGGAAGAATTACACCGTAGAGGATTTCAAGCATTGGTGGGAGAATTATAAAGATAAGGACAGTCCTTTTCCCAAGACCCCTGATCCCTTTATAAATTGGCAGCTTCTTGTAAACGAGGCGGAACGCATGGAGCTTTACAAGGATCCTACCTATCGTGAGAAGGTTTCGACCTTTCTCAAGGTCAGGACCCTTATGATCCTTAAAAATGAAGAGGTGGATTATAAGACAGATGTCAGCGACAAGACCCTGAAGAAAATATATCGTAAGGACTATTGTCCCAGATGGTTGATGCAGATTTTTTACTTCAGGAAGAAAGAAGATGCCCAAAAGGCGGTACAGGATTTGGCTAAGGGCAAGATTACTTTTGACGGTTTGATTAAACGTTCACAGGCGGATAAGGCGGCGAGATCCAGGTTTTTTTATCAGCAAAGGTGGGTTCGGCCTATATGGATGCCCAAGGCATGGAAACATACGGTATATGCCATGGTGCCGGGACAGACCTCTGATGTGATAGCCTGGCATGGTTTTTATGTGATATTTCATATCAAGGACAAAAAAGGTCCTGATGACAAGGATTTTAAAAAGGTAAAGATTGCAATAAAAAGAAAGAGATGGGATGAGGAGCAGGCAAGGCTTACAGCTGATCTTGTAAGACGTCTGAAGGCTAAATATCATGTGAAAGTGGACAGGGATCTCTACAAAAAACTGAGCCTTAACAATACTCCAAAGGAACTTCTGGATAAGGTGCTGATTTCCACTAACAGGGGAAATATAACAGCAGGGGTTTTTCTGAACCAGGTTAAAAAGGAATTAAGATTCAGAAGAAAATTTCACTTTAAGAAGCAGGATATTAATATAGTAAAGAACAGGGTGCTTCAGACGATAATTTCCCAGACGCTTGTTTCCATCGAGGCCCTTGAGCGTCATTATGAACAGAAGCCTCCATTCAAGTGGGTTTACAGGTTTTATTGTGGACACCGACTTATAAAAGAATTGGAAAAAAGGTTATTTGAACCCAAAGCAACCGTCTCTGATGAGGAGATCAGGGCATATTATAAGAAACATATCAACGAGTTCACCCGTCCGGAGACCGTGAGTTTCGCGTTAATTGAGGATGATCAGAAATTGTTGGAGAAGATCTGGGCGGATATCAGCAGGGGGGAAGATTTTTTTGCCACGGCCAAAAAATATTATTCGAGGGATATTCCTGTCAAAAGAGTCCCCTTTAATCACCTGGATAAAAAAATAAAAGCTATTATTCAGAAGCTGTCCAGGGGAGAGGTAAGCCCTCCGACAGAAATAAACGGGCGTGCGGTTATAATAAAGCTGATGGATCGGACCCCGGCCCTTCCAATTCCGCTGCAGCAGATAAGGCAGCGGATAGCAAAGAAGCTTGAAGAGCAGAAATTTCAGGAATTGAAGGCAAATTACGAAAAGAAATTAAGGGATATGTCTGAAATCAGGGTTAACAAAGCGGCTTGGAACGAGTTGGAGCGCGAAATGGGAGACGGAAATGAGAAGTAGGTGGCCTGGTATATTTCTGGGCTTTTTGTGTGCGGCGTTTTTATTATCTTCATGCCTTCCTCAGCAATCGCCAAGGCCCAAACGGAAACGCTGCGTGGACTGTCATCATGACATGGCAGCTAAATATCATCAGGGGGTTGTTCACGCCCCTGTAAAAGATAACAACTGTGAAGCCTGTCATCTGCCGCATGGCCTGATAGGCGGCGTATATCTTAAAAAGGATCCGCCGGGTCTGTGTTTTTCCTGTCATAAGGATATGGAGGGGGTGAACAAGAAGAAATTTGTTCACAAGTTTGTCGCTGAGGGGAAATGCGTAAAATGCCATAACCCCCATAACAGCCAGTATAAAGGGCTGTTGCCCGCTCCTCCCAGGGATTTCTGTTTTACATGTCACGATAAGGCTCCTTTCCAAAGACAGGTAAAGCATCCCCCCTTGGCCAAAGGCTGTCAGACCTGTCATGACAATCATGCGTCAGACAATCCTGATCTGCTGAAAAAGGGAAAAGACCAGACGTGTCTTACATGTCATGCGGATGCCCTTGGTACAAAGGCATTCAAAAAAGCCCATTTCGGATATCCGGTCAAAAGTGCCTGTGTGCAGTGTCATAGCCCGCACTCATCTGCTTCCAAGGGGCTTATGAAGCCTTTGATGCATCCACCTGTTCTCAAAGGTCAATGTGATTCGTGTCACAAAATAGATGCTCAAAAGGGCATAGTTTTAAGAGGCAAGCCGGAAACGCTTTGTGTTAAGTGTCACAAGTATGACAAGGCCTCTTTTAATCATATACACAAACCCTTTGCTCAGAATAAGTGCACGGATTGTCATGCGGTTCATGGCAGCAGATTCCCCTATATGCTTTCCTCATCGCCTGAAACCCTCTGCCTTAAATGTCACGACCAGGGGCGTAAAAAAGGCACACATAGCAGGCATGATCCCGTAGTAAAAGGCAAATGCCTTGAATGTCACAGTGGTCACGGGTCAGCGGAACCTTCACTTTTAGTACAGAACCAGAACAAGCTCTGCTTTAAGTGTCATAAGAAGGTCAATTTTACATCCGGCCCTGTACATCATCCACCGTCTGACAAGGGGGAATGCCTTTCCTGTCATACACCTCACGAATCAACGCAGGTCAGGCTTTTGAAGGCCCCGGAAAAGGATCTTTGTGTGAGATGTCACGGGGACATAAAGGATCAGATGAGCAAGTTCAGCCTTCACAGCCCCTTTGCCAAGGGTAGATGCACCGGGTGTCATAATCCGCATCAGGCCTCCCAGCCGTACCTTTTACTTCTTCCCGTGGAAAAGGGTGAGTTGTGCATGAAATGTCATAAGCGGGAACTTTCCAAGGAGAGCAGCAAAATTCACAAACACGCCCCTTATGCCGAGGGCAAATGTGTTGAATGTCATGACGCGCACGCTGGTGACTATGAGTTTAATATGAGAAAACAGCCTGGAGAAATCTGTCTTGGTTGTCATAAAAAGATTCAGGATACTCTGGAACATAGCAAGGTAAAACATAAGCCTGCGGCTGTGCCTAACTGTAGCGTATGCCATCTGGCCCATGGTTCATCTCATCCGAATGATCTTCTAAGTACTCAGCCGTTACTATGTATCAGGTGTCATAAAAATGTTGCCAGATACTGGAAGAGCGGGGTCGGTCATCCTCCGGCCGTCAAGGGCTGCACTACGTGCCATGATCCTCACGCGTCTAATCATCCGGTAATGGGCAAAAAAAGCCTGCAGGATACCTGCGCGGGTTGTCATAAGGAGGACACGGCGCGATTTTTGAAAGTGCATGGAGGGATCAAACCATCCGCCGGCGGCTGTCTTGGCTGTCATGACCCTCATGGAGGTCCGGATAAATCATTGCTGTACCCGGTGAGTCATCGCCCGTTTGCCAAGGGCAATTGTGCTCCATGTCATCCAGGGAGGGCCAAGTGATGTCAAGAGTTGTTCTGTGGCTGACATTATTGTTCTGGGTTGCTCCTGTATGTGCTGTCCATGCCGCTTCCGAGTCTGCGGTTTGTTTTAAGTGCCATAAAAAGGCTGATTTTTCAGCGAAAATAGTACATAGACCGGTTGCCCAAGGGAAATGTGAATCCTGTCATAATCCTCATGTGGCCCGTTATAAAGGCCTTCTTCAGAAGCCTGATGGCCAGTTATGCGAGTCGTGTCACAAAAAAAGGGAATGGCTTGGCAATGGTGCCGGCGGCAGGGTAATTCATGAACCGGTACGCCAGGGTCAGTGCCTCAAGTGTCATGATCCTCACAAGTCCGAGGTAAAGGGACTGGTGCACGGAAAGCTGGCCGATCGCTGTTTTGCCTGTCATAAGGATTTGCCCAAAAAATTTGAGGGTTCCACGCACAGTCCATACGCCAAAGGCCGGTGTATCGTCTGTCATCTGCCTCATGTGGCGGATAACTATCAGATGTTACGGACTTCCCCTGATAAGCTTTGTCTGAAGTGTCATCAGCGGAAGGCCCTAAACAAAGCACACAAGGGCTATCCGGTTGAGATCAAGGACTGTCTCTCATGTCATAATCCCCATGGCAGCAAGAGAAAATACCTTATTCGTAATTTCCTTCATGAGCCCTTTAAGAAGAACAACTGTAAGGTGTGTCATTCCGGGGGACAGCCGGGCACGGAAGTCTGTCTTAAATGTCATAAGGATATCAGCAAGAAGGTGTTGACCCTACATAATCATTTTACCTCCTCAACGGGAAACAGCTGTATAATATGTCACAGCCCTCATGCAGGGGACACCTCTGGGTTGCTCAAGGGCCGTCAGGCACAGATATGCCGGAGTTGTCATGAGGATACCTTCAAACGGGATCAGGACAAGATATACCGTCATCCAAAGGTGTCGCACTGTGGGGAATGTCATAATGTCCATGGATCAAACCGCCTGGCTATGTTCAGGAGTGAAGGAAGTGCGGTCTGCGAAAGGTGCCATGAGACCCAGGGCAAGTTTACCCATCCTCTTGGTGACAAGGTCAGGGATCCAAGGACCGGGCAAAAAATGACATGTATCAGCTGTCATAAGCCTATGGGAACCGATTACAAATATGAGTTGCTTTTAAGCGGGGAGAAAGATCTGTGTATCCAATGCCATCGCAATTATTGATAATTAAGCAGGGGGCCAGAGAGGTCATTAGACCGGTGGTCAGCACCCGGGTGTTCCTGGGTGCATTACTTGCCATTTTTTTCATGGCTGTGCCGGTGTGGGCAGTGCCGTGGCATCATGTTCTTACCCTCAGGGGCGAGCCTTCTGGCCTGGCAATGAATATGCCGACAGCCCTTTTTGTTGACAAGGAACGGTCCCGTTATTACGTGGTGGATGCTGCCAATAATCGTCTTTTGTCCTTTGATCGTGACGGGAAATTTCTGAGTTCCTTTAATGCCATGGGCCGTCTTTCCATTCCGTTCGACATGGTAAGAGAGAAAGGTGGAATAATCTGGCTGGTGGAAAAAGGCAAAAACAGCCTTACCCGTATTGATCTCAAGGCCAGGAAGGTGGTACCCAATATCCTGTCTTTTAATGGCAGGACGGTGTATCCAGATCGTCTGAAAATGCATGGAGGCGTGTTTTATATATTGAATAAGGCCAATGGTGATATCCTCTGCCTTGATGCGGATCTGAAGGTAAAGAGAGTCTTTTCCTGCAATGGTTGCCGGCTTGGTTTTGTGGATTTTAAGATAGTCGGCAATGATCTTTTTGCCTTGGCCCAGGCTGAGCAATCGGTTTACAGGTTTAGCCTGGGAGATGATTCTCCTGCGAAGGTCATCCATCTACAGAAAAAAATGGAATTTCCATGTTCCTTAGCCGTGGATTCCCTGGGCAATTTTTTCATTCTTGATCGTCATGCCGATCACGTGGTTGTGTTTGATCCTGTGGGACGCTTTAAATACAGTTTCTTGCAGCCTGGTGAGGCTCAGGGCAGGTTGCATTTCCCCTGGGAGATATCCTTTGACCCGTGGGGTCGTCTTTGTATCGTGGAGGAGGGAAACGGAAGGGTGGAGATATTTAACAGATAGGGAGAAGAATTATGCGGGCACGAACAGCCTGGAGTCTGGCAATTTTGTGTTTGGTGTGTTTTCCCTGGTCTACCTGTTGGGGCAAAGTGAGAGGGCTTTGCTCTAATTGTCATACCATGCATAACAGCCAGAATGGCAGCCCCATGGCCGAAACCTTTAATGGAGCCACATACAGCGCGAATCAAAGTCCAAACAGGGCATTGCTGCGTTATAGTTGCGTGGGTTGCCATTCAGATACCGGTTCAACCCCTTATAAAGGCACAGTGAACCTGACTCCGGTAGTATATAATGTGCAGAGTCCTGGAGGGCAGGGCCCGGGAAAAACCCTTGCGGGCGGGAATTTTTACTGGGTAGCTGCCGGAAATGATGCCTGTGGACATAACGTGGCAAACATCCCCGGGGTCGGCCAGGATAGTAATCTTCTTTCTTTCACACCACCAGGATGGGATAACAGCATAAGCGGCAATGGGCAGGTGGCAAATGGTGAGTCAACCTGGTCTCACCAGCTTACATGTGCCGGCACATATGGTTGTCACGGCGTGCATACCACCACAGACACCTTTGCTGCCATCAGCGGCGCGCATCACGGGAATGATGATCCGGATGGAAACGGCATCGTGGATGGCAACGGTGGGGGGGAGTATACGGTTGCCACAAGTTATCGTTTCCTTTATGGCATAAAAGGCATAGAAGATCCTGACTGGGAGTATACCGCGTCACCGAGCGATCATAATCAGTATTACGCAGTGGATGGAGCTCTCAGTACCACCACTGAGACTATAAGCTATCTTTGTGCCGAATGTCATGGTACCTTTCATGCCAGCAGCGGCTCATCAAATGTTGGCACAGCGTCTCCCTGGCTTCGTCACCCGACTGACTATGATATGAACAATGTCTCTACCAAGGAATATGGTCAATATCCCGGCGATGGTTCTCACACATACAGCTTGATCGCGCCCGTGGGCAGTAGTGATTTGACAGCCGGTGTGCGGAGTACCGTACTTTCAGGGGCCGGTGATGCCATTGTCACGTGTATTTCATGTCACAGGGCACATGGCAGTCCAAACGCTGCGCTGCTTCGCTGGGATTATAAGTCGTGGCCTGCATCCGGGACCAACGGCTGCGCAATATGTCATACATCAAAGGATTAGGTCATCTTACCATCCTGATTTCTTGACAGATCCGTTTAATTCCCTTAGGATTCGTAAAAATTTCAATGAGTAGGAGGAGTGCTGGATGAAGGTGCTTAAACTGTTTCTGACCGTTATTTTCATACTCTTATTTAACATGTCACCCCTCGTTCCCATTGTCCATGCATCCGGAATAATCAAGATCGGTTCGTTTCTCGCTTTGACAGGACCTGCTTCTTTTCTTGGTGATCCCGAGCTGAAGACACTGAAGATGTATATTGATCAGATAAACAGTCAGGGTGGAGTACTCGGCAAAAAACTGGAGCTTGTTTATTATGATACGGCGGGTCATGCAAAAAGCGCCAAGGATATAGTAAAACGTCTTATACAGAAAGATCGTGTAGACGTTATTATAGGAGGTTCTACTTCTGGGACCAGCCTTGCCGTAATTGACATAGTTCAGGCCAGAAAAATTCCGTTTATTTCACTGGCAGGTTCTATAAAAATTGTCCAGCCGGTTAAGAAGTGGGTATTCAAGACTCCCCACACAGATCGTATGGCTGCCGCCAAGATATTTGAAGATATGAAGAAACGTCATATCACGAGAATCGCCCTTATAACAGGCAATGGCGGGTTTGATAAATCCGGCAGGGCGCAGTGTCTGGATCTTGCCCCCAGATATGGCATTAAAATCGTTGCGGATGAGTCATATGGAAACGCGGATACGGATATGACCACACAGCTTACGAAGATAAGGGCCACGGATGCCCAGGCCATACTGAATTTCGGATTTGGAAAGGCCCCTGCCATCGTGGCAAAAAATGTCAAACAGTTAGGGATCAGGCTTCCTCTTTATGAATCTCATGGCGTCGCCTCCAAGAAATTTATTGCTCTTGCCGGAGACGCTGCCGAGGGTATAAGGCTGCCGGCCGCCGCGTTGCTTGTGGCTGATAAGTTGCCGGACAGCGATCCACAGAAAAAGGTTCTGCTCGGATACAGGAATATGTATGAGGCTAAATATGGCCCTGTTTCCACCTTTGGCGGTCATGCCTATGACGCCCTTTTTATTACTGTCGGGGCCATCAGAAGGGCTGGATGTCTGGATAAGGCAAAGATCAGGGATGAAATCGAAAAGACCAAAGGGTTTGTGGGAACCGGCGGAATTTTCAATATGAGTCCTGAGGATCACCTTGGGCTTGGCCTGGATGCGTTTAAAATGCTCGAGATTAGAAACGGCACCTGGGAACTTATTTAAACCAAGAATTCAATTTTTGGATTGATTTTATGTGCCCCCCTTGGGTATCC
The DNA here is from genome assembly GCA_027023445.1 of Deltaproteobacteria bacterium. Classification (GTDB taxonomy): domain Bacteria; phylum Desulfobacterota; class Dissulfuribacteria; order Dissulfuribacterales; family JALVPX01; genus JALVVK01. The sequence continues at coordinate 24,782 of JALVVK010000020.1, read as the reverse complement.
CCGTGGGGGGTTGATTATGTCTGAAGCCGGTTGAACACCATGTTAGATCAGTTGATCCAGTTTCTTATAACCGGAATAACCGTGGGGGCTGCCTATGCCCTTGTAGGCTTGGGGTTTGCCATTATTTACAATGCCTCCGACGTGGTAAATTTCGCTCAGGGTGAATTTGTAATGATCGGCGCCATGAGTGCCATATCCCTTATAGATATGGGTATCCCATATGGCGTTGCGCTTGCAGCCGCGGTGGCAATAACTGTATGCGTGGGGCTTGCCCTTGAAAAATTTGCCATAGAACAGGCAAGGGACGCAACCGTTGTGAGTACCATTATAATCACCATCGGGGCGTCGATTTTTCTCAGGGGAATGGCCTTGATCGTCTGGGGCAAGGACATATATGCCATGCCTCCTTTTTCAGGGGAAAAACCTATTCACGTTGGAAACGCTACCATGCTTCCCCAGAATATTTGGGTTATGGCCGGCACAGCGGCTTCAGTCCTGCTTGTCAGGTATTTTTTCAACCGAACCGCCACGGGTAAGGCCATACTTGCCTGTTCATATAATATGAAGGCCGCCAGCCTGGTGGGTATCAATGTAAGGAAAATGCTGCTTATTTCTTACGGCCTTTCTGCAGGGCTTGGCGCGTTGGCCGGTATTCTCATAGCGCCCATTACATACATTACCTACGATTCTGGTGTGATGTTGGGGTTGAAGGGGTTTTCAGCCGCCATTCTTGGCGGTATGGGCAATCCAATGGGAGCTGTTGCAGGCGGCATGCTTCTTGGCTTGCTGGAATGTATTGGCGCCGGATTTATTTCCTCTGGTTACAAAGACGCAATTGCCTTTGTCGTCATATTGATGGTGCTTTTTTTCAGGCCCGGTGGTTTGTTTGGAAGTGCACAGGCGGAGAGAGTTTGATGAGGCTTGCCGGTTTTTACCTGTTCGCCGCACTGGTGGCCCTGTTGCCGGTTGTTTTTCCTGATAATTACTACGTAACGGTGGTAGGAGTAACAGCTTTTTTTAATATCATGTTGGCAGTGGGCCTTAATCTTCTCATGGGATACGCAGGCCAGATTTCTCTCGGACACGCGGCATTTTTTGGTATAGGCGCCTATGTTTCCGCTGTAACCACAGTACGTTATGGTTGGAATCCATGGGTGGCAATGGCGGCTGGTCTTGTTCTGGTGTGGTTGATTGCCAACCTGATCGCAAGGCCCATACTCCGGCTGAAGGGCCATTATCTTGCCATGGCCACCCTTGGATTCGGTATAATAATTCACATTGTTCTGGTTCAGGCGGATGCCTTCACCGGGGGGCCGGACGGGCTTTCCGGGATTCCTGGTCTTGTCCTCTTCGGTTGGCATGTAGATTCCGATCTGCGTTGGTACGTGGTTGCAGGGGCGGTGATGCTTCTCTATGTCTGGCTTTCTTTGAATATAATTGATTCCAGAGAGGGGCGGGCATTAAGGGCAGTTCACGGAAGCGAGGTTGCTGCAAGCACCCTTGGAATTGATATCTCCGGAACCAAGGTCCGGGTTTTCGTGCTTTCGGCTCTTATGGCCTCGTTGACAGGCAGTCTGTTTGCCCACCAGCAGGCCTTTGTAAGCCCTGATTCCTTCAGTTTCTTTTTTTCCATTGAGTTGGTAACAATGGTGGTATTGGGCGGCCTGGCATCTACCTTTGGTGCGGTTTTCGGAGCGGTAATTCTTACCTTTCTTCCCGAATTTCTTGTGGTTTTTGAGGATTTTCAGATGCTGATTTATGGCGCAATACTGATGTTGATCATGATTTTCCTTCCCAGAGGACTTTTTGTTACTATGGCAGACCGGATAGGCCCCATGTTTGCGGGCTATTTCCGGCAGGGTATCAGGGAGACATAAATGGGAGTCCTTCTCCAGGTCTCAGGCCTGGTAAAGGCCTATGGCGGGGTGCGGGCCATAAATGATCTTTCCTTTGATGTAAAAAAGGGCAAGGTGTTTTCTGTGATAGGGCCTAACGGAGCGGGTAAGACCACTCTTTTTAACCTCCTCACAGGTGTGGACACGCCTGATACCGGATCAGTTAACCTGGATGGGTATGAGCTTGTCGGCAGGCCTCCTCATCGGGTTGCTGCATGTGGTGTGTCCAGGACCTTTCAGAACCTACAGATATTCCACAATATGACCGTTATAGAAAATGTGATGGTCGGATGTCATCTCAGGGGGTGTTCCGGATTATGGAGCGCTGCCCTTCGTCTTCCCAGCCTGTTAGCCGAGGAAAGGAGGATAAGGACCTGGGCTGATGAGGCCCTTGCTTTCTGCGGGATGGAAGATCTCGCCCAGGCCCGGTCATCAGAGCTTTCCTATGGGGTACTGAAAAAACTCGAAATAGCCAGGGCGCTGGCGGCAAAACCCAGGATGCTGTTGCTTGATGAGCCGGCTGCGGGGCTTAATGATACAGAGACACTTGAGATGTGCGAACTGATCAAAAAGATCAGTGAAACAGGGGTTACAGTACTGTTGGTAGAGCATAATATGGGGTTGGTTATGGATGTATCATCCTGGGTGTTTGTATTGAATTACGGCAGCTGTCTTGCTCAGGGGACGCCTCGTGAAATCCAGAGAAATCCCCAGGTGATAGCAGCTTATCTTGGCGGGGAAACTGGCATAGAATAGGTGTGTATTTCCGAAAAAAACAGCTTTTGAGTGGGGATAAAATGGATTATTGATTGGGCATGTCTTTAAAACAGGATGGCACGATGAATAACTTTAAATCACGGGGAAAGAATAATCGAACCAGGGCCGTATATATTTTAATCGAAGCTCTGATTTTCATTGCTATTATCGGAATAGGCCTCCTTGTGCGCCTTGAGGATTATCACGACTGGAAGGCCCAGCCGAATCGCGCTTTTTATAAGGGAGAGCCGTTGCTGACCACGTTTGACGGCTACTATTACCTTTCCCTTGCCAGGGACCTGGTAGAGGGTACCTATACCTCGATAGACATGAAAAGGGCGGTGCCGGATGGTATGCCCAGGCCTGAACCTCCTCCATTACTGTCCGTTACAGCTGCGGCTATTGCCAGGGCCACACATATGTCACTCAACTGGATAGGCGTCTTTATGCCGGCCATATTAGGCGTCCTGCTGGCTGTTCCTCTTTACGCGCTCGGGCGGTTTTATGGGGGGCCTGTTATGGGCCTTGTTGCGGCCCTGTTCGGCCTTTTATCCAATTATTATGTCTATCGAAGTAGCCTTGGCTGGTTTGATACGGACTGCATGAATGTTACCTGGGCAACGGCAGCCGTGTATTGTTTCCTGAAATTCGGTCTTGAAGAGTCAAAGAAGCGATATGTCTATTTTGGGGCAGGCGTCGTGGTTTCAGCCCTGTTTGTGTGGTGGTGGAATACCGCATCAGACATAGCAGCCATTATCTGTCTTGTTCCCCTTGCGGTATCTCTGTTGTTTTTTTACAGGCCTACAAGGCGTGAAGGATTGATTTTTATCGGAATTATCTCTGTATTGTTTGTCGGTTTGCTTTTTTGGAAGGGAATTGATTTCCCTGTCCATGTATTTCAGGACGTAACCCATAAATACAAAAGCGTTGCAAAGGAAGATACGGGGGATTTCCCAAGTATAGGGGTTACTATATCTGAACAGGAGCGTCCTCATTTTAACACAATAGTCGTGAAGACCACGGATAGTCTCCCTGCTTTTATTGTGGGGATACTTGGCCTTGGGCTGCTTTTTTTAAAAAAAACCAAAGAGAGTCTGTTTTTATCAGTTGCAGTTGCCCTTGGCGCATTATCTTTCTTCTTTGCCATAAGGTTTCTCATCTTTATGGCTCCGGTAATCGCCTTGGGGATTGGTTTTTTTGCGTCCGAGGTCTGGCGTATTACCTCCCGATTCCGTCCCATATTAGTGGCTTCCATGGTGTTGGTGCTTGCGCTTGCCTATCCGTCCTATAAAGAAGACATGGCCAAGACCTTCTGGCCCAAGGAACCGCCACACCTGGTAAACGGCATGGCCATAGCTTCAAAGGTAACACCCAGAAACGCCGTGATCTGGGCCTGGTGGGATCACGGATATCCCATGATTTACTGGGCACGCAGGGCTGTAATAACTGACGGTGCCGTGCATGGAGGCGAAAGGACGGTTTACAATGGCATTCCCATGGCAACCAGCGATGAGCGTCTTGCGGCTAATTTCATGCAGTTTTATGTGAAGCGGGGGATATCCGGCATTCACAAATTTTATGACGCTGTTGGAGGTGATCGTGGTCGGGGGCTGGATCTGATAAAAAAGATATTATCAGCCGGTCCGGTAAGGGCACGGGACATCCTGCGGAATGCCGGGTTGCGGGGTACAGGCGGAACACAAGATGTTAATCAATGGCTGGAGTTCTTTTTCCCAAAGAAGACCAGACCCGTGTATCTGTTTCTGGACTGGCGTCTGACTATTACTGCATACTGGTGGTTCTGGCTCGGCTCCTGGGATGTTGAGATGCATAAGGGATTTCATCCAATGTATCAGGCTTTTTATGACATCAGGGTGCAGGGTAACAGGCTATGGGGGTCCCGGGGGTTGGTAATAGATCTTGATAACGGCATCCTCACGATGGGTGACGGCGATAGAATGCCCATTAAAGAGTTCCTTGTAAGTACCTTCCACAGGATAGAGAGGCGCATATACAAAAGAGACAAGGGGATCAGGTTTGAATATTTTGTGCCAGCCCATTTTGGGGCCCTTATGGACCAGACGATGGCCGATTCCGTGTTTAATAAGTTGTTTTTGAGGCATCAGGCCAACAGGAAATATTTTATTCCTGTGGTATTGAATTCTCCTTCTCATCAAATCTGGGAGGTAAGGGGTGAATCCTTTAATGCTGGAGACCAGGGCAGGAATCAGGAAATCGTCAAAACTGAACAGGGAAATTAATGGGAGTAAAAAACATTGTAATTATTCCCGCCTATAATGAAGAAGAAAATATCGCGGGGGTTGTACTTGGGATAAAAAAAGTTGTCCCTGATGCCGATATCGTGGTCGTAAACGATGGAGGGCAGGATCGTACAGGGGAAATAGCCCGGAAATCCGGCGGGCAGGTTATCAGTCTCCCCTTTAACATGGGATATGGCGTGGCCCTTCAGACAGGCTTTAAGTATGCCTTGAGACGGGGATATGAATATGCGGTTCAGATGGATGCGGATGGTCAGCATGATCCCAGGGACATTTTGAGCCTTTTGCAGGCAGTAAAGAGCGGGGAGGCGGACGTGGCCATCGGATCAAGATTTCTTGAGGGTAATTCCTATCGTATCCCGGCCCTGAGAAGGCTCGGCATGTTTATTTTCAGTTTCCTTGCCTCTGTTTTTACAGGTCAGAGGATCACGGATCCTACCTCTGGATATCAGGCACTGAACAGGCGTGGGCTTATGTTTTATGCGAGCGATTATTATCCGGTGGATTTTCCTGACGCGGACGTCATCATCATGCTTCACAGGGCTGGTTTGAAGGTAAAGGAAGTCCCGGTAACCATGCATTCCAGCACTACCGGCAGGTCAATGCATTCCGGCCTTAAACCCCTTTATTATATTTTTAAGATGTTTTTGTCTATATTTGTCACTTTGCTGCGTAAGAACACGGTAAAGGCTGACATGTTCTGAATTTTTATAACCTCAGGAGGAACCCATGCCCTTAAGACAGAAGATATTTGCCCTGGTGGTTGGCATTTCGGTTTTTCTTTTTATTTTAGAGATGGTGCGCAGGAAAAAGCTGCGTGAGGAATATTCCTGGCTGTGGTTGTTAACAGGTATGGGGATTATCGTGTTGGCGGTATGGTACGACCTGTTGCTTTTCGTGAGTCATTTTATAGGTGCGGTGGTGCCCACTACCACCCTTTTTATCTTCAGTCTTGTTTTTCTTCTTTTAATTTCTCTGCAGTTTTCAGTTAAGATATCATCCCTTGCCGACCAGAATAAGAAATTGGCCCAGGAACTTGCTATCCTGCGCCATGAGATGGAAGAAATGCAATCAGAACACTTAGTTGATTGAAGTTATATTTTTGGTTTTACAAGAGCAAATTGCGCAGAGAGACAATATTCAGTCTCGATAGGTTTTGTAAAGATCACCCCACGGGATAAAGAGTTTTTTTAAATTTTTGGGAGTAAGTGCTTTAATATCCTTACGTCTTATTCCTTTATTGAGTTGTATATATTTCACTATCGAAACCAGGAGACCCAATATAACTGTGACCGGCCTCATCTTCCTGAGGAACCGAGGCAGCTTGAGTTCTGTCAGGTGATAATAATAGCCGTATACCCTGTTCGCCGGTGCCCACTTGTAGTACTTCAGTGTTATATTCAATCCTTCTTTATGATTGGGCAGGGCGTGGTCATAACCAACGGTTTTTGACGTTTCATGCAATCGGTAACCTGACAAAAAAACGGGGAAATACCGAACAGAAAATTTTTGGGCAATTCTTATCCAAAGATCATAATCCAGGGAATAGTGCAGTTCTGGATTCAGACCGCCCACGTCGTAAAAGGTTTCTCTCCTGAAAAAGGCAGATGGCTGGCAAACAAAATTGAATGACGCCAATCGTTCAAAATTAAAGGGTTCAGTGGGATATCTTCCCACGATTTTTCCTGCCGGATCAATAAAATAGGCCTTGCCATATATCATCTGAACATCTGGATGATTGTCAAAGTATTCCGCAACCTTTTGTATAGCACCAGGCAAAAAAATGTCGTCCGAGTTGAGCCATGCGACAATTTCCCCCTTTGTCATCCGGACGCCCTTATTGATAGCGTCGGCCTGTCCGTTGTCTTTTTCGGAGATCCATCGTATTTTCCCCCTGTATTGTCTCAATATGTTCAAAGTATTATCCGTTGACCCGCCGTCTACCACCATGTATTCGATGTGCGGATAGTCCTGACTGAGCACGCTTGCAATCGTCTCTTCTATGTAATTTCCCTGGTTAAAGGAAGGAGTTATGACAGAAATCACAGGTGCCATCTTTCTATATGAGTTTTCTCCGTTGCAGGCCAGTATTCCAAATGATGCAATGTCAAAAGGGCGGGACCATTTGTGCTGGGGTTACCAGTCTGATTGGTCATAGAATCTGCTTGATAATGGCTCAACAACATCTCTTATGCGTTCGATTTCGTCATCCGACAGCCGTTGCTTCCACGCCTTCGCGGTCGTTTTGCTGTCTCTTAATTGATAATGAATCAAATTTTTCGGGGCTTCGGCCGGATTCGAAGGAGAAGAAAGCCTGATTATCTGTCTCTCTATATCTTTTGTCCATCTAAGCCCTAACCTCTGATAGATATCTCTGAATTCTCCTGTGGGATTGAACGAAATATCTTCATGCCTTCTCACGATCCATTCCGGATGTCTTTGAATATAGGTATCAACAACAGAATATATGCATAGCCACAGCAGCGAAGCCTCCTCCACAATGTCTGTGGTGCCCCGGCTCATTTTTTCGCTGTAAGGTGCAAGATGTTCTGCCATAAGCCGTTTTTGTTCAAGAAAATGTGTAAAATCGAATCGCCAGTTGAGACGCTTCAGGCTATTCACGAATGCGGCGGGATGCCGTATGAGCATGACGACCTCCATGTTGAACTGTGCCGCGAGCCACTCAGAAGAAAATACGGCGATCGGGTCTTTTACAAGTGGGCGCGAGTAATCAAAAAGAGAGTATACCAGATGTGCAAAGATCCCCATGTTTTTCATGATAGGCCGCGAGTGACTGTAAAAAGAGCCTACCAAATGGATGAACTCGGGGATATTCTTTGCAGGGTTAAGATTCATGATATCTCTGATGGCTTCTATGTATTCCTGCTTTTTTGTCTCCTCGGTAATATAGGGGAACCAATACCTGAAAAGTTGTTTTTTCCTGAGTAATCCCTTTTCAATATTCAAGATTTCATCAATAAAGGCCACGCCTTTAGCAAGGGCGAGAATCTTGCTCACCCATGTAGATCCGCATCTATGACTTCCCGTGACCAATATGGGCTTTGGGTTACAACAAGTGCGGTCCATATTTCCTGTGGATCCCTCCTCAAACTTTCATGCTGAACGGTGCTTCGTACCCCTGAGCATGAAAATGTTGAATGATAAATGGTTAGTTGTAAATTGCGGCGAACAAATTTTTATTAAATTCAGAAAACTATAACAACTTAGTACCTTAATTTAACATTCACAATTTACCATTTAACATTGTATTTTCACGGTAAAAGCTTATGCGGTCGATGATAGAAGTATGATCTGAATTTAACCGGATTGTTCTTCTTACCCACTGTCCGTCAATTTTTCGAATGCCTTTATGACGTCATCGATCGATATGTTGTCCATACACCATCCTTCTTTATACTTACAGCTCCTTTGCGAACAGGGGTGGTATGGGCAATCAGTTTTCATCAAGATAATATTTTTTTCTCCGGTATATCCGAATTTTTCAGGCTCGCCCGGGCCAAACAGTTGAATCATGGGGGTTTGAAGGGCGGCTGCTATGTGAATCAACCCGCTGTCATGCCCGATAAATACGGTCGAACGACCAATCAGTGCCGCCGCCTGTCCCAGGCTCAGGTCGCCTGCGCTGTTTATCGCTTTCCCCCCGGTTTGAGCGCTGATACTTTCCAGCACATTTTTGTCATCATGACTTCCTATCAATATTATTTTCCCATTGAATTTTTTCGCGATAGATCTGGCAACACGCGCAAAGCGTTCCGGTCGCCATGATCGCCAGGGATACAGCGCACGGGGGGCAATAGTAACGACATTATCAGACGCTTTCACCCCCTTTTGGGCCAGATAGCTTGTTACATAGTCGGCATCTGTTTGCGGAATGTGCAATTCAGTATCTCTGTTCCTTATTTCAACGCCGAGCGATTCTACGAGTCTGAGCGCCTTGTCTTTTTCATGAGTTGTTTTTCCCCTGTTCCATTGAACCACATGGGTCAACAAAAAGCCTCCTCCCCTTGTGTCTTTCGCGAATCGTAAGGGCGCACCGGACAGGAACAGCGGTATGATACTGAGGAGATCGCCGCGCAGGTCAATTCCCAGGTCATATTTATTTTTTCGCAGTTCTTTTATGAAGTTAAGTTCCTTGTGCGGAATAAATTTCCTGTTACCCCGAAACAGACTGAAAAGAAAGGAATCGTGAACAATAAGGCGATCATAAAAAGGGATACATTCCGCTATTTGTTTTGCCCAAGGGCCGACTACCAACGTGATCTCGGCCCCTGGGAATCCTCTGCGGATCTCCCGGAGTGCTGCCGATGAAATAACCACATCACCAATACCATCGAGCCTCAGAATGAGTATCTTCCGTATTTTTTGTGGATCGTAGTGTTTGAATTTGTTAAGTATCTTCAGGGGAGAGAATAGGATAGATCCAACAAAATCCACAATAAGCAGGAACAATCGGACCCTTATGTCAACAGATTCATATCGGTCTGACAGGAATTTTCCGCGTAATAAATTTTTCAAATAGCGGTTTCCTCACTCTCTGATGGTGTATTGATGCTTCATGAACACGCCGTCTATATTGGTGTTTAAGTGTCCAATAGCCTGTATATAAGGCTGAGGAGCCTGTAATGAATGTATTGGCGCACAATGGAAAGACGATCATGCGCCATGGCGTATTTTCGTGCCGTGGAATAAGCCTCATAAGCGGCATCTCTATAATGTTTGCCGCATTTCGATTCGCTGTGCCATCGGAAGTTGGCCAGATACTTATTGATATATAAGGGGTTATATTTTTGACCAATGCGTAACCAGTAATCGTAATCCATGGCATAACGGCAATCAAGGCAAAGCGGCCCCATCTCTTTGTATATTTTTTTTGTAAAGAATACAGCCGGTTGAGAAATAAAGTTTTGGGCTAACAGTCGTTTGTAGGAATATATTGCGCACTTGAACGATTTGTATAGTGTTATCCATTTACGTATCTCAAAATCATGTTCATTGATAATCCTGCATTTTCCCATACACCATTTAAATGCGATTCTCTTGTATCCTTCCGCAACGCTGGCCAATGCCCCTGGTTCATATGTATCGTCGGAGTTCAGCCAGGCGAGAATATCTCCCGATGCCATGGCAAAACCTTTATTGATTGCGTCAGACTGTCCATGATCTTTTTCTGAAATCCAGGTTATCTTGTCCCCATAGCCTTTGATAATATCCAGGGTCCTGTCTGTTGACCCTCCGTCAACAATAATGTATTCCAGTTCAAAGTCTCCCCTTTGACCAAGTACACTTTCGATGGTTCTTTGTATGAATTTCCCTTGATTAAAGGATGGAGTAATAATCGAAAATTTCATATTTCAATCGTTTTTTGTGGAGATAACATGAATATTTCCCCTTTTATCTGAGAAGACATGTTTTATCCTTATCTTTTGCCTTTGACACAATATTATTTATTATAATTTCTTTACTTACCCTTATTAAGCAGGACAACAATTTGATAATTGAAATCTTACCCTGCATATAAGATGACGGTAAATATTGATTGCATACTTTGCGAAAAGATACAGGCCTTTTCCCCTTTATGCATTGCTTCATCCATATTTTTGTCAATAGATCAAGAAGCAGCATGCTGTCCGAAATATGATTTGCAAACCAAACCTTAGCCTGGTCATATCTGGCTGAAATAAAATCCTTTTGGTGCTTACACGATATTGAGGCCTCATGCCTCCGGAAAAAAACTAAGGTGTTTTTCAGGCCCAAAACAAACGGATATTTAGTCGCCGTGAGAAGATATAGAAGCAGATCTGGGCCTGCACCATGGTCATTAAAATCATTTATGGATGGAGAAGGAATCTCCAGAATTAAATTTGTTTTCAGGTCCTGTAGCCTGAACAATGCGGCGCCAGGTGAAAGTAATCCAAGGTTACCCACACATAGGTTATAAATAAATCTATTATTATCTATTTTTTCGATATCGTGGGGAACAGAATAAAATAGCTTTCCTTTTCCTGGTTCCGGACCGATTTCAACTGATGAAAAGACCAGCCCTACATCATGATCTTCCAGGCATGGAACCATTTTTTCGAGACAATCGGGCGCTATAAGATCGTCGCTAAATAAAATTTTGCCATATATTCCGACTGCTTTGTCAAAGCAGCGCATCCAATTACGAACCGGTCCTATATTTGAATAATTTCGAAAGATGCGAATGCGTTGATCAATGGCGGCATACCCTTTACATATATCCCATGTATGGTCCGAACTTGCATTATCAACTATTATTATCTCAAAATTTGGATATGTTTGGTTGAAAGCTGATTGTATACATTCACCAATATATTTTTCTTGATTATACACCGGTATCAAAATGCTGACGAGCGGTGATTTCATCTAAGTTCCCTTCCGATTAAGACTCGAACCTGAAAAGGTGCTGTTAAGGCAAAAAGTGATAATGATCCCACGGTTCCCCAAACGATTCCCTCAACGCCCAAACCGGCGTATTTTACTAATAGAATCGAAAGTGGTATATTGGCAATCATGCCTATTAAGGCTGTGAACATCTGTAATTTAATCTCACCAATTCCGTTTACTAAAAAAGAAAATATATTATTCCAGATAGAAATAATAACGAATGCACAAGTTGCAACAATAAGAGATGTAGAGACCTTAAAATCAGAACCAATCCAAAAAACGATTAAGGGTTTAGCTATTAAAAGCATCAAGAGACATGCAATAACAATTATAACAAATAATTGTAATTGTCGTCTTAGTATATACCTAATCCATTCTATATCTTTACGATGATAGGCATCGGAATAAGCTGGCCATAATGGTGCAGATATCATGGTATGCAACATACTTATTATCCCAAATAACTTAAATATTACATCATATTGCGTAACATATGTTGCATTAAAAAGCTGAGCAATAAGAACTTTATCAGTCATAAAAATAACAATGACTGCAAGTTGAATTATAAAAAATTGAAATCCAAGAGACGTTAATGGGCGAATCCATATATGATCTAATAATAGATGTGGTATCAAGTCAGGATGTTGTCTAAAAAAATAAAGACTTAAGATAATATTAGATAAAATCAGAGAAAGGCCATAGATCAGAGAAATATATATTATGCGTCCATGTGTAGTTATAAAAAGAATATAGATTCCTACTAAAGAAAAGAGATTAAATAAAAATTGGCCAAATACCGTAACAGAAGTTTTTTGTACAGCATTTAATACCTGATTAATCAGGCCAAGACAGAAATTTAAACTGACAAAAAAAGCAGTTAATAAAACAGTTATTTTAAGTATTTTTTCGGATATAGCATGTGTATTAAATACAGTTTGCCAAGGGATAAAAAATGATAGAACAGCAAGTAGGGTGAATATAAGACAGGAAATTAAGCCAACCAACGTATATGCAGATGAAATATATCCCGCCGCATTATCATGCTCTTCTTTTGCCAATGACTCTGCAAGTTTATTACGAAGTCCATTACCAATTCCGAGATCAAAAAAAACAACCCATGATACTATGCTGAGTAAGGTTGACCATACGCCAAATCTTTCCTGCCCCAGGTAACGAATCATAATGGGGAGAGCCACAAAAGATGCCCCAACCGCCAGAAGTTTAAACGTAAGGGAACCTTTGATTTGGCGAAAGTAATTGGCTGTGCGCTCTTGAGAAATAGTTTGATTCAATATGCTTGCCGGACCCATTCTACCATTTGCCGGACCCCTGCATGCGAAGAAATTTCAGGCTTCCATCCGAGAAGCCGTTTTGCTTTGGTGATATCCGCCACAAATATTCGCTGGTCACTCGTTCTGGCCGGTAGGTGGATAAAATTCATTTTTATTTTTACGAGTTCTTCCAGAAGATTCAACAGCTCAAGTAAGGAAAGGCTGTTTTGAATACCGCCACCTATGTTGAATACATGTCCCCTGGCCTGTTCAATGTTGTTGACTGCCTTCTGGTACAGGTCTTTCATATCTTTTGCGTGTAGCACATCACGTACCTGTTTCCCTGTTCCAGAAATGGTAAACGGCTCCCTGAGTATTCCTTTTTTCGTTTCAATTGCTTTCTGGCAGAACCAGCCCACCCAGCCCTGGTCATAAGTTGCGAACTGACGGCCTCCATACATGGATGAATGCCGAAATACCACTGTTTTTAAACCATAGATTCGGGCGTAATCGAGCATGTATTGATCAGCCGCGCCCTTTGAACAACCGTACGGAGAATGGAAGTCCAGCGGCACCGATTCATTAAACCCATTCGGAAATTCTACGCATTCGTAGCGGGTTTCCGTTTCGCGGTAAGTGTATTGTTCCAGATCACCATACACTTTATTGGTAGAGGAATAGATGACCGTTGCCTCCGGGACATGGTGGCGCACGGCTTCCAGCACGTTGAGCGAGCCCAGGGCATTAATCTCAAAATCTTTACGGGGATCCGAGATTGAAGTGGTCATGGCTACCTGCCCAGCCAGGTGAAATATGACATCCGGTTTAAAGTCCCTGATTGTCCGCGTGACATCGTTTTGATTGCGCAGGTCCCCATGTACAAATGTGAATTTGCTTTTAGCCCGCAGCCAAGCCAGATTCTCACATGCTCCATCTCGAGACAAATTGTCGAAGATGAGCAGCTCATCACCGCGCTTCAGGGCGTCTTCAGCCAGATTACTGCCTAAAAAACCGCAGCCTCCGGTTATCAAGTATCTCATGTTTTAACCTTTTTTCTGCTTTTATAGTCATTCTCAACCCATCTTTTAAACCTATGCGCGGTCGCCAGCCGAATCCCCTCAGGAGGCTTATATCCGCCTTTGAATCCATTATTTCTTTTTCCCTGTAAGGTAGCGCGCCAAATAAAAAATTGGTTCGAGTGCCGGTCAATTCAGCTACATGCCTGACGAGATCTTTAATAGGGATCGAATATCCGGAGCCCATGCCCACATCAAGATACGGCTCGCATAGATCAAGATGATGTTTTAAAAGGCAGAGATAACCCTCAACCACATCTGATATATAAATAAAATCCCTTTTCTGTTCACCTTCTGTGAGTTTGATTTCAGGGATATTAGACAGACATTGTTTTATAATTGAGGTAACAAATTTACTATCATCATCCTTGGGGCCATATATATGTTCAAGCTTGACATTTATCACTTTTGTTTGACCGGCAACCATTTTAAGCCATTCTCGTAATTGTCCTTTTGAAAGAGAGTACCCATTAATATCTTTATATAAGATTGTGTCAGTATTCAAAAAGGTGTTTGCTTTGAAAGAACTTGCGATTTCAAATAATTTAAGGGGAAATAAAAGGTTGGTATCTACCAGAAGGCTGTTTTTTTCATTGTTGCGTCCGTAAATTGTCGCGGTATGGATAACATGATCTATCTTTCCATGTTCCCTAAATGGAGATTCGAGGTCAGTGACGTCATACCAGGCAATTTTTCTTTCAATATCAGCGACCCTCCATAAGTTTGAGGTATTACGCCTATACGCTATAACTTCATAGTCGGCAGCAATTAGGCCATGAGCAAGATGACTTCCTAAAAAACCGGTAGCGCCTGTCAATAAAATTCTCGTATGAGGGCTCATTTCAAGGTAAAATACGTTAGTTTTTCAATCATATAATCCATCATCTTCTCTGTCATCCCTGGATACACCCCCACCCAGAATGTATTATTCATCACCAGCTCGGTATTTTTGAGATCAGCTGCGATTCTGAACCCGGTTCCGGAGGCCCTCATCTCATCAAAACAGGGGTGTTTCAACAGATTTCCGGCAAAGAGCATCCTGGTCTGGATACCGTTTTTCTCCAGGTAACCAACCACCTTGTCCCGGGTAACTCCAGCACCTTCCCGCACTGTCAACAAAAAGCCGAACCAGCTTGGGTCTGAATCTGGAGTTGGCTCCGGCAGGACAAACCTGTCTTCAATGGCAGCAAGCCCTTCACGCAATCTTTTCCAGTTGGCCTTTCGCGCCTTGATAAACTGGGGCAATTTCTCAAGCTGGGCACAGCCAATGGCCGCCTGCATGTCAGTTATTTTCAGGTTGTAACCAAAATGGGAATAGACGTATTTATGATCATAACCAAAGGGTAGTTCCCCAAACTGCTGGCTGAATCGTTTCCCGCAAGTATTGTCTCTTCCTGAAGCACACCAGCAGTCCCGCCCCCAGTCCCGGAAGGATTCAATAAGTCGTTTTAACTGGGTGTCATTCGTATATACTGCTCCGCCTTCTCCCATGGTCATGTGGTGGGGCGGATAAAAGCTCGAAGTGCCGATATCACCTATTGTTCCGGTATAACGCCACGTTCCATCATAAAAATATCTTGAACCAAGGGCATCGCAGTTGTCTTCGATGAGCCAGAGATTATTTTTATGGCAAAATTCCCTCACTTTTTTTAGATCAAATGGATTTCCCAGGGTGTGGGCCAGCATAACCGCTTTTGTTTTTCCGGAAAGGGCGTCCTCCAGTTGGGAACAGTCAATATTGTAGGTCGGCAGTTTGATATCAACGAATACAGGGATGGCGCCGTACTGGATTATTGGAGCTACCGTGGTTGGAAAGCCAGCGGCAACGGTAATGACCTCATCCCCTTTTTTAATTCGTCGTTCACCAAGTTTGGGCGATGTCAGGGCCATGAATGCGAGGAGATTGGCTGATGAACCGGAATTTGTGAGAGAACAATATTTAATTCCCAAAAAGCCGGCAAATTCTTTTTCAAATCTATTTGTATAGCGTCCAGACGTCAGCCAGAAATCCAGGGAAGAGTCAACAAGGTTGATCACTTCTTTTTCATCATAAACACGGCCTGCGTAGTTAACCCGGGATTGGCCGGGAATGAAAGTAGCCCTGAGGCGCGGTTTTTTAATATTATTGAAATACCGATTAACATCAAGAAAGGTCAGATTTCTTAATACCTTGTCCAGAAAATCAATGTTGAGCCCGGCAATTTTTTTTTGTATGATTTTCCTGTTAAATAGAAAGATTTTATCGAGATGGATATGGGATGGAAACGGCAGAATCCCGGCAGGAATATCCAGCGTATGTGCGGAAACACGGGTTTGTTTGGTTGTAATAAACAAAAAGGCAATATCCCCATATTCATCCGGCTCGGATATTGCCAGGGCAGGCCGTCCCTTGGGGCTGTCAGGGTCAGTAAAAGGAAAAGGAATCTTAAATATGATACCAGTATATTTAGATTTCATCCCATACATTTTCGCTTTCGCTTGCCAACACCTTGGACGCAAAGCCGGTTATTTCTTCGGACGTCATTAACTTATCAGGATCAGAAGAGATGGCTGTTTTATCCCCAGCAGGCAATATGATAATTTCCACTTGGTCACCAAATTCTTCCGGAATGAAAACAGATTTTATGCTTTCCCGTTTCACTATTTTTTTTATTACCTGCATAGAACATCTCCGGTCTTCGTGGCTCATGCTTGGCGGTTCCAGGCTGCCATGTATTCCATGATCTGCTTTAAACAGATCTCTCTCAAGTCCTCCCCGTTCTGATAGGCCAGTGTCCATTCTATGATTTTCTTCAATGCCTCATCCAGGGTCCATATGGGGCGCCAACCTAACTCTTTGGCAGCCTTTGAACAGTCCAGTTTCAGATAGGTGGCCTCGTGAGGGTGATTGCCCGGATCAATATTGTATGATGAATCACTGCCCCACAGGGAGCAAATTCTCTGGGTTATCCATTTGACGGGTCTGGCGTCAGATTCGTACGGGCCGAAGTTCCACGCCTGTGAATAGCGCGGTCCTTCTTCACACATTTTTTGTGCCAGCATCAGGTATCCTCGCAGGGGCTCAAGGACATGCTGCCAGGGCCTTACCGCATCGGGATTCCTGATCATAACAGGCTGATTTGTCAGGAGTGAGCGGACACAGTCGGGTATGAGCCGGTCTGTCCCCCAGTCGCCCCCGCCGATAACATTGCCTGCCCGGACGCTTGCCACTGCCACTCCATGATCATTATATTTGAGTGGGTTGAAAAAAGAATTTCGGTAGGCGGAAGTAACCAGTTCTGAACAGGCTTTACTGCTCGAATAAGGATCATAACCGCCAAGTGGTTCATTCTCCCGGTAGCCCCAGATCCATTCTTTGTTTTCATAGACCTTGTCGGTGGTGACATTAATGACGGCCCTGATGCCGTCAACCTGCCGGACGGCCTCAAAGAGATTAATCGTTCCCATCACATTGATTTCATAGGTTTCTACAGGTTTTTTGTATGAATTACGTACCAATGGTTGGGCAGCCATATGGATGACAATCTCGGGCTCGGCGTATTCCATGGCGGTTTGTAACGTCTTTTGGTTTCTGACATCCCCATGTATGGAATCGATAAATTGACTAATATTGCATAGATCAAAAAGGTTGGGTTCAGTTGGTGGTTCCAAGGCATAACCGGTAATTTTTGCGCCCAGTCTCTGCAGCCACAGGCATAGCCAGGATCCTTTAAATCCTGTGTGTCCTGTAATGAAAATACGCCTGTTTTTGAAAAAAATGTCAAACATATATATGGTGTTCGGCTTGCAAGGGACTATTCCCAGATCTTCCATGGAGCATTTCCTGACCCCCAAAGATCTTCAAGTATTCTTTTATCCCTCAGCGTATCCATTGGTTGCCAGAATCTGCGATGCCTGTATGCTACCAGTTGCCCGTCACGGGCCAAGTTTTCCAGGGGCCCTTTTTCAAGAACCGTTGAATCTCCTTCAATATAGTTGAAGATTTCCGGCTCCATGACAAAGAAACCGGCGTTGATCCAGCCTCCGTCACCCTCTGGTTTTTCTTGAAAGGATTTTACATGATTATCATTGCCGAATTTTAATGCGCCAAATCTGCCGCTTGGCTGCGTTGATGTTACCGTGGCAAGTTTGCCGTGGTTCATATGGAAGCTGACAAGCTTCTTAATGTTTATGTCTCCTACCCCATCACCATATGTCAACATGAAGGTTTTATTATCTATGTATGGCTGGATTCGTTTGACACGGCCGCCAGTCATAGTATTGAGACCAGTATCTACCAAGGTTACCCGCCAGGGCTCGGCCTTATGATTATGAATGATCTGGTGGTTTCCATTCCTGAAATCAAAGGTGATGTCAGATTCATGAAGGAAATAATGCGCAAAATATTCTTTGATGTAGTATCCTTTATATCCCAGGCAAATAATAAAATCATTGAAGCCGAAATGAGAATAAATTTTCATGATATGCCAGAGTATGGGGCGTCCGCCTATCTCTATCATCGGTTTTGGCCTTAAATGCGATTCTTCGCTTATTCTGGTACCAAAACCTCCCGCAAGAATTACTACCTTCATGGCTAAAGTCCCTATTAAGTGCAATAATCAGAAATGAGTCTTATATAAATGTTCATTCAAGGTAAAATGACAGATCCAGAACCTATTGGGGTATTTGATTCGGCATGGCAACGCCTATGGTGCCTCTACCAAGAAAACAGATCAATCCGCATTGCTCAATATCGTCTGATATCACGTCGCATTTCGTTGAATGTTGAGATAATTTGTCTCATAAAACTTCTCGGACCGCAGTTTAATTCTAATGAAGGCATCTAACGGTTTTCCTGCCTTCTCCTTAGTTTCACAAACAAATTTTACATTACCCAAAAACGCTTCCATTGGCTACCCTCAGGGACGGGATTAAAATAAGTGTTCAAAGTGGAATCAAGGTTCTTTTTTCTGGGCGTCTGCTGTGATTTTTTCGGGTCTGCCGCACATCTGTCAGAAGGATGCACGAAAAACCAGGTAGCCTCCCGGGTGTTTTAAGTTTGCCTCCATCACCAACAGGCAATATATTCATGGTATGACAAATCTGGATGATTTATTCCCATCAAGGGTACTTGAAGAAACCGGGCCGGATGCCGTGCCCGGAAGGGCCGGGGAAAAATTTGTTTACGGGGTGAGCGGCCTTCTGGATGCCCTCCAGGGCCGGATTGACATTGATTTTTCCAGTATATGGGTGCGGGGAGAGGTTTCCAGCCTGCGCCGTCCTTCTTCAGGTCATCTTTATTTTCTGCTGAAGGACGCGGAGTCCCAGGTAAGGGCGGTGCTTTTCAGGTTTCAGGCGCGTCGCCTTGTCTTTGAGCTTGAAGAAGGGCAAGAAGTCCTGTGTCTGGGACGAATAAATATTTATCCCGGCAGGGGTGACCTTCAGCTTATTGTTGAATCCGTGGAGCCGGTGGGTGAGGGTGCTCTCAGGCTTGCCTTTGAGCAGCTGAAGACAAGGCTTCAGGCCGAAGGGCTGTTTGACCGGAGCCATAAAAAAGCGATTCCCTTTTTACCGGGCAGGATCTTTGTGGTTACTTCTCCTACCGGGGCGGCTGTGAGGGACTTTATCCGTACGGCGCGCGCAAGATTTCCAGGGGTGCGCATGGTCCTCTGCCCGGTCAGGGTCCAGGGAGAAGAGGCCCCGTGGGACATCATCAATGCCCTGGATCTCATAGAATTGACCGCACGCGCGGAAGACGTGGTGGTAATCACCAGGGGAGGAGGCTCCATGGAGGACCTGTGGGCCTTTAACCATGAGGGGCTGGCCAGGAGAATCTTTGATTTTCCATATCCCGTGGTTTCTGCCATAGGCCATGAGATCGATTTTACCATCTCGGATTTTGTCTCGGATTTAAGGGCGGCCACTCCCACTGCCGCAGCGCAGCTTGTCGTGCCCGACCAAAAGGTTCTTTCAGGCCGGATGGAAGATATGGTGCAACATCTCCGCCTGCTGATTTCAAGAACCCTCTCCAATCAGAGGCACAGGCTCCAGGCTCTGCGGGCCGGACTTGTTGACCCAAGGCGAAGACTTGCGGACAGGCGGCTCAGAACGGATGAGCTTAATTCAGAACTGACGCGCCTGCTTTCCGCCAGGCTTACCTCGGAAAGGCAAAAGATTTCATATGCCGAGCAGGTGCTTTCAAGGCACCATCCCGGCACCATGGTAAGATTGGCCCGAAAGGACCTGTCGGAGAAGCATTCCCGGTTTGAACGGGCCGCCGGAATTTATCTTGAGAGGAGACGTTCACGCCTGGGTAACACGTGCGCTTCCCTGGACGCGGTCAGCCCTC
Organism: Deltaproteobacteria bacterium; assembly: GCA_027023445.1. GTDB lineage: Bacteria > Desulfobacterota > Dissulfuribacteria > Dissulfuribacterales > JALVPX01 > JALVVK01. The sequence continues at coordinate 4,751 of JALVVK010000020.1, read as the reverse complement.
TCGGGATACTGGCCCGGGGATACAGCCTTGTATATACGGAAGACAAAAAACTTGTCAGTTCCTCGGAGGATGTCCGGCCCGGGGACCGGATTACAGTCAGACCCGCCAGGGGGTATATTGAATGCGAGGTAAAATCCACCGGGTAAGGGTGGTTGATAAATGGTGATTTGCAGGTAAAATTCGTTTGTTTATGGACGTCTGGCATGTGTTTGATTTCATATAAAATTAATCAGATATCAGCTTCACGTACGCCATGTGTCTTGTTGATGGCCGCCTGTTTTTTCTTGCTTCTGGTTTCCCTGACGTCCATGTCTATGGCGTCCATATCCAACAAGGAACCCGTTATGTCCCTTACTCCCAGGACCATTCCTCTGGGAGGCCTGGCTCTCCTGGATGTGGTGCTTCCGTCCGGGACCTGGCTACAGGGAATCTCGTTTCTCGGCAGGGAGATTCCCTTTTTCCCCAGGGAGAAGCATAAGGGTTTTGAGGCGATCCTGGGTGCCGGGCTTTCGGTAACTCCGGGCCGGCATGCGCTTATCATAAGGTGGGGCGGGCCTGAAGGCCTGAATGTCAGTACCATTTCCGTTGACGTAAAATACAGGAAGTTTCCCGAAGAAAGGCTGGTGGTGGCCCGTAAAATGGTAGAGTTCCCGCCCCGGATATTAAAAAAGGTGCGGGAGGATCAACATGCGGTTCAAAAGGTCTGTAACATGGTTACCCCGCGCCGATACTGGAAGTCTTCTTTTGTCTGGCCGGTTAATTCCAGGATTCTTAGTCCCTTTGGGCTCAGGCGGATATTCAACGGGCAGCCCCGGAGTCCGCATTCAGGAGTGGATCTCCGTGCCCCTGAGGGCACGCCTGTAAGATCCGCCAATTCGGGCAGGGTGGCCCTCGTGAGAAACTGTTATCTCAGTGGATGGACTATGGTGGTTGATCATGGATGCGGGCTTTATACCCTGTATGCCCATCTTTCAGAGGTTCGGATTAAGCAGGGGACAATGGTCAAACGAGGGGAGATACTTGGTCTGTCCGGGAAAACGGGAAGGGCTACGGGTGCTCACCTTCACTGGGGAATCAGCCTGCTGGGGACCCGTCTGGATCCCGAGTTGTTCATGAAGCTTCTGGGGTGCAAAGGCACCCCCTAAAGATGATTTCCGCCTTGGAGCTTTAATCCAGATTATGCGCTTCAACTGCCTGAAATATGTGTGCCCTCCGCCTTGCGTCTTCGGTAAATTTGCGAGACGCATAATCCGGGATAATCCTGAACGAAGTTCTGCTGTAGGGCGGGACAGGCATTAAGCAGATATCAGGATGGCCAGGCCTGACAGGTTCTGGACGGGTTACGCGGTTTTGTCCAGCAGTATGCCGGACAGGTCCGAACGCCCCTCATTTAGAATATCGTTCGGTGGGATCTGGCGGAGAACCTCGCCTGTATTTTTGTCTTTAACTTCAACAAACAGGGTGCCTGTTTTGTCGTTAACCGCCCATGAAATTTCAAATCGGGATGAATCGGAAACCTCCTGGGCCAGTAATTCGGCCGCAAGTCTGGCGGATTCCTCGTCATTGGTGCCTTTGGGTTTGTCCTGATTAAAGGCGGGCTCCCTGTTGCGTTCCAGGACCGATTTCAGCCTTCCGCCTTCTGTCTTTTCCACTGGTTTTACTACGGATACAGATTGCCTTCCCATATTGATTTGAGGTGGCAGCTGGGGACTCAAACCTGGGAATTCCATGCCTTTACTATCCATTTGTAGCCTCCCTGCTGTAATTAAATAAACTTCTTCTGTTTTACTTATCGCCAGGAATAACAGACAGGTTTAAAATTGTACCCTTGATAAATTTGTTGGCCTGATTGAGACAACAAGGGACTGCCAATTTCATGGAAAATGGAAAATAAGGTCGAAATTGGCAGGTGCATAATCCGGGTGTAATGTTTAATATCCGTCATCATTCAAAAGGGGTTTATTATGAAAAAAATCAATGGAACTGTTCCCGAGTTGAGGGACATCATAAGCAGGCTCAGGGCACCTGACGGCTGCCCCTGGGATCGTGAGCAGACGCCTTTTTCCGTCAAAAAATATATAGTGGAAGAGGCATATGAGCTGCTGGACGCCATAGATCAGGAGAACGCCTCAAAGGTGGCCGAGGAACTGGGGGATCTTTTATTCATGCTTCTTTTTGTGTGCAGCATGTATGAGGAGCAGGGTAAATTTGACTTGCAGGATGTGCTCAGGGGGGCGGCGGAAAAGATGGTCCGGCGGCATCCCCATATTTTTGCAGGGCTCAAGATTTCGGGCACTGATGACGTGATAAAAAACTGGCAGGCCATCAAGTCCAGGGAGGCGGCTGACAAGGGTGAAGAACACAGTGTTCTCGGCAACCTTCCCAGGTCCATGCCCGCGTTGCAGCGGGCCTTCAGGCTGGGAGAGCGCGCCTCAAGGGTCGGTTTTGACTGGGAGGAGGCCAGGGACGTTCTTGAAAAATTGAATGAAGAGACGGAAGAACTTCGGGATGCCCTGAAGCGGGATCAGAAGGATGCCGTTGGCATGGAGATCGGAGACCTGCTTTTTACCCTTGCCAACTTTGCCAGAAAACTGGGGATCAACCCGGAAGAGACCCTCCAGGAGACCAATAACCGTTTTGTGCGCAGATTCCACGCAATGGAGAGGGGCTTTGCCCGTGAGGACAGGGACCTTGCGTCCTGTTCCCTGGACGAGATGAACAGCGCATGGGAACATGCCAAGAATGAAGATGGTTGATATTTTTTCATATGTCGGTTTATCCAAAAAAATATGATGTGCTGGTTATAGGCGCGGGGCATGCCGGATGTGAGGCCGCGCTGGCCGCCGCGCGTCTCGGAGCCGAGACGTGCCTTCTCACCATAAACCTGGACTGTATTGCCGCCATGAGTTGCAATCCTGCCATTGGCGGCCTTGCCAAGGGACATCTCGTAAGGGAGATCGATGCCCTTGGTGGAGAAATGGCAAAAAATATAGACGCGACCGGTATACAGTTCCGCAGTCTTAACACCTCCAGGGGACCCGCTGTCAGGGCCTCAAGGGCCCAGGCGGACATGCTGCTTTACAGGCTCAGGATGAAGGAGGTGGTTGAGAGGCAGGAACGGCTTGACATCTATCAGGCCATGGCCGGCCGGATACTGGCTAGGGATGGCAGGGTGACGGGCATAGAAACCACTGTGGGCGAGGAGATTCAATCGCGAACAGTGATAATCACAACCGGTACATTCCTGACAGGGCTTATCCATATCGGGCTTTGCAGGTTCCCTGCCGGCCGCCTCGGGGATCCGCCATCAAACAGGCTTTCCAATTCGCTGCGTGAGCTGGGATTCGAGCTTGGAAGGCTGAAGACCGGCACCACACCCAGACTGCACCGGGATTCCATTGATTTTTCAGGCCTTGAGGCCCAGCATGGAGAGGCCGAGCCAAGAGGATTTTCCTTTGATCCGGTACCAATCCGCCAGCCCCAGGTCCCGTGTTACATTACCTACACCAATGAGCGCACCCACCGGATAATAAAGTCCGGGCTGGATCGTTCCCCTCTGTTTACAGGGGTCATAGAGGGAGTTGGCGCCCGGTATTGTCCCTCTATCGAGGACAAGGTGCATCGATTTTCAGAAAAGCCCCGGCATCAGATTTTTCTGGAACCTGAGGGTTTGAATACAGTTGAAATATATCCAAACGGCATTGCCACGAGTCTGCCCATTGACGTCCAGCTTGCCATGGTGCGAAGCATCAGGGGGCTTGAGAATGCCCGCATATTGAGGCCTGGTTACGCCATAGAATACGATTACGCGGATCCGGTGCAGCTAAGGCCCTCACTTGAAACTCACCTGGTGCGCGGCCTGTATTTTGCCGGGCAGATCAATGGCACGTCGGGCTACGAGGAGGCTGGCGCCCAGGGACTTATGGCAGGCATCAACGCGGCAAGACAGGTTCAGGACCTGGATCCGGTGATTCTCAGCAGGTCTGAGGCGTATATTGGTGTGCTTATTGACGATCTGGTTACCAGGGGAACCAGGGAACCCTACAGGATGTTTACCTCGAGGGCGGAGTACAGACTTCTTCTTCGTGAGGATAACGCGGACATCCGCCTGCGTCCCCTGGGCAGAAAGATAGGCCTTGTGAGGGATGATTCCTGGCAGCGTTTCGAGGAGAAAAGGCAGGGAATAGAAATGGCCATGGAGACGGTTCGTTCCATTCGTCTGTATCCTGACCATGAAACAAACCAGTGGCTCAGTTCCATTGGCTCGACTCCAATCAGGCAACCCGTAACCCTGGAGCATCTGCTGAGAAGACCCGAGATTGATTTTCAGCGGGTTTCGGAGAGATTCTGTGAACTAAAAGACTGGCCCGCGGAAGTTGCCTCTCATGTGGAGGTGGAGACCAAGTATCATGGATACATGGAAAGACAGCGCCATGAAGTGGAACAGTTAAGAAGGTGGGAGTCGGTAAGGCTCCCCTACGACCTTGATTACAGCGTCATACCAGGCCTTTCCACGGAAATAAGGGAGAAACTCTCGCGGCAGAGGCCGGATTCTCTTGGGCGCGCCTCAAGGATTTCAGGCATTACCCCGGCAGCCATAACCGCTCTCAGGATTTATCTCAGGAAAAAGGGGCTGGATTGATGATCCCGGATTCTGTAAAGTTGCTGTCCGCATAATCCGGGTTGATGGCCGTATATCATCCTCCTGGGGATGTACGTGATGCCGGATTAAAGTGGCAGGTTAATTTCAA
>JALVVK010000019.1 GCA_027023445.1 Deltaproteobacteria bacterium | reverse complement strand
CTGGTTCGGCATTCTTTACCCCCACGATTATTGTGCTGTCCATTATCGGCATTATTTATGGTGCACTGGTAGCCATGGTGCAGCCTGACATAAAGAAGCTGGTTGCGTATTCCTCTGTGTCCCACCTTGGGTACTGCATGCTGGGTCTGTATGTCCTGACAAGACAGGGGGTTGAAGGGTCCATTCTGCAGATGATCAACCACGGTATATCCACAGGAGCCTTGTTCCTCCTCGTAGGTGTCGTATATGAACGCAGACATACCAGGCTTATAAAGGAATATGGTGGGATCGCGAGGATAATGCCGGTTTACTCGACCATTTTTTTCATAGTAACTTTGTCATCTATTGGCCTGCCTACCACAAACGGGTTTGTAGGTGAATTCCTGATCCTGCTGGGAACCTTTAAGGTTTCCAAGGTGGCAGCTGTGCTGGCAGCTACAGGCGTTATTCTCGGAGCCGTATATATGTTGTGGATGGTGCAGAGAGTGTTTTATGGAAAGGTCACCAATCCAAAAAATGAGAAACTTCGTGATCTTAACTGGAGGGAGTTTACCTATCTGGCACCATTGGTGGTGATGATTTTCTGGATCGGGCTGTATCCCAACTTCTTCCTGAACAAAATGCACGTGTCGGTGGCTCATTTTATCAAGCAGGTCAAGATAGAGAGTCCGGCACCGGTTCAGGATGTTCATCATGCTGAGCTGCAGATCCATGAGGCAGTCGAGTCGGCAGTGGAGATTAACCATCACATGATACCGGCTAAGGAGCACTGATTATGAGCGACCTTGGTTTTTCCTTTACAATGACACAACTGTGGCAGGTTGCAGGCGGGCAGATTATCCTCATACTTGCCGCTCTGATACTGATATTCGTTGATCTCAGGCTTTCCACAGAGGAAAAGCCTGACAATGTCAGCACCATGGGCTGGCTGACGGCGATCGCCCTGTTAGCCGCGCTCGGACACATCGTTTACAGGGAATGGCCGTTGAACGATGTCGTGCTTATGGGGGTATTTTCCATAGAAAAGTTTTCGGTATTTGTGTCGGTCATAGTGATAATGGCCGGTCTGCTCGCAACGCTCATGAGTATCGGATACATGAAAAATAACCACCTGATCAGAAGCGAATACTTCATAATGTTGTTATTCGCTGTCTATGGTACCATAGCGTTTGTTCAGTCCGTGGATCTGCTCATGATGTTCATCGCCCTTGAGGTCATGTCTCTGGCGGTTTACGTGCTTGCGGCATTTTTGAAGAACGATCGCAAGTCACTTGAGGGATCACTAAAATATTTTCTGCTCGGCAGCTTTGGGTCGGCTTTTTTCCTGTTCGGCATGGCGTTGCTGTACGGGTTGACCGGCACGGTCAACATCACGAAGATTGCCGTCTCGCTTTCCAATGGGCTGTTTACGCACCCGGCAACACTGGTTGCTCTTGCCATGATAATGGCCGGTCTTTTCTTCAAAATGGCGCTTGTACCCTTCCATATGTGGACACCGGATGTTTACGAAGGCAGCCCGGCCGTGGTTACCGGCTTCATGGCGACCGCGGTTAAGGCCGGGGCGTTTGCGGTCTTTATCAAATTGCTTTCAGTGGCCTTCACTCCCATTCTCAGCCTGAGCGGGCAGCCTGATTTCAACTCAACCATAAATCTGGCTGCACTTGGAGCGTACTGGAAACCGGTGGTGTGGTGGCTCGCCCTGCTAACAATGTTCTTCGGGAACCTCCTTGCTGTATCCCAGAAGAATGTCAAGAGAATGCTTGCATATTCGTCCATTGCCCACGCGGGGTATATGGCACTTGGAATTCTTGCGGCCAATGACGAGGGGCGGATGGGCGTATTGTTCTACCTGTTTTCATATACACTCATGAATCTCGGCGCCTTTGGTGTCCTGTATATTCTTGATGGTACAGAGAGGACCGCTCAGACTCTGGACGATTACCGGGGGCTCGGGTACAAGTATCCTTTCCTCAGTTTTCTCATGTCCCTGTTTATGGTGGCAATGGCCGGCCTTCCTCCCACGGCTGGTTTTATAAGCAAATTTTATGTGTTTTCGGCGGCCATTAAGGAAGGCTATCTCCTCCTTGCCGCGCTTGGCGTGCTTACAAGCGTTATCGGGGCTTATTATTATCTCCGTGTGATATACATGCTGTACATGAAGGATCCTGTTCGGGATGTAAAGGCGGGAGCCATTGCAGCGCCGGCTATGCTGGCCATTATTTTCGCCGCAATTGGCGTCATGTATCTCGGTATCCTGCCTGAAGGCCTTGCTCAGGTGGCTGACGCGGCGCAAAAGAGCCTGGCAATGGTATTTTAGATACCGTTCAGAAATTCAGTAAATCATCCGGCCTGAATGTCACTGACATTCAGGCCTTTTTGTTTTCGTTCACCCGTCTCATGCGTCGGCTCTGCGCGTAGTTTACGATCATTATATCATTGTGTTATAGTTTTTGTTGCCTTTGAGTGCCGCCTTCCTTTGTTTCAGGGCAGTTGCGCTTTACCAGAAATGCAGGCTTTTATGTTTGAAATCAGTAGGTTGATTCGATAAATCACCTGCCGGATATCCATTAATGGCCTTCGCACCGCATAATCCGGGATTATGACTTATTCATCGGGGGAGGGGAAAAAACAATTTTTGCAGCAGGCGGGGTCTGCCTCTCAAGGTTTGTCCAGGTATTTTTTGTTTTGTTCACGTGCGGGCATAGGGCCCCAGGTTCTGATCGCAGTCCATCTGTGCCTGGTCCTGCTGCTGTTTTGTCCGGGAAATGGGCGGGCCTCAAGGCCTGTAGTTATTAATTCCAGTGTCAGGGACTGTTCTGTCGGCCGCAGTTTTGAGATTTTTGAGGACAAAACCGGCCGCATGGAGATCGGGGATGTGCTCAAGGCCTATTCCTCGGGCGATTTCAGACCCTCTGAATCCGACGCCCCAGGGTTTGGATTCACCTCGTCTGCATACTGGTTCCGGTTTATTGTAAAGAATAACAGTAGCCGGGCCGTCAATTACTATCTGGAGGTTGAATATCCACTCCTTGATCACCTGGACCTGTATGTTCCTGATGCAAACGGCACTTACAACGTAACCAGGACCGGGGACTGTCACCCTTTTTTCGAACGTCCTGTCCCGTACAGAAATTTTGTTTTTCCAATAAGCCTGGAGAAAGGTGAACAGAAAACCTGTTTTCTCAGGTGCCGCACGACGAGTTCCCTCAATATGCCTGCCTATTTCTGTTCTCCAGAGGGGCTTATGGAAAAGGTTGAAAACGCGGAAATCATTTTAGGCCTGTATTTCGGAATACTTTTCGCCATGCTGGCCTACAATTTTTTCGTCTTTGTCAGTATAAGAGATATCACCTTTTTATATTACGTTTTTTTTGTGGGCTCTTACGCCCTTTTCCAGGCTGGACTGAACGCTGTCTCCTTCAAATATTTCTGGCCTGACCACATATGGTGGGCCAATGTCAGTCTGCCTTTTTTCATATTTTTGGCCCACATGTTTGGTGCCCTGTTTACCCGTTCCTTTCTCAATACAGAAAAAAATATACCTCTGGGAGACAAGATCCTGAGGGCATATATCTATCTTGGTGTCGCGGGGGCAGCCCTTTCCTTTTTCATGCCCTATTCAGTGAGTATAAAGTTCGCAAGCCTGCTTACCATGGGTGTCCTTGTCCACATCGTGTGCGGTCTCATCTGCGCCTTCAAGGGGTATCGGCCAGCCCGCTATTATGCCGTCGCCTGGACCGTTTCCCTTGGTGGGATGGCAATCTATGCCCTCAAGTCCTTTGGTGTGCTGCCCAATAATTTTGTGACCATATGGGGGATTCAGATAGGCTCTGCCTGGGAGGTCATAATCCTTTCACTGGCCCTGGCAGACAAGGTAAATGTGCTTAAGAGGGAAAAGGAGGTTCTGCAGGCTGAATATACCCGCCGCCTTGAAGATGCCAATCTCCGGCTGGAACAGTTCAACAGGGAGCTTGAGGAGAAAGTGGAGGCCCGTACCAGGGAGCTGAGGGAATCCAATGAAAACCTCCAGAGAGAGGCTGAGGAACGAAGCATTGCCGAACAGCAGGCCGAGGCCGCGAACAGGGCAAAGTCGGACTTTCTCGCCAACATGAGCCATGAGATCAGGACGCCCATGAACGCTATTATCGGGATGACCGGGCTGGCCCTGTCCATGGATCTTCCCTCAAAACTCAGGGAGTACCTCACGGTGGTCAAGGCGTCAGCCCATTCCCTCCTCGGCCTGGTAAACGACGTCCTGGATTTTTCCAAGATAGAGGCGGGGAAGATGGAAATAGAGGATGTGCCTTTTGATCTTGAGGAGATCCTGGATAATATCGCCGACATGTTCTGCGAGAAAACAGGGGAAAAGGGGCTTGAACTGCTTTTTGACATTGAACCCGATGTGCCCCGTCTCCTTGTCGGAGACCCGGTCCGCATTGGTCAGCTTCTGACCAATCTGGTCTCAAATGCCATAAAGTTTACGGATCATGGGGAGATAGTGCTCTCCTGCCGTCTTGTTGACAGTAAGGGTGGCGACGCGGCGAAACTCCATTTTTCCGTGAGTGACACCGGAATAGGGATTGAGCCCGAGAAGGCGGCTTCCCTGTTTCAGCCGTTCACCCAGGCGGATGCCTCCACCACGAGGAAGTTCGGTGGGACCGGCCTGGGACTTGCCATCTGCAAGCGGATCGTGGACGCAATGGGCGGGAGGATCTGGATAGAATCAGAGCCTGGCCGGGGAAGCGTATTTCACATACAGCTGGCTCTGGAACCACAGGAGAAATCCGTTTGTGTGAAGGGTTATGCCCCAGGTGAGTTTTCAGTGCTTGTGGCCGGGCTTAATCCTTCGATTTTGAGTGTTGCACAGAAGATGCTTTCTCGTCATGGAATAGGCTGTGAGATCGTGAGTTCGCTGGCGGCCCTGGGTGAGATGCTCGCGTCAGGGCAGCGGGCCTTTGACCTCATAATTATAGACAATTCGCTCCTTCGGGTGGCATCCATGGATGGTGTGGCCCGCATCCTGGGGAAAATGCCTTTCGGGGTTACTGTAGCCCTGCTGTCTTCCTTCGGGCAGGAGGCAGAAAGGGAAGCGGCCATGATGAATGGTATCCGCCAAGTCATTCTGAAGCCCCTTAAAGAGTCCTGTCTTGTGCGGCTGGTCGGTATGGTGTCCGGAAAGATCGTGGGATCATCCTTGGGGGTAACCTGTCCGGATAAGGGTGGGGCGGCCGGCGAGCCTGAAGGACCGGATATTTCGGGCCTTCGGTTATTGCTTGTGGAGGACAATGTTATAAACCAGAAGGTGGCAGTAGAGATTCTGTCCCGGGCCGGGGTTCAGGTTCTTGTGGCAAACAATGGCATTGAGGCGATTTCCATGGTCGGTGAGGATCTGGACCTGGTCCTGATGGACATACAGATGCCAGGAATGGACGGGTTCGAGGCCACCCGTGCCATAAGGAAAAAGGTTGGGATGAAGGATATGCCGATCATCGCAATGACGGCCAACGCCCTCAAGGGGGACAGGGAGGCCTGTATCCAGGCGGGGATGAATGATTATGTCACAAAGCCGGTTGATCCGGTCACCCTGCTGAAGACCATAGCGAAATGGGCGGGTAATCGGGAACGGAATGCTGCCGCGACGGTGATTCCTTATGATGCCGGGGAAGGCGGCGCATCCGTACTGATTTCAGAGGAGCTTGCAGGTATTGACATGGCCTCGGCCAGGAAGAGGTTTTCCGGCATGGAGTCCCTTTTTGTCGATCTTTTAAGGCAGTTTGCCAGGGATCATGCCCGTGATATTGAATTAATTTCCGGGCTTGTTCGGGATGAAAAGATTAAGGAGGCAAGGACCATGGCCCACACACTCAAGGGGGTCGCGGCAAACCTTGCCGCCATGTGCCTTTCCGAACGGGTGGGAGTGCTTGAGGATGCGCTCGCCTCGGGCAGCCTGGGGGGGCTGGACCCGCTTCTTGAAGAGGCAGAGAGGCAGCTGAACATGGTGCTGGAAACCGCTGCCAGTCTTGAAAAGTGTGATCGGTCCCGAAATGGTACGAAGGGGGGGGAGGATGATGTCGCGACCGGTCCTGCTGATCCGGGCCGGCAGTGGATGCGTCTGCTTAGGCTTGTGGAGAAGAATGATGCGGAGTCCGAGGACCTTTTCTGTGAACTTGAGGGATGGGTGGCGCAGATGGGATTTGGCCCGGACGGGGAGATGATAAAGGCCGCCCTGGATGAATTTGACTTCAGGAAGGCTGCGGGGCTTATCAGGAAACTTGCGGAGAAAATGTCCATTGATCTTCAGGAGTAGGGGCGATGCCAGACTCAAGACCTAAAGAAACCGGATCCTCACAGTGGATGATGGGCCGGTTAACATAAGGTCTTCCATTGGCGCGCTCAAACAGGATTATGATTTGACAGTAAGCCTTAACGGTAAGGCCGCCATAAAAACTATTTCGAATTTCTGGATATCGTGTCAGGCTGGGAGGTATGGTCGAGGAAAGGATCCATGTGTTAAGGAAAGGTCTGAAAGAATACACCAGATTTTTTGACAGGCTTACGCGAAAAGGAGAATACGATAGTGGATAAAAAAAGGGCAGGGCATCCATTTCTGATCCGCAGAGCCTTTATAAAAGAGCTTGGCCATGAGCTCAGAAGCCCTTTGAGCTCAATATTGGGGATAACCGATCTGTGTGGGGAGCTTGCCACTGATCAGGCAATATGCCGTTATCTGGAATCCATAAAGAGTGCGTCTCACAGGCTGATTGGCCGCATTGATGAGCTTATGCTTCTTTTGAAGCTGAACGCAGGCCCTATGGATGAAGAAAACACAGGATTCTGCCTTGAGGATGTGCTGGAGGAGACTATCGCCTCCGGTATTTCCCGATCCGGAGGTCGCGCCTCTGATTTTTCCCTTGATATAGGGTCGGATGTGCCGTCCTTTTTTGTGGGGGCTGGGAAGGCCTTTCGCCTTGCCTGTGGTAGAATTTTTGATTTTTGTTGTGACATGGTTGCGGGAAATCCCGCGCGGCTGGATGTTTTTTTTGAGGATATCCCCGCGTTGGAGCGGCCTGGGTGCGGCTTCCTGACAGTGCGCGTCTCCTTTGACACGGGGGCACTGGCAGGCGGGGATGATGAGCCAGAAGAAATTTTTCCCCGTTTTTCTTTTGTCCGTTTTTCGATACCCGGTTTGTCAGGGCCGGTTGATTGCGGCCTCAGGTTGGCCATAGCGTGCGCCGCCGTTGAGGGGGCTAACGGGCACATGGAGGTCTTTAACAAGGCAGATGGCGGTTTTGTTGTCTCTTTTTCCCTTCCCTGCGAGGTAAATGCGCACACAGAACATGTATTAGGCCTGATCGGGTCGCGGAAACCAGTGGCCTGCGTGGTTGAAGAATGCGGGTTCCGGAGAATTCTGAATTGCCGGAGGCTTTACAGGTCGGGCTGCGAAACAGTCACCTTGGGGGATAAAGATACCCTCTGCGAGATTCTTGAACAACATCCTCCTGATTTTTTGATGATGAGCTGGGATTCCTTTATTGCCCTTGGAAAACCTGATGGTAATGGCGGACATGGATCTCCGGGTAAATTTACCTTCCCTTATGAGGGCAGAGGCATACCAATTATCATTACCTCTGTTCCGCCTGTAGAGGCGCTTTCCATGCAGTCACTACCAGGTTGCGGGCACAGGGCCGGGAAAATATGCTGCCTTGCGTCTCCGTTGAGGACGGAATCGCTGCTTCAGGCGGCGCATTCCGCGCTTTACGGTTCGGGCCGGTCCGATGATATGGAACAGGGCGTGGCCCATGAGTCTGGCCTGGAGGGGCTCTGTGTCCTTCTCGTGGATGATGACGAGATAAATCAGGCAGTGGGACTCGCGTTTCTGGAGAAAAAAAAGATCAGGGCGGTAGTGGCCTCAAGTGGTCAAAGCGTGCTCAGGGTTGCGGGGAAAAGACGCTTTGATCTTATCCTGATGGATATTCGTCTACCTGATTTCGATGGTTTTTCCCTTACCCGGCAATTAAGGGCCGGGGGGCCAAATGCCCGCACTCCCATAGTCGCAATGACGGCAAGCACCTCTGACAGGAAACGATGTATAGAGTCGGGCATGAACGATTTCCTTGCCAAACCCGTGGAGCCGGAGATGCTGTATAAGGTGATACGCAGATGGGCGGGAAGGGATGGCTCGCGGTCCCAAAAAATGTAGCCCATGTCACAAAAAAGAGGATTTATGTCTGATCATGTAAAAATTTTGGCCTTTCCCATCAGCCAAAGAACAGATTGATCAATTATATCTGATGGCCTTTTGAAAAATCTTTTCCAGGCAAAGGTACAACGCTGTCAGGGATAATTTTTTGTTATTAAAGTCAAAATATTCTTTCGCCTCATCAAGAGCCCGCATTGCGCTTTTGTAAAGATGCCGATATGAGGATATTGACTTCACGGCAAAATTGAGGCCGGACGTAATTTCATTTCTGCAGGCATTGAAGACGTGACCGGGGCGGATCAAGTTTCTTTTACCAGTTCTCGCTGACCGCGGTGAATGCCTTGCAGAAATTATAATTGTGTTTCAGGTAAGAAAATCGCGCCAGGGGCAGCGGCGAGATAGCATGAATGGCCAGGAAAATTGTTATTGCAGCAGACAGGAAAAGGCGTTATTCCTAAATAAAAATAGCGAAAATGAGAGTTCATTTTCAGGCATAAGTAAAGGGGTATCAAGATGCTTTCAGCCAGACGTGATTTTGTTGTTTTTGTCCTGTCCTTAATTGTGCTTGTCGCCGGGGTCTCCTTTAAGACCGGGGACGCTCATGCTGATGAGGTCATGGTGGCGGCGGCAGCCAGCCTCAGTGATGCCTTCAGGGAGGCTGCCCTGACATTTGAAAAGACTCATCCCGGGACCAGGATCCTGTTGAATCTGGCGTCTTCCGGCAGGTTGTGCGTCCAGATAGAACAGGGCGCCCCTGTGGACCTCTATGCCTCCGCATCCCAACGTTATATGGACCGCCTGCAGAAGCATGGATTGATTATCGAAAAAAGCCGGAAGAATTTCGCCGCCAACAGGATAGCCCTTGTGGAACAGGCGGGTTCTTCCGGACTGAAGGGGTTGAATGATCTCACACGCCCTGATGTCAGGCATATTGCCATAGGAGACCCGTCTCACGTACCAGCGGGACGGTACGCCAAGGAAACCCTCGAGTCAGTGGGGTTATGGAATGCCGTTCAGAAAAAGTTGGTTTATGGCATAAACGTCAGGCAGGTCAGGGACTATGTCGCCAGGGGCGAGGTGGAGGCAGGGTTTGTATTCGCCTCGGATGCCATAGTGCCTGAAGTGAGGGTGGTGTCAATCGTGGATGACAGATTACATACCCCTATTTTATATCCTGCCGCGGTGCTGAAACATTCGGATCATCCGAAAGAGGCGGAGAGGTTTCTCTCCTTTCTGTTGTCGCCGGAGGGCCAGCGCATTCTTGTGAAATTTGGTTTTTCGCCCATAAGCCAGGCCAGCGGGAGTTGATTACTGAGCATGTCCGGTGAAATCTTTTTCCCCATCAGGCTGTCCCTTCAGGTCGCCCTTGTCGCAACGGCCCTGTTGACAGTAGCCACCATACCTGTTTCATACCTGTTTGCCCGTCGCCGTTTTATGGGTAGAAGGATTCTGGATGTGCTTTTTTCGCTGCCTCTGGTCCTGCCGCCCACTGTTCTGGGATATTACCTGGTGGTCCTCTTTGGCCATAAGGGAGTTTTTGGGGCCTGGTTGTACAGGGTGTTCGGGTGGACGCCCATGTTCAACTGGTGGGGCGCGGTTATAGCATCGGTGGTGGTGGCCTTTCCGCTTCTTTTTAAGACCGCGACCGCGGCAATCGCGGCAGTGGACCCGCACCTGGAACAGGCCGCCTATACACTGGGGCATTCTTCGTGGAAGGCCTTCTGGCGGGTTACTCTTCCCCTGGCCAGGCGTGGCATACTGGCGGGCGTGGTGCTCGCATTCGCCAGGGCCATGGGGGAGTTCGGGGCCACACTCATGCTGGCAGGCAACATACCGGGAAGGACGTCCACCATGCCCCTTGCCATTTATAACGCCTTTATCTCGGGAAGGATGCAGGAGGCGAATGTACTGGTAATGGTTCATACGTTGATATCCATATCGATCTTGTGGATCGTACGAAGCGGGGAAGCTGATTCTGATTATGGGAAGTAATGGGATGGTTCATATAAATCTTGAAAAGGATTTCAGTGATTGGAGCCTGCGTCTGGATATTAAATCATCTTGTCGCAGGCTTGTTATCTGGGGGCCCTCCGGCGCGGGAAAATCCCTGACACTGCAGATGGTAGCGGGTCTTATGGCTCCCGATAGGGGTAAAATTACAGTCTGCGGACGATGCCTTTTTGATTCCGGAAAGGGGGTCAACCTTCCACCCCAGAAACGCCGGGTGGGTATCGTTTTTCAGGACTACGCCCTGTTTCCTCATCTTACCGTTGCGGAAAATCTGGCCTTTGCCATCCGTAAAGGGAGCACGCGATCCAGACGAGTTCGTGCCATGGCGGAGCGGCTGGAGATAACCTCCCTGTTAAACGCCTTTCCCTCCCAGCTCTCAGGAGGCCAGAGGCAGAGGGTGGCCATAGGCCGGACACTTCTTGCAGAGCCTGATCTTTTGCTCCTTGATGAACCCTTCAGTGCCCTTGATACGGGCCTTCGACAGCGTCTTCGCCAGGAATTCGTCCATCTGACCAATGACCTCTCACTGCCTATCGTGCTTGTCACCCACGATCCTGAAGATGTGCGGGCGATTGGCGAAGAGGTGGCGGTGATTCATCACGGTTCCTGCACGGATTGTTTGCCCATTCCGTCTCATCTCTTGCGCAATGGAGGGGCGATGGAAGATCCCTTATGGCGTTATCTGGAGAAAGAAGTGCCAGGACTGGATGGGGCAGTCAGGCCGGGAGATTATCCGGACGCACGCCGGGTCGGGGGACATAATTCCGTGGTAGATCTCAGCGTGCCCCGGGTACGCGCAGGCCATATTTCCTGATACGGTAACCTATCTGTCGCTGTGTAAGCCCAAGTTCCCTCGCGGCACGGGCCTGAACCCATCCGTGCCTGCGCAGGGCGGCTTCGATTTCCTGTCTCTCCATATCTCGAAGACTCAGTTTTTTACGGGGGACGGTCAGTGTGCGTGATTTTACGGCCTTCCCCTGTCCCTGGTCAACGGTTGGTTCAGGTTCGGCCAACATGTAGCTGGGCAAGTCAGCGTATCTGACAGTATTACCTTCGGTCAGAATAACCAGCCGTTCAATCAGGTTCTGGAGCTCACGTACGTTCCCAGGCCAGTCGTACTCCACCAGAAATTCCAGGGCCTCCCATGAAAGACGTACCTTCCTGTGGTTGCGCTTGTTGCTCTGTCTTAAGAAGTGGTCAATAAGCAGGGGGATGTCCTGCCTTCTCTGGCGTAAAGGGGGTAGAAGAATGGGTATTACGTTCAGGCGGTAGTACAGGTCGGCCCGGAACAGGCCATTGGCTACCTCTTCATCCAGGCTCCGGTTAGTGGCCGCAATAATCCGTACATCTACCGTGATGGTTTCCGTGCCTCCAAGTCGTTCGAACTGTTGTTCCTGTAAGACTCTCAGGAGTTTTGCCTGCAACGGCAGTGAAAGCTCTGCTATTTCATCCAGGAAAAGCGTTCCTTTATGAGCGAGCTCAAAACGGCCTTTCTTGACAGTCGTTGCCCCTGTGAATGCTCCCTTTTCATGCCCTAACAGTTCACTTTCGAGCAGGGTCTCTGGCAGGGCGGCACAGTTTACCTTTATGAAGGGGCTATCCCGGCGGGGACTTTCATTATGTATTGCCCGGGCTATCAGTTCCTTTCCTGTACCGGATTCTCCCAGCAGGAGGACCGTGGCGCTGCTGGGTGCTACCTTGCCAATGGAATGGAAAACCTCCTGCATAACCTTGCACTGGCCGATTATGTTGTGACGGTTGTAGTTTTTCTGCAGTTCGGCGCGCAGATGGCGGTTTTCTTCAACCAAGTCGGCTCGGTGGCGCCGGATGGCAAGGTTCAGCTCGAGAAATTGCGCGATCAGTCTGGCCACCACGGAAAGGAACCGGATATCCTCTTCAAAGGAGATCTCCTGGCCGAAGAGACGGTCAACGGTCAAGACTCCCGCAGGTACGTCAGAAAGGAGTATGGGTACACCGATAAAGGAAATTTTCTCCTTTTTTATGTGGTTTCTTGCCTGGGTCCTGTTTAAAAATAGCGGCTCGCTGTTTATGTCTGGGACAACAAAGGGCAGTCCCGTCTGAAATATTTTCCCGCATACCCCCTCATTCAGCCCGTAGACCCCTCTTTGCTGTTCTTTTTTTGTGAGGCCATATGAGGCCCTGATTGTCAGTTTTTCTCCGGATTCATCCAGAAGGATCAGGGTGGCCCGTTCCATTCGAAGGGTTGTGTGAAGTACCCGCAGCGCATCGGACAGGGTTTTGCCAAGGTTCATGGCAGAACCGACCAGGTTGGCTATTTCGTACAGTGCGTGCAGCTCCAGGTCCTTTATGCCGGGTCTGTTCGGTGACGGCAAGGTGCATACATTACAGCCGTCGGTTTTAGTCATGGGTGCTCCTCCTTTATTAAAACGCGGGTAATTCGGGTGGACAGGTTTATCGATATACTCCCCAATTGCCAGCGCATTATATGGATATAGTTAAGAGTAGACAGTCCATCTGTTGTAGACAGCAAATTGCGTTCCTAAGGTAGATCCAGAAATTTATTCTGTAATATTAAATAGTTAGTCAAAAATGTTTTTGGCGGCGTGTTGTTTTTTAACAAAAATGATAAGTTTTATATTCACAATATAACAAAATTGTCATGATTGTCTTTTAATGGGAATCCGTATTGTGTTGTGTTGGATAATTTTCAATTCTTCAAAATTGAAAGATGATATTCCCTTCTGTTGTAAAGTTTACAAAAAGGTTTTCCCTGAAAAATAAGGTGTTCAGGTGAAGGTGTGTTTAATTATTGCTGTAAAAACAATAAATTGACATTAGAAATAGCCCCATTTCGTTGTATGGCATAAGGCTTGCCGTATTCCTTCAGCAACGCGGTAATAAACACAAAACAAAGGGCGCTACCGCCCGTATAACCATGTGGAGGTTAACTCATGAGAAAGATTGGTATCTATGGAAAGGGAGGAATTGGTAAGTCCACTACAACCCAGAACATGGCCTCAGCCATGGCCTATTCTTTTGGCAAGAAGGTAATGATTCACGGATGTGATCCAAAGGCAGATGCTACCAGGATGATTTTAGGTGGTAAACCACAGGATACCGTGTTGGATACCTTGCGAGAGTTGGGTGAGGAAAATGTGACCTTAGATAAGGTAGTAAAAAAAGGATTCCTCGGAATCCTTGGCGTGGAATCAGGGGGACCTGAACCAGGTGTCGGCTGTGCCGGGCGGGGGATTATTACTGCTATTGATCTGATGGAAAGCCTTGGCGGATATCCTGAGGACCTGGATTTTCTTTTCTATGATGTCTTGGGTGACGTGGTCTGTGGTGGTTTTGCTATGCCAATGCGGCAGGGTAAGGCACAGGAAATTTATATCGTTACATCCGGTGAAATGATGGCGGTTTATGCCGCGAACAATATCTGTAAGGGGCTGGTAAAATATGCCGCACGCACCGGTATACGTTTAGGAGGCATCATTTGTAACAGCCGGAAAGTAGATAAGGAATTGGAACTTATGGAGGAATTTTGTGACCGTTTAGGGACAAAACTCATTCACTTTGTTCCTCGGGATAACATCGTGCAAAAGGCTGAATTTAATAAGAAAACGGTCATAGAATTTGATCCCGAGTGCAAACAGGCACATGAGTATGAAAAGCTGGCTGAAAATATCATTAACAATGAAGATTTTGTCATTCCCAAGCCCATTATGAAGATGGATGAACTGGAAGCCCTGGTGGTGAAGTATGGCATTATCGGTTGAGCTTGATCAAGGAGGGAAAAATGAGAAGGAGGAAAAAATGAGAAAGATTAAGGCCATTGTGAGACCCGAAAAGACAGAAGATGTGGTAGACGCCCTTGCCGAGGCCGGATTCGTTTCCCTGACCAAGATAGATGTAGTGGGCCGTGGTAAGCAAAAGGGGCTGGATGTCGGCAGCATTCATTATGATGAACTCCCCAAAACCATGCTCTTGATTGTGACAGAAGACGAAAATGTGGATGAACTTCTGGATATTATTATAAAAAATGCCAAAACGGGTAATTTCGGTGATGGGAGGATTTTTATCTCTCCAGTAGAAGAAGCCTATACCATCCGTACTGGTACCAGGGGCCTTTAGGAGGAGAGCATGAAGGAAGTATGCGCCATTATACGAATGAACCGGATGTCAAAGACCAAAAAGGCCCTGGATGAGGCTGGTTTCCCTGCCATGACAGCCTATAAGGTAGTTGGTCGCGGTAAACAGAAGGGACTCATCGGAGAGGTTAGTTTCCAGATAAGTCCGGAGGTTATAAAGAATGCGGGGGCGTCTGACGCCATGAAATATATACCCAAACGCATGCTGATATCAGTAGTCAATGATGAAGATGTCCCCAAAGTAGTGAAGACGATTATCCGTGTAAATCAGACGGGCAATCACGGTGATGGACGCATCTTTGTCAGTCCAGTGTTTGAAAGCGTCCAGATCAGGACCGGGGAGAAGGCAAAAGAGATAACAGTGTAAATTAAGGAGATAAACCGTGTATATTCCACACCCGTGTTATGATTCGCAGGCACATTACGAAATCGGCCGGATACACCTGCCCGTGGCGCCCTTTTGCAATATCCAGTGCAATTACTGTGTGCGGCAAGTGAACAACTTCAATGGGAGTCGGCCAGGGGTGACAGGTGAGATATTAACCCCCCAGCGTGCCTTAAAGAGGCTTAAAACAGCCCTTGCCGTTGAACCACGGATTCGTATAGTCGCTATTGCCGGTCCTGGTGATCCTTTGGCCAATAAGGCTACGCTGGAGACGTTTGCATTAGTAAAAGAGAAGATCGTCCCCGCCTTTCCGGACTTGAAGTTTTGTTTCAGTACAAATGGATTGGCACTGTCGGACAGCCTGCCTGCCCTGAAAAAGGTAGGGGTTAAATACCTTACCGTGACAATCAATGCCGTTTCACCAGAAATTGCCCAGCATATATATGCCCATGTGCGCTGGGGAAAACAGGTCTATCATGGCTTGCAGGCCGCCAGACTTCTGTTGGAGCGTCAACTGGAAGGCATTCATCAGGCATCTCAAGAGGGATTCATCATCAAAGTCAATACGGTATTTATGCCGGAAGTTAATGGCGAGCATCTGGTCGAGATAGCTGAAACCATAAAGGCAGCCGGGGCATATATAATGAACATCATGCCTCTCATTCCGCTTGGGAAATTTGCTCATTTACGACCACCTACCGTTGCTGAACTGCAACAATCACGGGCCATGTGCGCTCCCATTATCAAGCAATGGTATCTTTGTAAACAATGCCGGGCAGATGCTGTAGGTGTGCCAGGCGAGGAAATGGGTAGACTGGTTCAGCAAGAGGCGTGTCCTGACCGATATAGCGCTATTCATTGTTCTATTTGCAGCCATTAAGAATATACAGGAGGTAAAAATGCCATTTATGCTGTTTAACTGTGACGAAGCTATTCCTGAACGGGAAAGGCATTGTTATATAAAATCGTTGGATGAGGATATAACAAATTATTTACCTTTAGCAAATATAACAACTATCCCAGGATCATTGACAGAAAGAGGTTGCGCTTATTGTGGAGCAAAACTCGTAATCGGTGGTGCAATCAAAGATTGCATTCAGATGATTCATGGGCCGGTTGGATGCGCTTACAATACATGGCATACAAAGCGATACATAAGCGATAACGAAAATTTTCAACTAAAGCATGTCTGTTCGACGGACATGAAAGAAAAGCATGTCATATTTGGTGGAGTAAATAGGTTGAAGAAGTCTATAAAAGAGGCTTTTGAGATTTATCCTCAATTTAGGAGAATGATTGTCTATATAACCTGCGCTACCGCGTTGATTGGAGATGATATAGATGCGGTTGCCAGAGAGGTGGAACAGGAATTGGAAGATGTGGACATCTTTTGTGTAGCATGTCCTGGCTTTGCTGGTGTCAGTCAGTCTAAAGGGCATCATGAGTTCAATATGGATTGGATGAAAGAAAAGGTGGGAGGCTATGAACCTGAAATCTTGAGCCCTTATACTGTGAATATTATTGGCGAATACAACATCCAGGGTGATGGCTTCATCATGGAAGATTATATGAAGAGGATGGGTATCCAGATAATAGGGCACTTTACCGGAAATGGGTCCTACGATCAACTGCGGGGCATGCACAGGGCAAAGTTGAATGTCGTTATATGCGCCAGGTCGGCTGGTTATATCGCCAACGAGTTAAAGAAAAATTACAACATCCCGCGACTTGATATAGATCCCTGGGGTTTTGATTACATAGCGGAAGGTCTGAGAAAGGTCGGTGTTTTCTTTGGCCTTGAGGATAAGGCAGAGGCATTGATCGCTGAGGAAACGGCAAAATGGAGACCCAAGCTGGACTGGTACAAAGAAAGACTGGAGGGCAAAAAGATCTGCATATGGACGGGCGGGCCGCGCTTATGGCACTGGGTAAAGGCGTTTGAGGATGAGTTGGGGATGCCTGTGGTGGCCATGTCGTGCAAGTTTGGTCATCCGGATGACTTTGAGAAGGCAATTTCGCGAGGCAATGAGGGGACAATCTATATAGATGATGGAAATGAACTCGAGTTCTTTGAGGTGATAGATAAGGTGCACCCGGACATTATCTATACAGGCCCCAGGGTGGG
>JALVVK010000018.1 GCA_027023445.1 Deltaproteobacteria bacterium | reverse complement strand
CCCCGCAGCGTCGGTATCTCCATATATCACGCGGTAGTGATGCCGGTAAACCGGCTCGCTGTGCGCCAGGCCTGAAATATCACAATTTTTCACTTTACTTCTTTTTCGGGTTAAGTTCCACCTCTCTAGGAGTGACCCCTATGAACCTGGACATGAGCTCACATCCCCTGTCCATCAGGATGCCGGATCTCTCAGCGTCCGCCTCGCAGAAAGAATACCCTTCATTATCCATGGCGTCCCGGCTGTCATAAATAACAAACGGCACTGGGTCAGGCCGATGGGTTTTAACGCTTATTGGGGTATAATGATCCGTAGTCACTAAAATTCTATAAGGCTGCCCCATCTCCTGAATGCCTTCCGCCACAGGACCCACCACCTGCTTATCGAAATTTTCTATAGCCTTTATCTTTTCCTTGAGATCGCCCATATGGCCTGCCTCGTCAGGGGCCTCAACATGCACGAAGACAAGCGTTTTTTCCCTGATCGCCTTCAGGGCGGCCATGGCCTTTGCGTGGTAATCGGTATCAAGATAACCTGTTGCGCCGGGTACATTTACCATCTCAAGGCCGGCCCAGACACCAAGTCCCTTTATGAGATCCACTGCCGCCACCACCGCGCCCTGTATGTCATAAAGCTGGGGAAAGGTAGCCATTACCGGGCGTCTTCCCTGTCCCCAGGGCCAGAGTGAATTTGCCGGGGGTTTGCCCTGTCTTTTCCGTCTGTCATTCACCGGATGACGATGAAAAAGGGTGATGGCCTTGGTAAGCAGATCGTAAAGAAGGGGTTCTTCCTCGTAAACGTGCCAGGCCTCTGTCACATCCATTCCGGTATAGTCATGCGGCGGCACAGTTGCTATGCCCTCAGGCCCCCCCTTCCAGAGCAGAAGATGCCTGTAGCTTACGCCGGCATAAAGTTCAAAGGAACGGGATGATACGTGTGGGGCAAGGTCATTGATGAGCGAGGCCGCCTCATCTGTGCTGATATGTCCAGCGCTGTAATCCTCCATGAAGACCCGGCCCTCCTTGAAACCAAGGGTGACCAGATTACACCTGAAGGCAACGTCCTCCGGGTTCATTGCAATGCCCATTGCGGCCGCCTCAAGGGGTCCGCGTCCCGTATAAAAGACCTCCGGGTCATAGCCCATGATACTCATGTTGGCCACATCGCTTCCGGGAGGAAGGCCATTGGGAATGGTTCTGGCCCTGCCAAGGGTGCCCATCTTTGCAAGACGGTCCATCGCGGGAGTTCTCGCAGCCTGAAGAGGAGTCTTCCCGCCAAGTTCCTCAAGCGGATAATCCCCCATTCCATCCCCTACCAGCACAATATATTTGGACACAGGCAGATCCAGCGGGGACAGGTCTCTTTCTTCCTGCAGGTCGGTCATTTCATGTCCTCCGGAATTCTCAGAATTCTCAATTACCTTCTATGGCGTGCAAATCTTCCATCCTGATAACCATGGTGGCATCAGAAACCACATCCAACCGATCAATCACATCCAGCGCGGCCCTTACCCTTTTCTCCATGGCCTCATGGGTAAGCATTACAATAGGGACAGAACCTGTACGGTCCCGCCCTTCCTGTACCACCGAGGCGATACTGATACCCTGGTCTCCCAGTATGCCGGATATCTTGGCCAGGACTCCCGGTCTGTCAAGAACCGAAAACCTGAAATAATACCTGCTGGAGAGATTATCCATCGGGGCCTTTTTAAGAGGTGACAGCCTGTCAAATGGTATTCCAAGAGGATCCACTCTCCGCTGTGCCCCATGGACGATATTTCTCGCAATATCCACCACGTCCGCCGCCACCGCGCTTCCTGTGGGCCTCTGGCCGGCGCCGAGGCCGTACATCAATACCTTGCCTGCGAAATCGCCTATAAGATAAAACGCGTTGTACGCCCCGCCAACCTGGGCAAGCAAATGATCTGAAGGGACCATGGTGGGATGCACTCTCAGTTCGATCCCGTCGGGCTGTTCCCTTGTTATGGCGAGCAGTTTTATACGGTAGCCAAGATCCTTGGCAAAGGATATGTCCATGGGTGATATCCTTGATATGCCTTCGGTATAGACGTCATCAAGGGAAACAGGCGAGCCGAAGGCAATAGTCGCCATTATGGCAAGCTTATGGGCCGTGTCTATTCCCTCGACATCGTATGTGGGATCCAGCTCTGCGTAACCAAGCTCCTGGGCCTGCGAAAGCACTTCCTTGAATTCCTTGCCCTTTTCAGTCATCTCGGAAAGAATGTAATTGGCAGTCCCATTCATGATGCCCATAATTGTATGGAACCTGTTGGCCACAAGCCCTTCCTTTAAGGCCTTAATCACGGGGATGCCAC
Organism: Deltaproteobacteria bacterium; assembly: GCA_027023445.1. Taxonomy (GTDB): domain Bacteria; phylum Desulfobacterota; class Dissulfuribacteria; order Dissulfuribacterales; family JALVPX01; genus JALVVK01. The sequence goes on along the minus strand of JALVVK010000018.1, from coordinate 1,835 downwards.
CTCCCACACTGGCCTCAAAGGCAACCTCCACGCCCGCCCCGGCAGCCGCCTTGAATATTTCATATCCATGGGTGGCAAGGAGCGCCTTATTGGCTGTCACCACATGCTTCCCGTTTTTAATGGCTTGAAGGATGAAGGAGCGGGCCGGTTCAATCCCGCCTATGAGTTCTACGAAAATGTCTATATCAGGATTATCCAGGATATCACCCAGATCCTGGGTCAGGACGCCTGGCGGCACACTGAATCCTCTGTCTGAAATAATATCCTTGTCGCATATTTTAGCAAGCCTGATTGAGGTTCCGGTCCTGCGGCTCAGAAGGTCTTCCTGTTCAAGAAGGATTCTGGCAGTGCCGCCGCCCACCGTGCCAAAACCCAAAAGACCTACATTGACTGTCTTGTTCATGGAATCTGTTGCTCCATATCCGAAAAATATAACTGCGTCTTATATCCCATAATGTCCGAACACTATAATCGAGACCAATGAGCAGTCAACCATGATCCGGGATAATACCCCCACGGGGACACAGTTCATGGAGACGCGGACAGTAAATGAATCTTTTTCCTCATATGTCCGATAATTTTTTTGTAATGACCTGCGCCTTTACGGATAAAAATTCAAGCGTCATCCGCATCCTGGCCGTATGCGTGGCGTGGCTTATAGTCATAACAATACTGCACCACTGGAGATGCCGCTCCACATCATCCGGGGCCATGCTGAGAGTGGGCTATCTGCCCATTACCTGTCATCTCCTCTGTCCGGTGACACTGGAACATCTTAACAACACGGACAAAGGCTTCAATGCCATAAAATTCAACTCATGGCCCGAGATGATAGAAGCGCTTCGGGGTGGCAAACTGGACATGGCCTTTATACTTGCCCCCATTGCCATTGCCATGAGATTACAGGGTGTGTCCATAAAGGTGGTTTTGCTGGGTCACAGAAACGGAACCGCGATGGTTGTGCGCAAGGGCCTTGGCATATCTTCCATAACAGACCTTAAAGGCCGCACCGTGGCAATACCCATCCGTTTCAGCTGCCAGAACCTCGCGTTGCTCCGCCTGTGCAGGCAAAATGGCGTGTCTCCCAAGGACCTGAACATCCTTGAAATGCCTCCGCCTGACATGCCATCCGCCATGGCGGCAGGAGGCATTGACGCCTATATCGTGGGAGAGCCGTACGCGGCCTACGCGGAGATGACAGGCTCGGGGAAAATCCTGTATCAGATGAGTGATGTGTGGCCGAATTTCATCTCAAGCGTGCTCGTGGCAAGGGAAGATGTACTCAGGCAAAGGGAACCGCAGGCAAAAGATCTCATAAGGGCCTTTTACAGGGAATCTTTCTGGGTTGAATCCCACAGAAAAGAGGCCGCCGAGCTGACCGCTCGGTTTTACGGGCTGCCTCCTGCCCTTTTAAAAAGCGTTCTGGTCGGCACGGGCAAAAGGGTGTCATACACGGACCTTATCCCCCGTCCTGATGAAATTGAGGGCATCTGCCGCCTGATGAAACAGGAAAAACTTATTGACTCATGCCCCTCCGGCCAGGACATGACAGACACCTCCTGGCTGTCTCCATCCACTGCCGGACGACAGGATACGACAGGAGAAAAAAGGTGAGGATATATCGGTATTCAAAATATCTGTATCCCACGCTGACATTCCTTGTTCTCACCGTAGCCTGGGCACTGCTTGTGCGTCTTCTCCATGTCTCCCCGTACAAGATGCCAGGTCCTCTGGCCGTAACCCGGGGCCTCTGGCATCTGGCGCTCAGCGGTAGGCTCTTTGACTACACCATCGCCAGCCTTTACCGGGTCACATGGGGTTATTACATGGCCGTT
>JALVVK010000017.1 GCA_027023445.1 Deltaproteobacteria bacterium | reverse complement strand
CGGGAACATCAACCACACCGCCTATATTTATTCCGCAGTGGCACACGAAGACACCAATTCTTGGTTCTTCGCCCTCCACGTCGCGTTCCCGGGGGTATTCGGCGTAAACGACCTCCTTTCCCCTGGAGCACCGCAACAGTCCGGCGCAGAGCGCCGACGCGCCGCTTGCCTGGGTCACGCTGTCCGGGATATCCTTTGGCCCCTGGAAGGCGCCGATAGCGAAAATCCCGGGCCTGTCCGTCTCAAGGGGGTGCGCGGGATCAGTCGCAGCGAACCCGTACTGGTTGAGCTGTATCCGGCCTGCCAGGGCCAGTTTTTCCGAATCTTCAGGTGCCTGAAGGCCCAGCGAGAGCACGACCATGTCAAAAAGTTCATAGTGATCACGCCCGTCGTCTGTCACATAGGTGAGGAGCAGTCTGCCATCCACCTGCTGCACCCTGGGCGGGCGGGCATACACGATGCGCAGGTCGTTTTCCCTGACCGCCCTTTCCCTTGCGGCGTCAAATCCCTTGCCGTGAGTACGCACATCCATGTAAAAGAGGGTTATCCGCGCCTCGGGATCGTGTTCCCTGGCCATGGTCGCCTCTTTAATGGCGTACATGCAGCAGACAGAAGAGCAATAGCCGTTTCCGCAGGTCTCGTCTCTGGAACCTACGCACTGGATAAATGCGATTTTTTTGGGATGCCTGCGGTCTGCCGGGGTGACTATCTCCCCGCCGGTAGGACCGCTCGCGCACATAAGCCTTTCAAACTCAAACGCGGTAACGACGTTTTCATAACGGCCCCAGCCAAAACGGGCCAGGACCTCGTCGCTGATTCTTCCGAACCCGGGAGCGAGGATAACCGCCCCCACCTGCAGGTCCTGGATCGTTTCTTCCTGATCAAAACGGATGGCCCCTGCCTGGCAGACCTGGGCGCATATACCACAGGTTTTATAGTTTACCCTCAGGCATGACTCCGCGTCTATGTAGTAGCTGGTGGGAACCGCCTGGGCATAGTCTATGTGGGCGGCCCGGGTAATCTCAAGGTATTCGTTGTAATTGTCTCCGATTACCCTTGGGCAGTAGATCATGCACTGGCCGCACCCGGTGCAGGCCTCTTCATCTATGAACCGCGGGCGCTTTTTTACCCTTGCGGTAAAATTCCCCGCCTCGCCTTCGATGGAAACAAGCTCGCTGTTCGTGAGAATGTGGATATTGGGGTTTCTTCCCGCCTCAACGAGCTTTGGAGCAAGGATGCACAACGAGCAGTCATTCGTGGGAAATGTCTTGTCCAGGCGGGCCATGACCCCACCTATGGCAGCGCTTTTTTCAACCAGGTACACACGGTAACCAAGCTCGGTAAGATCAAGGGCCGTCTGGACCCCGGCCACACCGCCACCCACCACCATGACGGAACCGGCGGTCGGCGGCACCTCGCACCCGACAGTTTTATGGGCATTCATTTATTGCCTCCTCCTTGTTCATTACGCGAAAGGAATTCCCGGTCTTTCGCGTTTATCCGACAGCCCTGCCGGCTGTCAGACCAGATGAACAGGAAAGGAAGCGACTGAAATCAGGGAAGGTCAGACAGCAGGAAAGCGGCGGGGCCGTCGGCAGTATCCCCAGCCCGTACCGGGCTGACCGGAATACCGGCCGAGGATTCAATAGGTTTTATGTCTTGCGTAACTCATTGATCTGCCCTCAAAATAACAATTAGGTGAAATCAGAATTCCTTGACAAAAAAACGCGAACGGATGAAAATCAAACGATTTTAGGAATTAATATATAAGTAATATGTCTGTGAAAAATCTCGCCTGTTGTTAAACAATTTTTCAGACATGAATGATATAAATACGGGAAGCGCATCTTAAAGTCAAGCAGGATGCGTAGCTGAAATGCATGTCATTTTCGCGATAAAAAAGGAAAAAGCCTTGCCGCGTATATTTATCACCCATATCTGTATTGACACCAGGCAGTAAGATTCATATATTCATATACAACGATTTAGCGCCTGTTTAAGGGGTGACCTGTGGGTGAATTACCGACTGGCTGAATAAACGAAAAATCCGAAAAGACAAAAAAAGGAGAATACTGTCATGGGCAAGCTGGAAGAGTTACTCGAAATCGGATTAAAATTTCACGGTCACAAGTGTCCCGCCATGCCGCTCGGGATCAGAGCCGGTCTGGCCGCCATGAACGTACTCGGGGTGGAACATTCCCAGGACAAGGAGCTGTTTGTCGAGGCGGAGACAGGAAAAGCACATGCCGCTGGATGTTTTCTGGATGGGATAATGATCGCGACAGGCTGCACGTATGGCAAGTCCAACATCCGCAAGCTTTATTACAACAAAATGGCCTTCACCCTTATCGACCAGGCAACCGGCCGTTCAGTGCGGGTGAGTCTCAAACCGGATTTTTTTGAAAAGGCGCTTAACTCACCCTTTGTCCAGAAGCGCAGGGCAGGCGTGCCGCCACAGGAAATCGAACCGGAAATCACTGATCCCCTTATAAAAAGGATACTATCCCTTGACGAATCAGAATTTCTCGACATCGGAAAAGTGGAAAAAACAGATGTCAAAAAAGGCAGAGGTATTTTTGAGGCCAGGCGGTGCGCAAAGTGTGGAGAGATGACTTTTGTGAACAAGCTCAGGGTTAACAGGGACGGGGAATTGGTCTGCATCCCCTGCTCCGGGTATGAGGAATAGTTAAACAGTGGAAAGATAACGGCGCGGGGATGGCGGCAGGCGGCAGACGGTACGGGGTACAAGGTATGCGGCGCATGGTTGTGAAAGGATTAATAACATGATTACTGTTGTCACGGGGGTAATTCTTGTCCTGGCCCTTATCTTCTCCATGCTGGGCCTTGGCGGGGCCATGCTGTATGTGCCTGTGCTCCACTGGTTTGGTTATAATTTCAAGACGGTGGCCATTCCGACAGGGTTGCTGCTGAACGGAATCACGGTGCTGTCAGCCGCGGTGGTTTATCTCCGCGCCAGGATGGTGGATATCCGGGGTTCTGTTCCACTTGTGATATCTTCTTTCGCGGGCGCGCCCATAGGGGCTTACCTGACCCAATTTTTACCCACCCGGACATTGATCCTGCTTTTTGCCATTGCCATGACCTATGCCGGCACGCGTATGCTTGTAAGCTCAGCGCGGCCGGATAAGGAGCAGATGTTGCTCTGGAAGACAAGAGTGCTGATGATGGGGGCAGGAGGATTCGGTATCGGCATGATCGCCGGGCTGCTTGGCATTGGTGGCGGATTTCTCTTTGTTCCATTAATGCTCGCCATGGGCTATCCAACCAAGCAGGCGGCTGCGACCAGCGCCTTCGTGGTTATTTTTTCGTCTTTTTCCGGATTTGTCGGGCATCTGGCAGAGGGACATTTTGATTGGCCGCTGATGATCGCAACATCCATAGCGGTAATCGTGGGAGCCCAGGTTGGCGCCATGATAATGAAGGAAAAAATGAAGGCCCGGTGGATCAAACAGATGTTCGCTGTAGTACTTCTGGGGGTGGCTGTCAAGCTGTTCTGGAAGATATTGATTTGACATAGTCCCTTTCGTTTGTCTCCATGTAATCCGTTGATACCTTTAAAGATGCCTTGAGAGATTCAGGGTCCGTTCCAGGAGTACCGTGTAAATCGGCCTTCCACCAAGGAGATAGGCAACCTTGACTGCTGCCGTGCAAGTTATAATAAGAGGTAAAATAAGTTCATAATTTCGTGTCATTTCGACTATCAGGACGATTCCGGTTATCGGTGCGCGCACAGTAGCCGCAAACAGGGCCCCCATGGCGGCCACAGCAAACACTCCCGGTTGAGATATGAGATGGGGAAACATGCCTTGGCCAAAATGACCGAACCAGAGGCCGAACAACGTACCCAGGGCCATCATGGGGGCAAAAATTCCTCCTGGTGCGCCAGAACCATAACAAAAGACGGTAGTACCAAACCTCAGTAAGAAAATAATGATCAGCATCGTCATTGGCATGCTGTTATTCCCCACAACACAACATTTGAGGGCCTTTGGGATGACTTTATATCCACCTCCAACAATGTCCGGGAAGAACCATCCCAGGGCGCCGATTAGGGCACCGACGGTCAGGCCTACGAGCAGGAGTGGAAAACGTTGCATTGCGGAAAAGAAGTTAAGCAATTTTATCAGCGCCTTATTGAAAGAATAGCCGATCAATCCGACTAACATGCCGAGTATCATGAAGAACCATAGAGATTCCAGCGGTGGTAAT
>JALVVK010000016.1 GCA_027023445.1 Deltaproteobacteria bacterium | reverse complement strand
GCCTGCCGCCTGTTGCATGGAGGCAATGTCAAGCGGGTGGGACAGCACCCATGCCCTCTTGTTCCACAGGGGCTGAGGAAAGGAGGATATGATCAGATGATAGCGATATTCCTTTAGCAGGGAGTCACGAATCGAGTGAAATTCCAGTGGCACCTCCTCGGCCTTGACAACCGCAATGGAGGGAGGAAGAAGACTGTTCAGGCCCTTTAACAGGCCCTCCACAGGTATTTTGCTGTCAGTGCGGAAGTTGGCTACCTGGCCAAGGGCGTGGACACCGGCGTCTGTCCTGCCTGAGCCTGTAAGCACGGTTTTCACGCCAGTGATTCTGCGAAGGGCCTTTTCCAGCTCTCCCTGGATGGTTGGCCCCTGTGGCTGTACCTGCCAGCCAAGGAAGCCGGTCCCGTCATACTGGATGGTGAGTTTTATGTTTCTCAGGGGTGACACGCCGACGACGCCCCCTGTAAACTCGGTGGCATCTCCCCTCCTTGATTGCCGGTGGGGCTCAGGGGAAGAGAGGGATGGTGTCCAGACCCAGTTCCTCGCTCCAGCCCTCCATGATGTTAAGGTTTTGCACGGCCTGCCCTGATGCGCCTTTTACCAGGTTGTCTATGACCGATACAAGGATGACCCTGCCGGTGCGTTCATGTACCACCGCGCCCATGCAGCATATATTGCTTCCCCGAACCTGGGAAACATCAGGCAAATTCCCCTCAGGGAGTACACGCACAAAGGGGCAGGATTCATAGGCCTGCGACAGTATTTCAAGTATCCTGGAAGTTGATGAGGGGGCTGCCAGGGAGGCGTAGGCCGTGGTCAGGATCCCGCGTGTCATGGGTACCAGGTGAGGGGTAAAATTGATTATAACATCCGAGCCGGCGGCGACCGTAAGTTCCTGTTCGATCTCAGGCGTATGCCTGTGGCAGCCCACCTTATATGCCTTGAACCCGTTGGACACCTCGCAGAAAGACGTGGCCAGGGACGCGGAACGCCCTGCGCCGCTCACACCGGATTTGGAATCCACCACTATCCCCCGGGGAGATATGACGCCCGCCTTGAGTAATGGCGCCAGGGGCAGGATGGTGCTCGTGGGGTAACATCCGGGATTGGCCACGAGGGCAGCCTTTGAAATTTCCCGGCCATACAGCTCGGGCAGGCCATAGACCGCCTGCTCCAGGAGGTGTGGGGCCGTATGCGCCTGATACCACATTTCATATACGTCTTTGTCCCTTATGCGGAAGTCTGCGGAAAGGTCTATGACCTTCCTGCCGGCCTCAAGAAAGGCCGGAACCACGGCCATGGCAGCCTGATGGGGAACCGCGGTGAAGACAACATCTGCCTGGGAGCTGAGTATGCCGGGATCAGGGTCGGTGAAGGTAAGATCATAGAACCCGGACAGGGATGGAAAGAGATCCTGCAATCTCTTCCCCTTGTTTTTGCGGGAGGTTACTGCAACAACCTCAACCTTGGGATGCCGGTTGAGGATGCGCAGGAGTTCCAGGCCGGTATATCCGGACCCCCCGACTATTGCCGCCTTTAACATGGCATTATTCCGATAAAACGGGTTGAACCTTTAACGTTTCGAGTACTGATAGCGTTTCCTGGCGCCGGCAAGTCCGTACTTCTTTCTTTCCTTTACGCGGGCGTCTCTTGTGAGCAGTCCGGCCTTTTTAAGGGGAATCCTGTAGGATTCATCTACTGACTGTAACGCCCTGGCAATGCCGTGGCGGATGGCCTCACACTGGCCGTTTTTCCCTCCTCCCCTGACGGTTACGAGCACGTCGAATTTGCCGCGGGTGTTGGTAAGTTCAAAGGGCTGTTCCGCGATAATGCGTGCCGTGTCCACGTCAAAGAATTCGTCAAAGGGCCTTCCATTTACGGTAATATTGCCCTGGCCCGGATAGATCCAGATTCTGGCGACAGCGCTTTTCCTTTTGCCAGTGGCATAATAACGGGTCTGTTCCATACTTTTTATGACCTCTGTAGCTAATTAGATTTGAAGCGGTTCCGGCAGCTGGGCCTGATGCGGGTGATCAGAGCCGGCATATATCTTGAGCTTTTTCAGCTGTTGCCTTCCAAGCCTGTTTTTGGGAAGCATGCGTTTAACAGCCAGCCTGATAACTTCCTCAGGTTTTTTGTTCAGCATTTCTCTGGCATTGGTTGTCTTAAGGCCTCCCATGTAACCGGTATGACGGTGATAGAGCTTGTCGTCCATCTTTCTGCCGGTCAGCCTGATTTTTTTTGCATTGACCACGATGATAAAATCACCGGTATCCAGGTGAGGAGTGAAGATGGGCTTGTGTTTGCCCCTGAGACGGGTGGCTATCTGAGTGGCAAGCCTTCCCAGTACCTTGTCGCTGGCGTCGACCACATACCATTTTCTCTGGATATCGTTTGCCTTTGGAAGAAAGGTCTTCATGAATTTACTCCCTGCAATAATATGGACCTGTTTTGTCCGGCCGGGCCGGAGGAGTCCTTGACAATAAGATACCCCATGTCTGAGGGGCATCAGGACTTCTAAAAAAAATATAGTGGATTGTCAAGGGGAAATCTTTTACTATTTGTGCCATGGAAAAGGAAAAAGATCAAGATCTGTTCAGGGCGTTAAGAGGAATATACAGGTGCTACGGGGAATTCGTCCAGGATTTTCCGGCTGCGTGCGGGCCCGGATGTTCTGCCTGCTGCACCACCAATGTGCTGGCCACCTCCCTTGAGGTGAAATACCTTATGTTTCAGGCCCGGGAGGCTCAGGTGGAAATCCCGTGGTCCAGGGTGCGGAAGGCCTCCTGCGGGCCTGTGTACCGGCCACACCTTACCACGAACCAGGTGGCCGACTTTTGCCTGCGCCAGCAGGAGCTGCCTGCCGATCCGGGTGAACACGGGCCAGGGCACTGTCCGCTGCTCTCAGAGGATAACCTCTGTATCCTTTATGAACATAGGCCATTTGCCTGCCGCGCGATGATTTCCGCCTCCATGTGCAGTCCGGATGGTGAGGCGAAGATGGACCAGTTCCTGGTTTCGGTAAATCTTTGCCTTTACCAGATTCTGGAACATCTGGACAGCGGAGGGCTTTATGGCAACATTCTTGACCTGCTGCTTAAGTTCCATGGTGAAAAGGTTGAAGGGTTCCTTGAAAACAGGCCGCTGCCCGGTTTCCTGGTTAGGCCCTGGGAGAGAAAACAGTTTGAAAAATTTCTGGCCAGGCTTTACCGGTTTGATGCCGAAGGCACGGAGCTCGGTTCATTGCTGAACCTGGAATAGTTCATAGCCGGTCAGGATTACCGCTCGCTGGCGCATCGATAGGATTACCGTGGACCTTTGGTCCACTAGGATTACCAGTCGCTTAACGCTCCTTAGGATTACCGCTTCGCTAGCATTAAAAGCCGTAAAAACTGGAAAATTTCATGCGGACGTCCTCAATTCACTATTTACCATTCGACACTCAATATCTTTTGAGGAATGCGTCTTTATAAAAATATTTTCAAACCCAGTATGCCCCAAGACAGCACATCCTATGAAAAATTGAATTCTCTTCCGAGCGGGCCCGCCTTGGCGGAACGAGCGGTAGTCCTAACGGAGCGAAGCGAAGTGGTAATCCTAGCGATGCGCCAGCGAGCGGTAATCCTTCTTATTCATAATTACCTTAGGGATGCCACCAGGGTCAGGTAACCATAGGACAGCCCCCACAGGCCTGTAATCCAGAGCCCTACCCTTGGTTTTGGAAGCCAGGGCAGGGCTGTTATGGCCGCAATGGGAATCATGGGATAGAGCACTCCCGCTATAAAGGGCGGCAGGTACCTCAGAAGTTCCTGTACCCCGAGAAAGAACCAGGGGCCCTTTATCAGGGCGACGTTCTGCCCTGGCAGGTCTATCGGGGCCTCGATCAGGGCGCAGAAGGCGCATAGAGCGATCAACAGGCTCATGAATGCGGGCCATTTAAGGGTGACGCGTTTCAGGTGGTACCATGTGCCAAATCCCCAGAGCAGAAACGTAAGGAGAATGTGAACGGCGTAGACCCTGTTAATGCCTTCGTCCGAGGCGGCAATGAGGAACCTGTTAAGGGCGTGTCCCATCAGTGGTACCTTCAGCAGGAGATGCTCCGCTATCATGCATGCGTCCTGCCCGGTGGCGTCGTATCTCAGAACATAACCTGTAAACAGGGCAAAAATCGCCATGGGCACGGTAAGGGCAATCACAGTCCAGTGGCGCTTGTGCGTGGTACGCTGGTGATCCAGGGGCCAGGATATGGTCTTGTATATATGGAAAAAAAGCAGGAGTAGAAAGAGCTGGCTGGCCCAGAAGTGCAACGATCTCCAGAATGGCCCGAACGGGATGGTGGCCTCCATGGCCACGGTCGAGATAAAAGGCGTGGCAGGTTCATACTGGTATGCCAGCACAAAGCCGGACAACGCGGATATCACAAGAGCACCGGTGACGAGTTCCCCTGTGTTCAATTTCAAGCTTTTCCCCTTGGAATCTCGACCAGGAAGCCCTTGCCGCCCTCAAGGGGACGCACTTTGAGCCTGTAGAGGTCCTTTTTAGCCGGTCCTGATATGTATCTGCCATCCCAGTGAAATTTGCTTTGGTGGCATGGACACAGGAATATTTTTCCGGTTTCATGGTAGTTGACAATGCACCCAAGGTGCGTGCAGCGCCTGGATACGGCGAGCGGGCCCTTTGTCGTCTGAAAAAGGGCAAATTCCTTTTCCATGAGGAACTGGCCGGGTTTCAGTGCCTCCTTGATCTGGATCTGGATGGGAGGCCTGTAACGTTTTTTCATGATGAAGCTGTATAACGGGAAGAACAGGCCGAGTCCAACGGCCCATTTCCCGGCCTTTGTGAGTAGTTGTCTTCGTGTCATTTGCGGAAGATGGAAAAAAGTAGCGTGAGAATAATGCTCAGGATGATGGATGTGGCCAGGGGGAAGTAAAAGGTGAAGTTGCCCCTGCGGATAATCAAATCACCCGGAAGCCTGCCCAGGTAGGGGATCCTGGGGGCGAGCACGAGAACGAGTCCTATGATGACAAATAGCACGCCCAGCCCTATGAGAATTTTTCCGAATTCAGGAAGGGGATTCATTGCTCAACCTCTTTCTCATCCTTTCAGCCCTTTTGGCATAGCGTTCCTGTTCACTGAAGATACATCCACAATAGGGTTGACGGTATATGCCCATTGATCTGGACATCTCAATGCCCTCGACCCAGCCCTGTCTGAAGTCCTCATAAAAGAACTCCAGATCATATCTGGCAGCAATGTCGCTTGCCATTTTTTTCATGAGATCATGGCGTTGATACCGGCTGTAGAGAAGCGTGGTGCTGAAGGCCGGCACTCCCATGCGGGCTGCGGTCTGCGCCGTTTTTTCAAGCCTTATACGATAACAGACAGGACAGCGTTTGTCAGGACGTAATTCCGTGCCTATTTTTGCCATGTAGATGTCGAGCCCGTACCCGGACTCGTCCCAGATTACCGGTAGATTCAGGTTTTCAGATACCTGCTCAAGGGCCTCTGCCCGCCTTTCGAATTCCCTGAACGGATGTATGTTCGGGTTGTAAAAGTAACCCGATATGTCATGGCCCTGTTCCCTCAGGACCTTTACCGGGTAAAGGCTGCAGGGTCCACAGCATATGTGCAGAAGTATCCTCATGACTTGAAATAGTAGGTTTTTGTAAAGTGTTGGTCAATATGTTCCGTTACTATTATATAGCAATTTTGCAGAGAGAGGGCGGTATAAGGGGTCAGGGAGTGGAAATTTCATCTTCGTGGTGAAGAAGTGGCCTTGGAAAACTACCCACATATGAAGTATCCGAAAGAAGTCGGCAGCCATATGTCGGCATCCGGCAGGCAGAGTTTGTATGACAGGGCCGCGGAAATCCTTGATCTTCTCCCTGACCTGGTACTTGAAATCGACAGAGACCTTTGCATTCAGGGGGCCAACCAGACGGCTCTGCGGTGGCTGGGACCTGTTATGGACAGGTCTGTCCTGGACCTTGCTGTCTCACCTGGGGACAGGAAGCGGATGGAAGAGACAATAACTTCCTGTCTTCAGAATGAGGATATGTTCGCCAAGGTCAGTCTTAATATCTCCAATGGCAGCACAAGGCTTTTTGATATGACCGGAAAATGGAGACGGGGGGCAAGGGCGCGGGAGCCTGTCTTTCTGCTGGTCTTGAGGGATATAACAGACAGGGAAAGACAGAACAGGGAATTGGAAAGGGTAAGCGAGCTGCTTACTACCCTGGTTAATAATATGCCGGACATGATATGCGTCAAGGATGTGGAGGGAAGGTGGCAACTCGCAAATCCTGCGGCAATGAATATTTTCGGTCTTAATGGCCTGGATTATCTGGGAAAGACTGATTCGGAACTGGCGGATGAGACCGGTTATTTTTTAAATGAGATAAACGATTGTGCTGATCTTGAGCAACAGGCCTGGGATAAGCGGTGTCCGACCAGGAGTATCAAGACCATATCCAGGCCTGATCTTGCCGGCCGGATCTTTGATGTAATGAAGGTCCCTCTTTTTCACCGGGACGGTTCACGTCGGGCCATGTTGACCGTTGGCAGGGATATAACCCTGCTCAAGGAGGTGGAACGGGATCGGATTATCCTTAGCAATTATCTCAGCGCAGTAAGCACTGTTTCTACCCTGCTGCTTCAGGCAGACAGCGTAGGGCCGGTGGCAGGCAGGGTTCTTGAAGTCCTCGGCAGGGCTGCCCGGGCAAGGCGTTGTTTCTGGTTTGAGGCGCATGAGTACCATGACACAAATGTCATGTCCCTGAAATTGGAATGGCGTTTCAGGGGGGGCAGAGATGTTCGTCCCGGGTTGGTTAATATCCCCTGGGAAGGAGGGTTGGATCGTTGGCGGAAAATCCTTGAGAGGGGCGATCCAATAAGGGAAATGCTGGCCGATTGTCCTCGCGAAGGAGTCGAACTTTTCCTGGAGTGGGGGGCAGGGGCCGTATTGATCCTGCCTTTACGGGTTAGCGGTCGACTGGCTGGCTTCATAGGGTTTGAAGGCAACAAAAAGAGCCCCATGTGGACCGATGAAGAGGTGGATCTACTCAAGGCCGGGGTCTTTAATTTCGCGTTGGCCCTTGAGAAGGAGGAGACCCGCAGATTCCTTGAATTTCATCAACAGGTCCTGGAGGCATCTCCTGAGCGTGTGGCGGTTATTGACCTGGATGGGCGGCATATCCTGGCCAACAGGGCCTACATGAACACGGTGGGCGGAGGAGTTCGCTCCATGGCGGGACGTCACGTGTCGGAATTTTTCAGGGAAAAGGATTTTAATGAAAAAATAGAACCTCATATCTCAAAAGTGCGGGACAGAAAGGAACCTGTTGTCTCTGAAGACTGGCTGCATGTGACGGATCAGGGAGAGAGACTTATTGCAACTACCTATTTCCCGCTGCTAAATCCGGATGGAACCCTTGACGCTGTGGGTATTATAGGCAGGGATATTACTGAACTCGCAACGACAAGGGAGGAAATAAGAAAAAGGGAACGGGAGATAATGAGGCTTTACGCGGCAGTGGAGCAGTTGCCCGTTTCCGTGGTGATGACCGATGTAAATGGGGACATTCAGTATGTCAATTCCGCCTTTGAGCGGATTACCGGTTTTGAACGGGACGAGGCCCTGGGACGTAATCCGAGGATCCTCAAAAGCGGCAGGCAGGACAAATCCTTTTACAGGAAGATGTGGGCTACAATATCCTCGGGTGATGTATGGCAGGGAAGGCTTGTCAACAGGGCCAGGGACGGGCGCCTGTTCACGGAAGATGCTGTTATCTCGCCGGTAAAAGGCCAGGGGGGCGTCATCATAGGCTATATTGCCGTAAAGGAGGATATTACAGAGAGGCTTGCCCTGGAGGCCGAGTTGCGCCAGGCGCAGAAGCTTGAGGCCGTGGGTACCCTTGCAGGAGGGCTGGCCCACGACTTTAACAATATCCTGGCCGCCCTTCAGGGGTACGTTACTTTTCTGAAACAGAATCCGACGGTCAGCCGGGAGGGAGGGCACCTGCTTGACAAGATCGAGCGGGCGGTGGAAAGGGGAGCCGGCCTGACAGGCAAGGTGCTCGCAATCAGCAAGCCCACGGAAGCTGTTATGGCGCCTGTCAATGTCAACGATGTTATTGACGAGGCAGTCTCTGTTCTCCGGGAAACCACAGACAGGCGCATAAGCTTTAATCTTGACCTTGATCCCGGAATAGGTGCGGTAAAGGGAGACAGTGGACAACTGGTTCAGGTAATAATGAATCTTTTGGTAAATTCCACCCAGGCCATGCCAGGTGGGGGCGATATATATATCCGCACCCGTGGTGACGGACATAACATATCCATAAAAATTGCTGATACGGGAATTGGCATAGATCAAAAGCTGCTTTCCAGGATTTTCGATCCTTTCTTTACAACCAAGGAGCCCGGTCAGGGCACTGGCCTTGGTTTGACAATGGTTCACAGGATTATCGAATCCCATCATGGGCACATATCCGTTCAAAGCGTAAAAGGAGAGGGCACCACCTTTAATATTTCCTTGCCCTCCATGGGTCCTGAGGAACAACAGACGGGAAAGGTGGCAGACGAGGCAAGAGATGAGTCTGAAATCAATCCACAGGCGGAAATCCCTACTGACAGGCATCGCGTTCTGGTCGTTGACGATGAGCCCATGTTAAGGGAAATCCTGAAGGATGGGCTGGGGACCCTTGGTTACAGTGTGGTGGCGGTCGAGACAGGAAAATCCGCGTTTGAAGTACTGAAACAGAATCCTGATGATTTTGATCTGGTTGTGCTTGACATGAACATGCCCGGATGGGACGGCCTTGATACCCTGATGCACCTCAGGGAGGTAAGGCCAGACATGCCGGCTGTACTTGCCACGGGGTATGCGGATGACCAGAGGCTCAAGGCATTTGAGCGGTCAGGCCGGGTTGATGTGGTCTACAAACCCTTCAAACTGGATAAACTCAACCAGACGATCGTCCGTCTGTTAAAAAAGACCTGCTCTGGGGATCAACCGGATTGACGGTCACCATCTACCCCGGCAGAACATTGCGTGTTTTTTAGAAAAAATTTGACTTTCGCTGTCAAAACGAGTGATACCGGTTTAAGTTGCCCGCTTTTAATTCCGAATTATTGAACAGTATTTTCCCCGAATAAAACAAACATGTTTTTAACGGCAGCCGAGGTGAAAAATGCCTGTATTCATATGGGAAGGCAGCACAGTAAAGGGTGAGAAAAAAAGGGGAGAGCTTGAGGCGGAGGATGAAAGGGCAGTGCGCCTGATGCTCAGACGACAGAGGATCAATCCCAGCAAGATCAAAAAAAAGCCCAAGGATCTCCTGGAAAATGTCTCGTTCCTCCAGCCCAAGGTCACCACAAAAGATGTTGTTGTTTTTACGAGACAGCTTTCAACCATGATAGACGCGGGGCTACCCCTGATTCAGGCCCTGGAGGCCCTTTCAGCCCAGCAAGAGAACAAAACCTTTAAAAAGATGTTGGAGGACATAAAAAATGAGGTTGAAAGCGGATCAACCTTTGCCGACGCACTCAAAAAGTACCCAAAAAATTTTGATAAACTTTATTGTAACATGGTGGCCGCAGGTGAACTTGGAGGTATCCTGGATGAGGTACTGACAAGGCTTTCCGATTACATGGAAAAAGCCGAGAGGCTGAAACGGAAGGTTAAAAGTGCCATGACATATCCGGTTATTGTACTGGCCATCGCAGGTCTTGTATTGGCTGTGATTCTTATTTTTGTAATTCCTGTTTTTCAGAAAATGTTTGCGGATTTTGGACAGGCCCTTCCCGTTCCCACCCAGATGGTAATAAGCATGAGCGACTTCCTGAAATCTTATTTCCTTGTGATTTTTGCCGGAATTATATTGCTTGTCACCATATTCAGGAAATACTATGCGACCGAATCCGGCAAAAAGAACATTGACAAGATTATGCTAAAGGCCCCTGTATTCGGAATGCTACTGAAAAAAGTTGCGGTCGCTAAATTTTCCCGCACCCTCGGTACGCTTATCAACAGCGGAGTGCCCATAATTGACGCATTGAATATCGCGGCCCGTACCTCTGGCAATAAAATCGTGGAGCAGGCCATATATGACGTGAGGGCCAGTATCGCCGAAGGCAAAACCATCGCGCAGCCACTTCTTGAAAGTGGAATATTTCCCAACATGGTGGTCCAGATGATCTCTGTTGGCGAAACAACGGGCGCACTTGACCAGATGCTTGATAAGATTGCCCTGTTCTATGACGAGGAGGTGGATACCGCAGTGGATGGCCTGACCAGCATGATCGAACCATTCATGATTGTGTTCCTGGGCGGCACTATTGGATCCATCATTGTTGCCATGTATCTTCCCATCTTCAAGATGGCGGGCGCTGTCGCAGGTTAAAAATAAAAAAGGCCCCTTTTCAGATGAAGGGGGCCTTTAAAAATTTAAAAAGCCGTTTGTTAGCCTTGTTTCCAGGCAACTACCACCAGCAAATCGACTGATCCGCTTCAAATACCTTTTTGACCACTACATCATAATTGGGGTCGCCTATATAAAGCTTTAATTCCTCAGCGTCACGGTCACGGCTGAGAATTTCCACAAGTTTCTTGACTTCATCCGTGGGTTCAGAGCGATATATATGCAGAATTTTCATCTTTTTTTCGTCACTCATGATTACACTCCTCCCTTTCCTAAGAACAGTTTGGCGGAGCGGCTACGCTCTGCTTGGGCAGGCCAAAGGGAATAATGAAATCAGCCTCCCTCATTTTTTCACCCAGCTCTTCCAGGGTTATGGGCTTCAGCTCCACGCCCTCGGGAGATTCAGTATCAGTGGTATATACTTCACCCTCCATGTCTCTGATCCAGTCTATATTTTCCGTAATATAGTCTGAGAAAGCGGGATATTCACTGCTCATAAAAACCACATTGCCGTAGTGATTCTCCACCGCCAGCCCAAGGGCCGAACGAACTGAATCAAAGGCATACACGCGGTTTACCGTAAGAAAAAATGCTTTTTTGGATTCCATTCTTATGCCTCCAGAAGCCTAAAAAACCAGATACTTGTCGCACTCTTCCAGGATTTCCACATGATACGCCTGGGTACGCATCTGAGGACCTGTCAATCCTTTTGGTATGTCGAGTTGAGGATCGTTGCCTTCACAGGTATAACTTGCGGCACAGATGGCAAGATCTTCAGGATCCAGCAGATTTGCAAGTTTGACAAAATCCGGATGCTTGGTCAGATGAACCGCCTTAAATGAAAAAAACACCTTTACCTTCTTGCCAGCCCTTTTTGCCGCATGAGTTATGCCAAGGACATGCCTCATGTACTGCGGGCTTGTGACAAATATCCCCAGAAGATTACCGTCTGCAGACATCTACTTGTCCTCCCTTGATTGAAATTGAACAAGGCCCCTCTTTCTGCCAGTTAAAAATGAGGGGCCATAAATAATTAATGATGTCCTTTTCTCAATTACTTTTTCCGGATGTAAAAGTGGATAAAGCCCTCGTCCTCTTTCTCTCCCAGCCACTCATGACCGGCCCTGGTTGCCCAGCCGGGAAGATCGTTACGGGAGCCGGGATCAGTGCCCAAAACTTCCAGTACCTCTCCGGACTGGATCTTGTCAATCTCCTTTTTGGTGCGCAGGAGAGGCATGGGGCAGCTAAGTCCACGAGCATCGAGGGTGTGATCAGCCTTTACATCGTCTGGGGCTTTTTTAAAATCGCTCATAGTTCCTCCTCGTTTATTAATTTTTAGTCTTGTTTGAAATGCTTAACAATGATACGGAAACCATATAAACCTAAACCTGTAAGATGTATTGCCCGCCTTTTTTGAGGGAATCAGTTTCATCGGATAGCCCGCCTTTTTACAGCATATGAATCAGACCTCAGAAATGGACAGTAAAACTTTGGTTGCATTATTGAAAAAATGACGATAATTAAAGATAAACCTTTAAAAAATGTTCTGAAGATTTTTCGTGTGTACCAAAATTCACTCATGGTGTCAAGTCCTGAGTGAACCGGGATTCAATTTAGAGCCTTTTATAATTAGTTGAAACCAAAAAATAATTGGAGTTTCAGGAATGATCGAACCAGGCAAATCTCTTATTTTCATCTACCTGTTAGCCCTTCTGGTATTGTTCGTTGCCCCGATATCCTCCTGGGCCAAAGAACTTTTCCCCGGTCTTGAGAAGGTAACTCTCTCAAACGGTCTCACCGCCATTGTCAAGGAAAGCCACCGGGCCCCTGTGGTAGCCGTCCAGGTGTGGGTAAAGGCCGGAAGCGCCTATGAAAGTGACGATGAGGCAGGCATTACCCATCTTATTGAACACATGATTTTCAAGGGCACGGAGAAACGGGGGCCGGGAGAAATCGCCCAGGCCATCGAGGCCATAGGGGGCTCGATCAACGCGTACACATCCCTGGACTATACGGTCTATCACTGCGTGGTTCCCAACCAGTATCTGAGTACTGCCCTTGATATCCTTTCAGACGCGGTTTTCCATTCCACCTTTGATGCCACGGAACTGGAAAGGGAAAAAAAGGTGGTGCTGGAAGAGGCGAGGATGAGGAATGACAGGCCCCAGTCAAGGCTTTCTGATCTGCTTCTGCAGACATCTTATCAAACCTATCCCTACAGGCGCCCGGTAATAGGCTTTCCTGAGACCATAAAATCCTTTACCAGGGAAGACATATTGGAATATATGTCAAAATGGTATCATCCTGATAATATGTGCGTGGTAGTAGCCGGAGACGTGGAGTCTTCCGATGCACTCCGCGAAATAAAGAAAGCCTTTGGCGCCGAAGCCGGAACGGTTAGCTCCCCTCCACATTGGCCCGTGGAGCCGGTACAGACGTCTCCAAGGCTGAAAACCGATTCCATGGAGGTCCAGGAAGGGTATATGGCTATTACCTTTTCCGGCCTTCCCAGTTTCAACACCCCTGATGTCCCGGCCCTTGATGTAATGGCGGCATTGCTGGGTAAGGGGGAGAGCAGCCGTCTTTCGCTCGTTCTGAAAGACAAGCTGCGGATTGTACACAGTATAAAAGCCTATGCCTTTACCCCCAAGGGACCGGGTCTTTTTGAGATATATGTCACCCTTTCCCCGGATAAAACACGGGAGGCCCTGTCCAAAATTCTGGAAGAACTCTATCGGCTCCAGGACGATGAAATACTGGATGAAGACCTTGAAAGGGCCAAAATGCAGGTTGAAACATCTTTTATCTATGGACAGGAAACCATGGAAGGGGAGGCCCAGAAAATCGGCCTGTTTCAGACCCTTGCAGGGGATCCTTATGCGGAAAAAATATACCTTGAAGGGGTAAAGGAGGTTTCTGCCGATGATATCAGGAGACTTGCCAGGAAATTTTTTAAAAAAACCAATTTCAATGTAGTAACAATAATGCCAGAGAATAAAACCCCTGCCCTGAGCAAGGATGACCTTATAACCATTGCCCAGGATGCGGAACTTGCCGCAAGGGGTATTACCTCATCCGAGCCCGGATCTCTTGTTCATCCTGTCAAACGCGCCACCCTTGCCAATGGCCTTACCGTGCTCATAAAGGAAGTGCCGGAAGTGCCCACGGTGGCAATAAAACTGGTATTCCCCGGTGGCCTCAGGTATGAGTCCGAGGATACCAATGGCATATTTAATTTCTTGGCCCAGATGTGGAATAAGGGCACCCAAAAGCACAGTGCGCAGGGAATGGCTGAAATAGTCGAAGGCATGGGCGCGAGCCTCCGGGGTTTCTCCGGCCAGAACACCTTTGGCCTGGAAGGAAAGTTCCTGAGTCAGAATGTGGAAAAGGCGCTGAAGTTGTTCACAGAGGTGTTGCTTGAGCCGACCTTTCCTGCCGATGAGGTTGAAAAACTCAGACCCCTCATCCTGGCCCAGCTGAAAAGACAGGATGATTACCTTCCGGGAGTGGCGGTAAGAGAATTCAGAAGGCTTCTGTTCAGCCCTCATCCGTATGGCCTTAATCCCCTGGGCAAGGCGGATGTTATCCGGAAGATAACATCTGAGGATCTTATGCGAACCTATACCCAGTACGCGGTGCCGGATCGAGCCGTGCTCAGCATCGTGGGAGATATAAACCCGAACCAGGTCATGTCCATCCTTGAAAGTGAACTCGGGGACTGGAGCACCAACACAGATTCCGTGCTGCCAACACCTCCGGCCCCTGATGGGCTCACCTCCCCGAAGTTCCTCACACTGAAACGGGAAAAGGAGCAGGTACACATCGTTCTCGGATTCCCGGGAGTTACCTTTACCAGTCCAGACCGCTATCCCCTGGAGGTTTTAAACGCTATACTCTCCGGCCAGGGGGGGCGGCTCTTCACGGATCTTCGCGACAAACAGAGCCTTGCCTATTCTGTGACCTCCTTTGTGGGACTGGGCCTTGACTATGGATCATTCGCTTTTTATATCGCCTGCTCACCTGACAAGCGGGATCGGGCGCTGAAAGAGCTCTGGAGACAGATTTACAATATCAGGGAGAATCCTGTATCTGAGGACGAACTGGCAAGGGCCAAACAATGGCTGATAGGCAGTTACCAGATCGGGCTCCAGACAAACAGTGCTCAGGCCCTTGACATGGCGCTGAACGAGCTTTACGGACTCGGTTTTAATTTTTCAGCTCGATACGCCCAGGAGATAAACAAGGTCACGGTCGATCAGGTAGAGGCTATTGCCCAGAAAATATTAAATCCGGATGCCTATGTGTTGGTACGGGTCGGGCCATAGCATGAAAGATCGTGATGAACAAGGAATTTATGATAAATCATATCAGTCTGATAGTTAAACATAAATCTGAGCTCCCAAGAAGAGTGGGGGAATCCCTGGCCCAATGCCTTGAAAAACGGGGAGTCAGGGTGACAGAGGGCGAGGTGAACTCCGAAAGCCAGGCCGTAGTCGTGCTCGGAGGTGATGGAACGCTGCTTCATGTGGCATCCCAGGCCTATAAAAAACGCATACCGCTGCTTGGTATAAACCTTGGGGGGCTGGGTTTCCTGACGGAAATACACCTGGATGAAATGGAAGGCGCGCTGGAATCCCTGATATCCGGAAAGGTTGAAATAGACAGGCGCATGATGCTTCACATCAGGGTGGAAACATCCGATCGGGGGGCAGAGGAATACTATGCGTTAAATGAAATAGTCATTACAAAAGGACCCCTTGCAAAAATAATCAGAATCCCCACATGGATAGATAATGCCTTTCTGACCACCTACAGGGGAGACGGACTCATAATCTCCACGCCCACGGGTTCCACCGCCTATAACCTGTCTGCCGGAGGTCCCATTGTGCATCCCTGTCTTGAGGCCCTCGTTCTGACCCCTATATGTCCCTTTGCCCTTAGCGCGAGACCGCTTATTCTTCCCGGAAACGCAAAGGTGGAGATACCCTTCCCCTGGACAATGGAGGAGGATGTGAGCATGGTCGTGGATGGACAGATCGGCCATGAAATCAGGAGCGGAAACAAGATAATACTTAAAAAGGCCCCTGATTGTCTGAGGCTGATTAAATCTCCATTACGGGATTATTTTATCATACTCAGAGAAAAACTTGGCTGGGCTACAGGCGTGGGCGAATAAAAAAGGCGCCTTGCATGGCGCCATGATAGTTAATTTCATTAAACTGATGCAAGCGATGAATATAGCCTGACCTAACTTTCAGCGTCGGCCTCTTCTTCGGCCTCCTTCTTAACCTTTGCAAGCAGACGTTCTTTTTCACGCTCCATGGCTTTTTTGCCTGCCTCAAGAGCGGACTCAAGAACCGCCTTTTTTTCCTCGACATATTCCCTGCTCTTGTCAAGCAGGTTTTCCGCCTTGTCCCTGACGTCATCAGCGACCCTGAGGGCCTCTCCTTTTACGGTGTAAGCCTGTTCCCTGATTCTTTCCCTTGTTTCAGGTCCGGATCTCGGGGTGAGCAGTGCGGCAACGCCTGCGCCTACGGCGCCGCCTAACAAGAAAGCCATTGCTACTGTGCCTGCTGAAAATCTTCCATCACAGCTCATTCTTCGCCACCTCCTTTGGTAACTCCTTTTACAATTAAATTTTCAGATAAAAACTCCAACGATGATTTCATGCCAGTAGCTATACTGGCGACCTGAATAGCAAGTCCGGTAAGCCCGGCCCGGACGATACCACTGGCAACCTTGAGGGTCTTACCCGTTTCCTCGGCCGCCTCAAAAATTCCTTCGGTCTGACGAACTCTTTTCTTTATGTTACCTGCAACCTGCTTTACTTCAGATGCAATCTCCCTTGTATCCTGCACCAGAGGAGAAAGATCCTGGTCAACCTTTTTTTCCAACAGGCCTTCAAGTTCCCTGTATGCCCTGGCTGTATTCTTTAATTCCCGCACAAGGGGCACCATTTCCCGGTCTATTACCTCAAGCTTAGACCTTGTGTCTGAAATTATGTCCCGGGCAGCTACTTCAAGATTCCCGATTTTTGAGACCACCAATGAGACCTGTTGATTGAAATCAGACAGGGTCTGCCTGGTCGTGGACAGTGTCAGGTCGATCTGCTGAAGCGTTGCCTGGACACGCTTCAGGAAAATAATCAGATATAATGCGGCTGCCACAAAGGCCCCTGCGGCAACGAACATGGCTATCTGCAACCAGGTAGACGGCATATTATCCCCACTTTGGTCTTTTAGCGCTGATACTATTCGCACCTCATGCTGCCTGAACATTCGGAACAAGGATTGTATGATCAATCCTGAAATGTCCAATCAGCCCTCAATTGTCAGGTACCTCAAGGCAAAGAGCACATAAAAACCACTCCCGCCATACCAACTCTTTTTACCTTAAACATATCTATTAAGCATTGCAAGCGCTTGCGCATATTGATCTTTATACACTATTATATGTTGAATTAATATCCCCTCTTCAGGGAACAGAATTCATTCTTGTGTGACTATGAAGTTTAAGATGCAAGTGATGGCAGGCAGGCTTGGCCGTGTGTTTTAACATCCTGATAAGACAGTGGATTCGGTAAGTTTGTGAACCTCCAGTGGTTTTAAATGCCTGAGATATAACCCTGGGAAAACCGCACATTAGATGCAGGCCTGTCAGCCTCCTTCCATCAGACCTCCGGCTGAACATCCAACTGCCGGAACGCATTTTTCGGAAAAAGGCTGAATGGCAATTCCCTGAAATTC
>JALVVK010000015.1 GCA_027023445.1 Deltaproteobacteria bacterium | reverse complement strand
TGGCAAAGGCAGCGCTCAGCGAGGATTTTGCAATACTTTGCCCGCCACCCGTCAAACCGGTGATAAATTCCGTTGTAACCGCACTACTACGGATGGCGGCATGAAACATTTTTGGGAAACTTCAGTTACCATTTAACATTGTATTTTCACAGTAACCATGCGTATCAGTTGACAGAACGGCGTTTTTAAAAAAACAACAGACACATTATCCGGGTTTGAGATTGCAGGTTTTCCCCGGAAAAAGGAGAAAAATTGGATATAGGATCGATTATACAAAAGATAGCCATACTCACCCCTCCAATCCTCTTCGCGGTGACCATACACGAACTGGCCCATGGATGGGTGGCCTATCGCCTTGGCGACCCCACGGCAAAGATGCACGGACGGCTTACCATGAACCCGATCAAACATCTGGACCCGGTGGGCACCATGGTATTTTTCCTGACCCAGACCATTGGATGGGCACGGCCCGTGCCAATCAATCCCATGTATTTCAAAAATCCCAGAAAGGGCATGATATGGGTATCTCTCGCAGGCCCCGGGGCGAACATGCTGGTTGCGGCAGCCAGCGCGTTTCTTCTCCGGAATCTGCTCGGAGGCTATGGCTATTTTACAGGCATAGAGGGTTACGTGCTAACGCCCCTGATATATATGGCCTATGTCAGCGTTCAGATCAACATCGGGCTCGCGGTATTCAACCTGCTTCCCATCCCGCCCCTGGACGGCAGTAAGGTGCTTGAGGGGATGTTACCCAGGGACTTGGCATTCCGATACGCGCAGTTTGAACGATACGGCTTCCTGCTGATTCTTCTGCTCGTCTTTACAGGGGTTACCAGCCGGATTATAGTCCCGCTGATCGTGTTTATTAACCGGTTACTGCTGGGCGCCTGAACCGGCAGTGCCCAGCCCCCCGGGCACCAGGGGAATCCATAACTCCGCAAAGAGGTAGATATTTATGGACAAAGAGGGAAAACAGAGAGTACTGAGCGGAATGCGGCCCTCGGGCAAGCTTCATCTCGGGCATCTTCACGGAGTTCTTGAAAACTGGAGACGCCTTCAGGATGAGTACAACTGCTTTTTCTTCGTGGCTGACTGGCACGCGCTGACAACCAACTACGAACACCCCTCTGATATCCCGGCAAACATATATGACATGGTCCTGGACTGGCTGGCGGTAGGCATTGATCCGGCCAAGGTCACACTCTTCGTCCAGTCCGCCATAAAGGAACACGCGGAGCTGCATCTCCTGCTCTCCATGATCACACCCGTTTCCTGGCTGGAACGAAACCCCACATACAAGGAACAGCAGCAGCAGCTCAAGGAACGTGATCTCGCCACCTATGGCTTTTTAGGCTACCCGGTGCTTCAGGCCGCCGACATCATCATGTACAAGGCGAACAAGGTCCCGGTTGGCGTTGACCAGCTCCCGCATATCGAACTCACAAGGGAGATTACAAGGCGCTTCAACTACCTGTACGGAGAGGTTTTCCCCATCCCGGAAGGGCTCCTCGCAGAGGTACCCAAACTGCCCGGGATTGACGGCCGGAAGATGAGCAAAAGCTACGGCAATTCCATATTCCTTTCTGACAGCCCGGATGTGGTCAGACAAAAGGTATCCTCCTATGTAACAGACGTGGAGAGACCCAGGCGTTCC
Source organism: Deltaproteobacteria bacterium (assembly GCA_027023445.1). GTDB lineage: Bacteria > Desulfobacterota > Dissulfuribacteria > Dissulfuribacterales > JALVPX01 > JALVVK01. The sequence continues at coordinate 60,183 of JALVVK010000015.1, read as the reverse complement.
GATCCGGGAGACCCGGAAAACAGATGCGTTGCATTCAACCTCCACAGGCTGTACATGCCGGATGAGCGGAACCGGGAGATCGTCCGGGACTGCAAGGCAGCCAAACTTGGATGCGTTGCATGCAAAAAAGAGCTGGCCGAGGCAGTGGTCAGGGCGCTTGAGCCTATATGGGAAAAGAGGCAAAGCCTTTCAGACGAACCGGGAAGGGTTGAATCCATACTGGAAGACGGCGGCGCCAGGGCCGCCCAGGTGGCCAAATCTACCATGAGCCAGGTGCGGAGCGCCCTTTGGAACCCCAATGCCGGATAAGAATTGAGGCCTTTGAGGGCCCGTTAGACCTGCTCCTGCACCTGATACAGAAAAACCGTATCGAAATATCAGACATCCCCATAGCGCTGATCACATCCCAGTACCTGAATTATCTGGAATTCATGAAGGCCCTGGATATAGCCGTTGCCGGCGAATATCTGGCCATGGCAGCCACACTGCTACACATAAAATCCGCTACCCTGCTTCCAAAGCCAGAGCCGCTGGACCCTGAAGACGATCCGCGGCTGGAGATAGTCCGACCCCTGCAGGAACTGGTAAAAATAAGACAGACCGCCAGAGAGTTGGCCGAATATCCCCTGCTGGGGCGGGAAATATTCCTGCCGGATGTGGCGGCGCCATTTCTCTCGGGACAGACCCAGGGAGATGATCTTCCGGAGGACATCCCGGTATGCGCTGATTTAATAGGCCTTATTGACGCCCTGAAAACGGTGATAAGCGCAAAAGACCTGGCGCAGACCATAAAGATTGCCAAGGCGAGAATCAGTATGGCCGAGCGAATAGATGCCATTGGCAGAGAGCTTTCCCTGGCGGGCAGGATAAGCCTGTTCGAATTTATGCCATGGGAAGACCTGGAGGCGGTAATAGTGACATTCCTGGCCCTTCTGGAGATGGTTAAACAGGGCATGGCCAGGGTGCACCAGGATGAGGCGGGCGGGGATATATTTGTTTTCAGCCCGGCAAATCATCCCATTTCCGGGCAGGAAATACCGAACGGGCAGGCATCAAGCGCGTCCACTGAAAATTTACCATAAAAACGCAATGTTAAATGATAAATTCTGAATGTTTCAGTTGAGATGCCAGGTTGTTATATCTTTCTGAATTTAATAAAAATCTGTTTGCCACAATCTACAATTCACCATTTATCATTCAACATTTTCATGGCCAAGGGTGCGAAGCACCACTCAGCATGAAATTTGGCCTGTGAATACCCGGCAACTGACAGGCCACAATCCTTCCCTCCGCACCCGGGATCATTTTCTTTTCAGCTCAACGGATTCGTTGACCGACCCACTGGCGTTTTGCACATCAAGATCCAGGGTATTGCGGTCTTTTATCTCAAGAGACATCTTTCCGTTTATCAAACGGTCACACCATCCGCCGTCGCTGTCCTTGAACCTGAAGTAGAAGGTCTTCTCGTCGGAACCGGCACCCACTGCTTCCAGGGAACAGTTGCGATCAGGACCATAATCCAGCTCGCATCCAGGTTCATCTCTTTCCGTGGTCACATGCAGATCAACTGGAATACGGTCTCCGCCGGATTCAATCAAAACGCCCTTCCAGTTGCCGGCAAGGTTTGCCGATTTAAGGTCGCAGCGGGCGGTCCCTGCAACGCATAAGCCTGCGGAGGAAAGAAATAACCACATGATACAGATGACAAAAATACGGCAGTAACTGTCCCTTGAAAAATCCATATTGCTCCTCCCCGACTCTGTTTTGTCCTTCATCACCTTCTGAAACAGACAAAATCCCTGGTTTGGGATAATCTTCTTCAATCCGAATACTCCCCTCGGCTCCATCCGGGCCCTTAAGGGCAATTTTCACATGTCGCACGGCCGCCCCACGCCGTTTCTTCCCTGTTAAAAGAGGTATCAACCTGGATGGCTCGACCAGGCCTTTTTCTTCTTCCTGACGGGGGTGCTCCGTTACGCAGTCAACCTCCACAGATAGTTCCGAAATGCCCATGACGTCTCCACTTCTGAGGGCGGATATGGGCATGCGCAACATTTCGTAATTTTGGTCTTGCCCGTCCCGCGAGGCAACGGAACAGAGCCATGTAATATATTCAGGCTCACCGTCTTCACCTACGTCAATTATTCGCCGCAAGGCGGATTCCTGGTCTGCCAGAAGAGTACGGTTCGCACCGGATAATGCGTTGCGCAGCGTATCTGTAAGGCTATCTAAATCAAGGCCTTCCGTCTCTCCTTTTATGTTCATGCCAACACGCCCCCTCTGGCATACAGGCAGGGATTTACCCTGATTATTTATTTAACCCTAATTATCCAGGATAATGCGCTTAAAATGCCTGGAAAAAGGTTATGAATCTCAAACACCTCGACCCTTAAACAACATTGCTTGATGAACAATTCAAATTCAAAGCCATCAAAAGCGGAATATGTCAATCAAGCCATGCGGGTTTTCTTGGAAATCCAACATGATAGACAATCCATTGCAGAACAGCCTGGTGCTCGCCTATGTTCAACACCCTGAAGCTCTTTTCAATACCGATGATCGTGCCCCTAGGGGTACCTGACAGACATCGGTTTAGAAGGTTCACCGCGCTCTGGATCTCCTCTTCCGTGAGTACGCGCGCAGGATTGCTTGTGCCCACGGAAATACGCTTCACAAAGCGAATATCTGTCAGATCAAACATGAACGTCCGTTCCCTGCCATGTTCGGACTATATCTAAATGGTACGCAAGGGAGGCGAGCGCCTGTTCCTTTGCTTTATCCATCACCCTTATCCCCCTCAGGGAGAAGTTGGGGCAGCGGGCGACGGGTTAGATTTACTCCCCTGACGTTCGATATTCTTGGGGGCTATAGCAGTCTGAAGGATATCCATCACCCTGGCCAGACCCTCGGGCATTCCTGAATCCTCGGCATGTACCTCCACGTGATATTTAGCCGAATTGTCTGATGAACGAGTATTTTCCTTATGAGTTGACACTGATCCCTGGATGCTGACATGAGCGCTTATGAACGGCGGGTAGCCCGCGGTAATCCCCCCCTTCATGGAGGCCTCTGCCGCAATCTTTGTGGATGTGGAAAACGAGGATTTAACCTCCATGTCAAAGGTGATATCAACCGATGTGATGCTCAGGGCAGGCACCTTTACAATGGCCAGCAGGGGCACCTCCATTTCCACTTTTTCTTCGTGTATGGTCGGCACGGGCAGTTCACCCGCGGTCAGATCCGCGCCCGGAGGTGCCGGCACCTCAACAGGACGCTTGAACCTGAAAGTCGCGGTTCTCGTGTCTCCCACGGCATTCGGGTCGTTGGGATCCGGTTTTTCAGGAGGCAGGAAACCAACCACCCTGATAAAATCCGCGGTAGCATTGGCCAGTTTCAACTGAGCCTCGCAGGCCGCGGCCAGAGGCCCTCCTATCAGGCTGTCCATGGGAAGCCCCTGGAATTGATCCGACATGTTGACTAATTCATTTGCCATGCTGTTTTCCTCCTTCCTTTAAATGTTCTTGTCCGACGCTTTTCATATACCTGACCACATATTTATTCCGGTATTTTTACTACACCCTGGGACTGTATAAGCCGGTCAATAAGCCGGGCCATACCCTCGGAGGGCTCCCTTCCCTCCACCTTAAGAACCACATGAACCCCCCCGGCCTTTCGCCTAAACATTCCTCCACGCACATCCACGTTGATGGACCTCTTTTTCCCCACCCCCCTATGGGCTGTGCCCTCTGACTCATCCTCCACGTTTTCCGCCTCCCTTACTTTCTCCTTTTCTTCATCTTCCAGGCTCAGGAGATCCGCATCAAAGCTGATCTCCACCTCTTTAATTTTCAGCAGGCTGCTTGCGACAAGCGGCAGGAGAGGAACCCTGTAGATATCATCCTGTCCCGGCTTTGCGTTGGGATCAAGAGACGGCACTCTTATATTAATGGCCCTGGGCCGGTTATGTTTATCAAAAAAACCTTGCAGATTCTCGATCTGACGGGATTCGATACGGCGCTGAGCCTCTACCACAGCACCGGCAAGTCCTTCGATCAGGTTGTCAAGGGATACCTGGTCTGCCATTTAGAGGCCTCCTTGAAGCGGTAGGGGAAAAACTCAGGCATAAAAAACTCCGGAAAATCACAAAGCGCCACCAGACCTGTAATCCACAAAAAGGCGGAGGCCTTTGACAAACAGGAGATGTCAGAAAGACATAAAAGACACATAAAAAGATTTTATACAGAAAAAACTTCCTGTCAATAAGGAAATTTTCCCTTTATCCGCCCTGCCAGATAGAAAAATTATGGGATGTTAATTATAATCCTGCATACGCATCCACACTCGTTATTTCCGTATAATTTACCGAACAAGTCTTTCATGTCCGGACGCGACACTATATGGCATAATGAAATAATCAGCTAAATAATAAAAATGCCGGATCTTACACGACATGATGACAAACCAAGGGATGAAAAGGGATGGAATCAAAAGTAACAGATAAAAGACACAGACCCTGTGAATGCCTTCCCGGCAGGTGGACGTGCCTGTCGGCCAAGGCCTCATAAAAAGGCTCAACAGGAGGTAACTATTGTGAAAAAATCCGTTTTAATCATGGCGCTTTTATGTCTCACCCTGGCTTTTCAGGCATGCACCGTGATAGTGTCTCAGCCTCGCCGGATCAGGGCCCACAGATGCAGGTACGGATATGCCAGGATATGGATTCCAGGTCATTATAACTGGAAGGGCATCTGGATTTCCGGCCACTGGAAGATCAGGTCCCTCCCCTGATCCTGTACAGAAACCATGTCCAACAAGGAACCCAAGATGAGGCAAACAACCGGGCATCCTGTGCGGAGATTTCAGCGACTGGTCTCCTGAAGCATCACGTCCCGCATTTTAAGCTCTTTAGTCTCTACATCATCTGTAATCAAGGTTTCCCCTATTCCTTTGCACAGGACAAAGTGGACCTTCCCGGCGATCTTCTTTTTATCATGTAATATCAACTCCAGAAGTTCATCTGTGGAAAGATAGTCGGGAATCCTGGTCGGCAGGCCGAATTTTTCAAGAAGATTTTCGAGACGCGTGACATCTTCTTGCGGCATAATGCCTTTTTTCGCGGAAAGCCTTGATATGACGACCATCCCTATGGCGACCGCCTCTCCGTGGGGAATCTGGAAATTTGCCGCCGCTTCTATGGCGTGTCCAATGGTATGGCCAAAGTTAAGGATCCTGCGAAGCCCGCCTTCCTTTTCATCCGCAGCTACCACCTCTGCCTTGATCCGGCATGACTGCGCCACAATATCCGCTGTAACCTCCGGATCAAGGTTGACAACATCCCACCACCTTTCCTCAAGAAGTCTGAAGAGTCCCGGGCTGCGAATCATTCCGTATTTGACTACCTCTGCCAAACCGTTCCTGATTTCAGTCGCAGGCAATGTGGAAAGCACGCCAATGTCCGCGTAAACCCTTTCAGGCTGACAGAAGGTGCCAAGAAGATTCTTGCCCTCCGGAAGATCAACCCCTGTTTTTCCTCCAACAGAACTGTCCACCTGGGCAAGAAGGGTGGTTGGAAGCTGCACAAAGCGTATTCCACGCATATAGATCGAGGCAAGAAATCCGGCTACGTCTCCGGCCACTCCTCCTCCAAGGGCAAGCACCACGGTATTCCTGTCGGCCCCAAGGGCCACCATTTGCCTTGCCAGGTCTGTTACCGTGCCCATATGCTTGGATTCTTCCCCCGCCTCAAATGAAATCATCTCCACGCGCAGTCCCCCGGCCCTCAAAAATGAAAGCAGATCCTCACCCAACAGATCCCGCACATTTGAATCCGTCACTATGATGTAATGATCAGAGAGATTGAGTTCTCCAAGATCTCCGGCAAGTTCAGTGAGAATTCCAGGGCCTATGAGGATCTCATAGGTGTTGCCCGGAACTTTTACCGGCACCACGTTCCACAGGTGCTCAAAAGGAAAGGTGATTTTATCTTTATCCGCGGTCATAAACATCTCCTGAAGGTAAACGATTCTTACTGTTTCCTGATTGCATTCACAGGGTAAAAGTCTCCTCCGCTTTAGCTACAAGCTCCTTGAGTCTGCCTTTTATTTTTTTCAGTGGCGGAAGAATCGGCGGCCTGGGGCCTATACACTCCGTGTCCACAGGTTCAATTATGAGTTTTTCAGCCAGCTCCTGCATGTGCCCCACAGGAATATTCTCTCCAAGGGCGCCCGCCAGATCATCGTGCCTGTCCAGGCCTCCTATAAAGCCCAGGATTTCATCCAGGGAAAAATTCTCCTTAAACTGGCGTATCTCTTCGTTAATTATCTTTGCCTCTTCAAGACATTCCTCATATCTGTCCTGATAAGAAACGATATCATCAAACAATTTCTTATAACAGTCCGCGAGCAGGTTGACGAGTCTTCCCCTGTATGTCCATCCATGGGGCTCCAGCCCTTTCAAAAGTTTTTCTTTTATGGTAGGGGAGTGGACAATATAATCATCGTAAAACGGGATCTCACCCTCAGGCCAGCCCAGAATATCCAGAAATGAGCGGATAAGATCCCTGTTCTTTAACAGCACGTAGATCCTTATAAAATCCACCCCCACCCTTTCCTCGTAAAAGCGCCGGAGGTCTTTCAGCATGGTGTTCAGATTTTCCTTGTCCTCCTCGATAATCTTCCTGTAACCAAAGTACCTCTCGGCTATTTCCCTTTTTACCTGGTAGGTCAGGGCCTTACTGATATCAGTTTCCATGGATTGCCTCCGAAAACGCCATTTTCCCCTGTATTTTATAAAGTTAAACATTCACGGAAGATGTATCCAATTAAATGGTATCATTTTTAAAAAATCTGTAAACGCAGACACCTGCCTGGGAGGACAATGTTTCATCAGCGTTTGCTTCTTGTACGCCTGTGCGTCCGCTGATATATTTTTTAATCATTCTGTTACGGTTGGTCAGGAGAGAAGCACAAAAACCGGACGGCATGGGGTCTATTGATATTGTGTGTGGGAGGGGGGAAAATGAATAAAAAAATCAAGACAGATATGCCAAAGCCAATCCGTCTTTCCTTTCCGCATGATGAGGAAAGGCTGGGATGGCTCTCCATGCTTCTTGACGCCTACTATATTGCGGACAAGGGGATCCATGAGGGAATAAAGAAAAGACTGGCCAGGGGGGAGACCCTTGCCTGCGCAAAGGGCTGTTCCAGTTGTTGCGAAATCCACTTTACAATTCCGGTTTATCCACTGGAGCTTGTTGGTCTTTACTGGTATGTCATTGAAAAGATAATGGGCGATGAACGCAGAATAATCAAAAAACAGCTCACGGATTTTCACCCAGGGAAACCCTGCCCCTTCCTGCTGGACGGAATATGCGGTGTCCATGCCATGAGGCCCCTGGCATGCAGGCATTTTAACGTGTTCAACCGTTCATGCTCTCCTGGAGAAGATCCCTATTACACCAGGAGGAAAGACGTTCTCACCCCCATTGAGCGGTATAAAAACAAGGCCATTAATGCAATGCTTCCCTTCCATGGAATAAAGGACAGGGCGAAACGCAGGCAGGCCGTAAAAATGGGGTACCTGAATGGTCTTGTGCAGAACCTGCATGAAATCGACTGGCTGAACCTGGCTCATCGAATGGATGGAAAACAGCCCATCCTGAGAGTGGGTTAATCTCACCAAAGTTCTGCCTTTCATCAAGGCTCCCTCATCAAACCGAGTATACGGCTTTCCCGTACAGGGCCTTCCCTCAGTTGACCCCAAGACCGCGAAAAGAATATATGTGCCCGCAGAAAAAATGGGACACGGATTTGCACAGACGGACACAGATCATTTCCTCTATGAATTATGAATGGATGGCTCGTTCCTTTAAGGCGCGGGCCGGAAAATGATGAAGCAGGACTTTCTGTTCCAGATGGAAGAGGGCACCAGAAACAGCCTCCAAAGCAAAATTTTTGTCCCTGCTCATGCGTGATGGGGCATATGGCTCACAGGTCTTGGTGATGGCTCTGCGGGTGAATGTCAATCCGCTACTTTCGCGCGCATATGAGCTTGGTTTTTCCTGTTGACGTGATTTCCCTGGTCGCCTCACTGAATATTGATTTAAGTTCCTGCATTTCGTTTTTGACTATCTGACGGCCCTCCCTGCCCATGGAACGAAGCCTCAGGTGATACAGGAATCTGATAACAGGCTGCCTGGGCTCCTCGTGTTCCATCATGCAGAATGGAGCGCCGCGCCTGAGTACGCGTTTTATTTCTTCTAACGCGAACTTTCTCGTCTGCCCGGTAAGCTCGTATATGGCATGGGAACAGGTTACCACGTCAAAGGCATCTGGCCTGAAAGGCAGGCTGGCCGCGTCGGCGGCCACGAAAAAGACGTTTTTAAGACCCTTCCTCCGTGCTTTTTCCCTGGCCTTTATCAGCATACCCATGGAAAAATCCGCGCCCACGACCATTCCCTTGGGTACGTATTCTGACATGACCGTCGCCACGGACCCGGTCCCGGTACAAAGATCAAGGACCGTGTCGCCATCCCTGGCCCCGGTTTTTTTCGCCAGGTAATGCCTGAGAGAAAGACTCCTGTCCTTTGAATGCAGGTTGATGATCCAATCATAGAAATGGGAGAAAAAATCGTAGTATTTGCGTCTGTAGCGTCTCATTATGCAGCCCTTTCATCTGCGCGGATCAACCAGTATGCCCGGAAAGCCTCCACAGGTCGAGCAACCCGATATTGCTTATAATTTTCCCTTCTCTATCCAGAACGGGGATGTCCTTGATGTTGTTTTCCAGCATAAGGTCAAGCACATTCTCAATATCATCGTCCACCCGTGTGTAAAGCACGTCCCGCTCCATTATATCCCCGATCCTACGGCAGGTAATGCTCTCTATGATGGAGCGCTTATGAAAGCGGGGCCGGTGCCTTTTGGCCGTAAGATTTCTGATGAGGCAGCCCAGGGACAGGGTCCCTTTAAGCCTTCCTTCTTCATCTACCACATAACTTATTCTTATCCCAGGTTTTTTAGACATCTCTTCGGCCACGCTCTCAACACACGCGTTTTCAGGGACCTGTATGTAGGAATGTTCAGGGACCCTGTTGAGTATTTCCCTAATCTTTTTCCCCATGGTGCCACCTGTAAATTCGTGATTAAATTTTAACCTCTTTTGCCTTATGAAGACAGTATTTTAAAAGGGGAGGAGAAACTATCTCGTTTATAATCACGGTTCCCACCACGCCATTTATCATTATCTCTGCCAGGTGCGGCGGGAAGATATCCCGCGCCGCCAGCACCAGGCCGATTGTGACGCCTGCCTGGGGAAAAAGGGCAAACCCAAGATAGCGTCTGACCTCCCTGGATGCGCCGGATATCTTCGCACCGGCAAGCGCCCCCACCTGTTTGCCGACTATGCGGGAAAACAGTATGATAACGGCGAGAACACCGGCGGTTTTAATCACGGAAAGATCCAGATGCGCCCCTGCGAGCGCGAAAAAAAGTCCGAACACCGGCTCTTCTATCTTTTCAATGGATTCAAAGAGCACATGATGGCCCCGGTCCATGTTGACCAGGAAAAAACCGATGGTCATGCTTGTTAACAGTGGTGAGGCATGCAAGGCAACAGCCGCTCCGGCGGCGAGAAACAGCGTGCCTAACACCACCATGATGGCGGACTCACCACGATGGGTGATTCTGCCCATGTGCTTGAGCGCAAAACCACACAGAATTCCAAGCGCGAGGGAAAGCCCTATTTCCATTGCCGGCATGCGTATAAGATGCGCTATTTCCATGCCGTCAGGGCTGATAAGGCCATGGGCAACGGTGCCCGCCACTGCGAACAGTATAATGGTAAGCGCGTCATCCAGGGCGATGACTCCAAGCAGTGTTGTGGTAAACGGCCCGCTTGCCCGCAATTCCGAGATTATGGCAAGGACCGCTCCAGGGGCGGTTGCCGCGGATATGGCTCCCATTACCAGGGCCATGGGCAAAAATGCCTGAAACACCTGTTCCTTTCCGGCTGGCAGCCCGGTTATGGCCGGTAAAACCGGCACCAGCACGGTGGCTGTGACCAGGAACGCCCCTGCTGCCTGTAATATGGTAATCCAGAGGATAATTTTTCCAAGATGCCTGAGACGCCTGTAATCCAGGCTTCCGCCAATGGAATAGGCTATTATCGCGAGGGCGATTTCCGTGATAACCTGTAGATCCTGATCCACAAGGTGGTGGGACAGGATCCCGGTAAGAGAGGGACTGAGAATAATGCCTGACAGGAGATAACCGCTTACCCTTGGAAGTTTGACCGCATTGGCCGCCCTGCCGCCCCAGAAAGCGAGAAGCATCAGGATGCCAGCTGCAAGAAGCGGATTTTCTACCATGTTTCAGTCCATCCCACCCCTGAGCCACAGATGCATGATGTCAAGGATGTCTATGGAGGCCAGTATCCTGTTGTTGCGGTCCACTACAGGGATATCCGTGGTATCGTACTCTAACATGCGGTCAATCGCAGATGAAAGCGGCTCATGACGACGGCAGACAGGGATGTCTGTTTCCATGCAGTCCGCGGCCTTTTCACACCAGAAAACCTCCGCGACCTTTTCGGTCAATACCCCGGAGTCTCCCAGACTGTTTCCAAGGCGATAGCGTAATATCAAATTTTTCAAGTAATTAAGCGTAATGCCCCCCACAAGAGCCCCTTCTGTATCCGTGATATATACCACACGTCTGCCATACCCCCTGACCATGGCCCTTACCACGTCTTCCAGTGTTGACCCGGATTCCACAACGGGGGAGAGGCGGTCAGCAGGGAGTTTTTTTAAAAATTGTGCAACCGTTATGCTGTCCATGCGCGGAAAACTCCGGATAAATCAAGTCCGTGACCTGTGAACCGTGATCCATGAGCGGATTTTATCCCGGGTTTATGTCCAGGGCCGCCAGCCGGATGATTATCACTTATCAAGTTTAGCGCAAAAGGTTTTTTCTGTATACTCCCGTTTCACTGAGGTCTTCGTCTCACCCCGCACGGGGTAAAAACCTCACGATTTCACAAGAAAAACAAAATATCACGCAAAGGCGCAAAGCTCGCAAAGGAGTCAAAAGTAGTCTATTGTTATTAAACTCAGACTTTCATGCCAAGTGGTGCTTCGCACCCCAAAGCATGAAAATGTTGAATGATAAATGGTAAATTGTGGCAAACAGATTTTTATTAAATTCAGAAAGATATAATAACCTTGTACCTTAATTTAACATTCAGCATTTACCATTTAACATTATATTTTCACGGTTAAAGGTGCCGCTGCGTGAGAAAAGGCTTTTTGCAAGGTCATCAACCAGTAATACCGCGTAAAAGCAAGGTTTTTGGAATTCAGTGACGAAAAATCTTGACATAATCTACACAGATGTTAATTTTGTGCGCTGCTTCCGGGCTTGATCCTGGAGGTCTTTTCATCTAAATTTTAAACACATTTTATGGCAGGTATGTGGAGGCATAATGTACGCGGTTATTAAAACAGGCGGCAAACAGTACAGGGTATCTCCCGGAGAGGTATTCCGGGTTGAGAAGATAAACGCCGATGTGGGCGCGCAGGTGGAGCTGAACGAGGTTCTGCTTTACTCCGACGGTTCTGATGTAAAGGTCGGGCGGCCCATTATAGATGGCATGGTTGTCAAGGCCGAAGTACTGGAACATGGCAAGGGCAGGAAGGTAGTGGTGATGAAAAAGAAACGCCGCCAGGGTTATAAGGTAAAGCGGGGTCACCGCCAGCCCTACACCTCTCTTGAGGTGAAGGAAATTACCGGTTAAGGGAGGAGAGTCAAATGGCACATAAGAAGGCAGGTGGAAGCTCTCGCAATGGTCGTGACAGTAAAGGACAGCGCCGTGGAGTAAAGCGGTATGGTGGCCAGAAGGTAAGGGCCGGGAACATCCTTGTCCGGCAGCTTGGAACCCGTTTTCATCCTGGCAATAATGTGGGGATTGGCAGAGATTACACCCTTTTTTCCAAGATAGACGGGGTGGTGAAGTTCGAGGTCGTGCGTAACCGTCAACGCGTCAGCGTGTATCCGGTTCAGGCGGCATAACTCCCCTTCCTGTTTTTAATCAGCAAGACAGATCATGGCGGCAGGTTGCGGCCCGTATTAATGGGCTGCAACTTGTTGTTTTTTGTCCCCTGAAAACATAAAAAATGCTTTTTCCGCTATTTCAGCGGGCAGAAACTGTTTCCCCTTTCCCTTCATGAACACTTCAAGCCTAACACCCTTAAAACCTTTTTACGGTAAATGAACCTTGAATTTTATAGACCAGGCAGAAATATACGTTAAGGCGGGAGACGGAGGATCCGGGTGTGTAAGCTTCCGAAGGGAGAAATACGTGCCCAGGGGTGGGCCTGACGGTGGAGATGGCGGTGATGGCGGCAATGTCATCTTCAGGGTGGATCCGGGTCTTAACACGCTTTACGCCTTCAGGCACCGCCGCAGGTTTGTGGCGCAACGGGGCAAGGGGGGCAGGGGGAAAAAACAGCACGGCCGCTGCGGCGAAGATCTTATTATTCGTGTCCCTCCGGGAACCCTGGTCAGGGACATGGACACAGGGCTTATCCTTATTGACCTGAAAGAGCCGGGCCAGACATGGGTGGCTGCCAGAGGAGGCAAGGGGGGCAGGGGAAATGCCCGGTTTGTCTCATCCACCAGACAGGCTCCCCGTTACGCCCAGCCAGGCACCCCCGGGCAGGAGAGACGCCTGTCCCTGGAACTCAAACTGCTTGCAGACGTGGGCCTTCTTGGCCTGCCTAACGCAGGGAAATCAACCCTTCTCTCACGAATATCCGCAGCAAGGCCCAAGATTGCCGACTATCCATTTACGACCCTGACCCCCCAGCTTGGTGTGGTGGAGCTCTCAGATACAAGGACCATGGTTGTTGCCGACATACCCGGTCTCATAGAGGGGGCACATCAGGGGGTGGGCATGGGGCTGGAATTTCTGCGTCATGTGGAAAGAACGGCTGTACTCCTTTATGTGGTGGACTGTTCTCAGGGGGGCGAGGAGGCCCTGAGGGATTTTCTCATCGTGCGTGAGGAAATCCGGGAGTATCATGCACAGTTACTGGAAAAACCACAGGTTCTTGCCCTGAACAAGATCGACATCCTTGAAGAAAAGGATATCATGAGGGCAGAAGCAATATTTAAGGGACAGGACATGGAAATCTTCCCCATTTCAGCCATAACCGGCTCCGGGGTCCAGGAACTGCTGGAGGGCCTGTACCGTCTTGTCAGGCACGCCAGAAGGGCCGAGGCCGCCCGATCCCGGGAAATGCTGGAGTTATGACCGTGCCAGAATCCAGAAAAACTCAGGACAGAACCTCTATATTTACAAATGCCAAGCGTATAGTGGTCAAGGTGGGCAGCGCGGTGCTTGCTGACCAAAACGGGCTTAATCAGAAAATCATTCTTGAACTCAGCAGCCAGATTGCCGATCTCAGGTCACAGGGCAGGGCGATAACGCTCGTTTCGTCCGGGGCCATTGCGGCTGGAAAAACCAAGCTGGCCCGTTTTGCCCCCGTTAGGAATATTCCGGAAAAACAGGCTCTTGCCGCCCTTGGACAAAGTCGCCTCATGCAGGCGTATGAAGACGCCTTTGAGCGGTACGGGATCCATGTGGCCCAGGTCCTTGTCACCAGGGACGGACTTATCCCCAGGCATCGATACATAAACGCCAAAAATACCCTTATGACACTTTTAAGGTGGAATATCCTGCCTGTTGTCAACGAAAATGACACCGTTGCCGTGGAGGAACTGCAGTTCACGGATAACGACGCCCTCTCTGTGCTTGTGCTGAACCTCATAGAGGGAGACCTGCTGGTGTGCCTCAGTGATGTGGATGGCCTTTATTCTTCGGACCCCCACATAGATCCCTCTGCCACGAGAATTTCCAGTGTATCCGGGATCGGCAGTGATATCTTTGCCCTTGCCGGTGACAGGCCAGGCAGGGCGGGACGGGGCGGTATGCGCTCAAAACTGGAGGTTGCCAGGATGGCCAATGCCTGCGGCCTGCCCATGGTGGTGGCTGGAGGCAGGACGAAAAATGTGCTGCGCAGGCTTTTTGAGGGTGAGGAGCTGGGCACGGTATTCTACCCCTCGGAACGGCGCAGGGTTCACGGCAGAAAAACCTGGATCGCCTTCGCGCTAAAGCGGGAGGGCGTGCTGGATATAGACGCCGGCGCAGCCGCCGCTATACTGAAGCGCGGGTGCAGTCTTCTGCCGGTCGGGGTAAAAAAGGTGCATGGCAGTTTTGACCCGGGGGCCTGTGTGGTGTGCCGTTCACCCATTGGTGAAGAAATAGCGGTTGGCATATCCAATTACAGCTCGGATGAGCTTGAAAAAATTCTGGGTTGCCAGACCGGTGAAATATGTGACAGAATCGGACATCATGGTGAAGAGGTCATACACAGGGATAATATGTTCATATTTTGACGTGAGACGGATCTGTTAAATTGTTAATGGTTAATTGTTAATGGTTAATGATAAATCAAGGTGATAAATTGTTGCAATTTGCTGAATTTAAAAATAAAATTGGTTTTTACCATCTTTTGCCTTAAGCTTTCGGCCTTGAACTGTTTTCATGGTAGCGGTCATTCCCGGGGCGGGCACAACGAAGCATGAAAATGCGCCCCTGGAAACATTTTGCCTTTTGTCCATGTATGTCCTTGTGTGTCCATAACTAATCAAAAAAATGCATTTTCTGATAAACCGGGGAAATGTATATTCCCCTTAAAATATGACGGGAGGATTTTGATGGGGGAAATAAAAAACATAATCGCGGATATGGCAAAGGATGCCAGAAGGGCGGCACGAGATGTGGCGGGGCTTTCCACATCTGTAAAAAACAGGGTCCTGCTGTGGACAGCGGACATGATCCTCACATCCAGGGGGATGCTGCAGGCCGAGAATGAAAAGGACCTCAAGGCGGCCAGGCAGAAGGGGCTTTCTTCCGCTTTTATTGACCGGCTCACTCTTTCTGACAAGGTCATTGAATCCATGGCTGGAGGCCTGAGGGAGGTGGCCACCCTGCCTGACCCGGTGGGCGAGATTCCGAAAATGTGGAAACGTCCAAATGGTCTTACTGTGGGCAAAGTGAGGGTTCCGCTGGGAGTCATCTGCATGATCTTTGAATCCCGGCCCAATGTCACCATTGACGCCGCAGGCCTGTGTCTCAAGGCGGGCAACGCGGTGCTGCTGAGGGGAGGCTCTGATGCCCTGCATTCCAACCTGGCCCTTGCCGGTATCATGCAGAGGGCACTGGACAAGTTTTCCGTGAACGGAAAGGCCGTCCAGGTTGTGCCCACCACGGACCGGGATGCGGTGACCGAACTCCTGAAAAGGGAGGAAGAAATAGATGTCATTATCCCCAGGGGCGGGGAGGGGCTTATACGCTTTGTTACGGAAAATTCCAGGATCCCGGTGCTGAAACATTACAAGGGCGTGTGCCATGTGTATGTGGACAGGGGCGCGGATCTTGAGATGGCAAGGGACATCTGCTTCAATTCCAAGGTGCAGAGGCCCGGGGTATGCAATGCCATGGAGGGCATGCTGGTGCACAGGGATGTTGCCAAGGAATTCCTGCCCGTTATGGCTGAGGCGTTCAGCAAGGCAGGTGTTGAAATCAGGGGGTGCCCTGTTACCTGCGGCATTCTTCCGGATGCAAAGGCAGCCTCGGAAGATGACTGGGGCAGGGAATTCCTTGATCTGGTTCTTGCCGTCAGGGTGGTTGATTCCATGGAACAGGCCATGGACTATATAGCCAAGTACGGATCCAACCATACGGAGGCCATTGTAACCAGGGATTATGCCAGGGCCAGGAGATTTGTGGCCGAGGTGGATGCCTCCCTGGTCCTTGCGAACGCGTCCACGAGATTCAATGACGGCGGCCAGCTCGGTCTCGGGGCGGAAATCGGAATCAGCACATCCAAACTTCACGCCTACGGACCGATGGGGCTGGAGGAACTTACCACCACCAAGTTTATTGCCTACGGGGACGGACAGGTAAGGTCTTAGTGGTTGAGCCCGGTGAACAGAAAGGCACGCCCGGGATAGGTTTCCTTGGGGGCACCCTTGACCCTGTACATATAGGCCACCTCCGCTCCGCGGAAGAGGTCTGGGAGGGCCTTGGGCTGAGCGAAGTCTGGTTCGCGCCTGCCGCCTGTCCGCCACACAAACAGCACGGGGCGCTGACCCCGTTTCATCACCGTTTTTCCATGGTACAGGCCGCGGTGGCCCCTGTCAGACATTTCAGGGCCTGCGGCCTTGAGGCCGAACGCCCCGGCCCTTCTTTTTCCATTGATACCCTCAGGCTTCTAAGGAGCAGGCTGGATAAAAATATCGGCATATATTTCATCATGGGTTCTGACGCCTTCGTGGATATTCAGACATGGAAGGACTATAATCATCTGACAGACTATGCCCATATTGTGGTCATGGGCAGGAGCGGGGCCTGCCGGGACAAGGTAAGGGATGTGGTTCAAAAGGCCTTTCCCTCCCATGTTCTGAAAGATAACGGCCGGGTTTACAGCGCGTCGGGAAAGGGCGATATAGTGCTTTTCAGGGTCACATCCCTTGAGATATCCTCTACGGATATCAGGGAAAGACTCAGAAAAGGGCGCTCTGTCCGCTTCCTTTTACCGGAACAGGTCTTAACATATATTGAAAAACACGGCCTATACACCCGGTGACCGGCTATCTGTTGACGCCCTGGTTACGGCATGCAGCAGGTTGCCATCTGCAATTTAACATTCAACATTTACCATTTGATATTGCTCTAAAACCCGGGTCAGGCAGATTTTAACAAGGAGATTGCCTTTGGAAAAAGTCAAGGAGATCGCGTCGGAGGTCATTGGAAACAAGGGAGAGGACGTAGTAATCCTGGATGTAAAGGGGCTGTCCTCCCTGGCAGACTACTTCATAATTTCCCACGGTCTTTCTACCAGACATGTTCAGGGCATGGCGGACAAGATGCGCCGCGCTCTCAGGAAAAAGGGAATTCGCTGCGTGGGCCTGGAAGGGGAAAAAGAGGGGAAATGGATCCTCATGGACTATGGAGACGTGGTGGTGCATCTGTTTTACGGCCCGGTAAGGGAATTCTATGATCTGGAAGGGTTGTGGAGCCAGGCGCCGCGCATGGATGTCGAAATAAATCAGGATGCCAATATATTGCCTGGAAAAGAGGTGACGAGATGAACAGGCCTGGTGACATAAGACCCACAATGCTGGTTATCATGGACGGTTGGGGCTGGAGGGAGGAGACCGAAGGGAATGCAACAAGGCTTGCCGAAACCCCCAACCTGGACCGTTACGGAAAGGAATATCCCCTGACACTTGTATCCGCGTCCGGCGAATCCGTGGGCCTGCCAGCGGGGCAAATGGGCAATTCGGAGGTCGGGCACCTGAACCTGGGCGCCGGCCGCATTGTTTATCAGGAACTCACCAGGATAAACATGGCCATTAAAGACGGGAGTTTCTTTAAAAATCAGGTATTCCTGTCCCTTGTCCGGGGGATTAAGGCCAGCGGGGGCGCCCTGCATCTTTTCGGCCTGGTATCTGACGGCGGGGTGCACAGCCAGATGGAGCACCTTTTCGCCCTGCTGAAGCTCGCGTGGGATAACGGGCTGGACCGGATTTATGTCCATGCCTTTCTGGATGGAAGAGACACCCCGCCCACCAGCGGCGCCGAACACATTGAAAGGCTTAACAGGTACATTGCGGATAACGGCTCCGCGGTCATCGCCACCCTGATCGGCCGTTTTTATGCCATGGACCGTGACAAACGCTGGGACCGCGTGGAGCGGGCCTATGCCGCCCTGGTAAGGGGCGAGGGATACCAGGCACATGGCCAGGACCCGGCAGCCGCCCTCAGGGATGCCTATGAGCGGGGAGAAACCGACGAGTTTGTAAAACCCGTAATCCTCACAGGAGAATCCGGGGGGCGGGATTCCAGGGTCAGGGACGGAGACGGCATAATATTTTTCAACTTCCGGGCGGACCGCGCAAGGGAGCTTACCAGGGCCTTTACTGAAAAGGGATTCTCAGAATTCGATGTCTCTGACAGGCCTCGGCTTTCCGGTTTCTCTACAATGACACTTTACGACGAAACATTTGACCTGCCGGTTGCCTTTCCACCGGAGCACCTGGAACACATACTCGGCCAGCAGGTAAGCGAGGCCGGGCTCAGTCAGTTGAGAATAGCGGAAACCGAAAAGTACGCCCATGTGACGTATTTTTTCAACGGCGGGGAAGAAACACCCTTTGAGGGAGAGGACAGGATCCTTGTCCCCTCTCCCAGGGAGGTGGCCACATATGACCTTAAACCGGAAATGAGTGCCTTTACCGTGGCTGACCGGCTCATGGAGCGAATCGAACAGGACAGGTATTCCCTGATCGTAGTCAATTTCGCAAACGGGGACATGGTCGGGCATACGGGTGTTCTGCCAGCTGCCATCAAGGCCTGTCATACGGTTGATTCCTGTGTGGGCAGGATCGTGAACGCGTGGAAGGCCAGGGGATACGCGGCAATTGTTACTGCTGACCATGGAAACGCCGAGATGATGATCGATACCGATGGAGGCCCGCACACGGCGCATACCACGTCTCCCGTGCCGCTTTACCTGATAGATGACACCCGGCGGGAAAGTACATTGCGCAGGGGCATCCTGGCCGATGTGGCCCCCACCATCCTTCGCATAATGGGTCTGCCCATTCCCGGAGACATGACCGGCAGGGTTCTCTTTGAATAGACCTTTTATGACGGATACGCCTGAGACATTAATAGAGGTTCATCAGCTCACAAAGGACTACAGGGCCAGAGAGGTTTTTTTTGATACCAGGGGGCATACGGTACGGGCGCTGGACAGGGTGGATCTTTCCATAATCCGGGGAGAGACCCTGGGCCTTGTAGGCGAAAGCGGCTGTGGCAAATCCACCCTTGCGCGAATCATCCTGGGCCTTGAGCCCGGGACCTCGGGTACGGTCAGATACAGGGGGAAAGAGCTCGACGCCATGGACAGGCAGTCTCTCATGGCCTTCCGCAGACAGGTCCAGATGGTGTTTCAGGATCCGTCCTCATCGCTTAATCCCAAGAAAACGGTTTTCCAGACCCTGTGTGAACCTCTGAAGATACACAGGTTATGTCCCAGGGGAAAATACACGGAAGAGGTGGCAAGGCTTCTCGGGGAAGTAGGTCTTGATCCGCAGGCAATGCACCGGTATCCTCATCAGTTCAGCGGAGGACAGCGCCAGAGAATAGGGCTTGCGAGGGCGCTCGCGACCCGCCCCGGGTTGATCGTGGCGGACGAACCCACATCCGCCCTGGATGTCTCCATCCAGGCCCAGATCATAAATCTTCTGCTGGATCTCAGGGAAAAACTGGGGCTTTCCTTTCTTTTCATATCCCATGACCTGCCGGTGGTCCAGTTTGTGAGCCATCGGGTGGCGGTCATGTACAGGGGGCAGATAGTCGAGATCATGGGCAGCAGGGCCTTTCTGGCCGATACCGGCGGGCCGCATCATCCGTACACGGAATACCTGATATCGGCAGTGCCTCTCCCGGTTCCGGGGTTGAGTTTACGGGAGAAAAACAGGGGAAAGAGCGGATTGGCCGCTCTTCAGGCCCGGGAGGATACAAAAACGCGATCTCTGGCCCCTGCCAGGGGCTGCGCCTTTTATCCCCTGTGCCCAAAACGAACGAGTGAATGTGTTGACAACAGGCCTGGCCCCCAAAAAATCTCCAGGGGTCATGTAATATGGTGTGATAAGGTTTGAAGATATGGAAAAAGAAGACAGCTTGACCAACTTTCTTGAATTCGGTGAGCAGCAGCCCATAGAGATTCCTGAGGAGCTGCCCGTAATGGCTATACGCGATCTCATAATATTTCCGTCCATGATCGTGCCCCTTTTCGTGGGCAGGGAGGCCTCCGTGAAGGCAGTTAGCGAGGCCACTGCCGAAGACAGGTTGATCTTCCTGGTTGCCCAGAAAGACCCGGCAAAGGAGCATCCCGAAAGGGAGGATCTCTACGAAGTTGGTGTGGTGGCCATGATAATAAGGACCCTGCAACTGCCTGACGGCAGGCTGAAGATCCTTGCACACGCCCTTTTAAGGGGAGAGGTGCGGGAATTTATTTCAGACAGGCCCTTTTTCAAGGCGCGCATCGGCCTCGTGAAGGAAGGGGAACAAAGTGAGGAAGCCGGAGGGGTTCCTGTGGAGATCGAGGCATTGATGCGCGATGTCCGGGAACAGGCGGAAAAACTCTTCACCCTTAAAGGAATTTTTACCCCTGAGATCGGGGCGGTAATAAACGGGGTGGATGAACCGGGAAAACTGGCGGATATAGTCGCGTCCAATCTAAAGATCCGCTTTCAGGAGGCCCAACCCCTTCTGGAAACAGGGGATCCTGTAAAGAGGCTTGAGGAAATACACAATATCCTTTCCAGGGAGCTTGAGGTCTCTTCCGTCCAGGCAAGGATTCAGTCAGAGGCCAAGGAGGAGATGACCAAGACCCAGAGGGAATATTTTCTCAGAGAGCAGCTAAGGGCCATAAAACGTGAGCTGGGAGAGATAGATGACAGGGATGAGGAACTGGCTGAACTGCGTAAGCGGGTCAGCAAGTCAAAGATGCCTGCCGAGGCGGAAAAGGAGGCGCTGAAACAGATACAGCGCCTGGAATTCATGCATCCTGACGCGGCGGAGGCCTCCATTGTCAGGACCTATCTGGACTGGCTGCTTGAGGTCCCGTGGTCCAGGTCCACAAGGGACAAACTCGACGTAAAACGTGCCCGGAAAATCCTGGACGAGGACCATTACGACCTTGAAAAGGTAAAGGAACGAATTATAGAATACATTGCGGTGCGCAAGCTCAACCGTAGAACCAAAGGGCCTATTTTGTGCTTTGCCGGTCCTCCCGGTGTGGGCAAAACTTCCTTGGGCCGTTCCGTCGCAAGGGCGCTGGGAAGAAAATTTGTCCGGATTTCCCTTGGCGGAGTGCGTGATGAGGCCGAGATCCGGGGGCACCGGAGAACCTATGTCGGCGCGCTTCCTGGAAGGATTATCCAGGGACTCAAACGGGCGGGCAGCAACAACCCGGTATTCATGATGGACGAGGTGGACAAGATCGGAGCGGATTTCAGGGGAGATCCGGCGGCCGCCCTTCTGGAGGTCCTGGACCCGGAACAGAACAATACCTTTTCCGACCACTACCTGGATCTGCCATTTGACCTTTCCAGGGTGATGTTCATCCTCACCGCAAACGTGATTGACACCATTCCTTCGGCCCTTCTGGACCGCCTGGAGGTGATACACCTTTCAGGCTATACCAGCGAGGAAAAGCTGGCCATAGCCAGGCGGTATCTTCTGCCAAGGCAGATCCGGGAACATGGCCTGTCCGAAGATATTATCGAGATTTCGGGCAACACGATCCTGAGGATTATTTCAGAATATACCCAGGAGGCGGGGCTGAGGGAACTCGAACGGCAGATTGGCGCGCTGTGCCGCAAAATGGCTGTCAAGGTGGCGGAAGGGGCCAAGGGGCCTTTCAGAATTACCAGCGCCAACATCGAACGTTATCTGGGGGTTCCGAGATTTCAGCCCGAGCTTGCAAAGGAAAAAAGCCAGGTTGGAGTTGCCACAGGCCTTGCCTGGACCCCGTTTGGCGGGGAAATACTCAGGGTGGAGGCTACCCTTATGAAGGGCAAGGGCAACCTGATCCTTACCGGGCTCCTGGGCGAGGTAATGAAGGAATCCGCCCAGGCGGCGTTAAGCTACGCCCGGTCCAGGGCGGATAAACTGGGCATTTCCTCAGACCTCTTTGGGGAAACCGACATACATATACATGTGCCATCAGGGGCCATTCCAAAGGACGGCCCTTCCGCTGGTATCACCATGACCGTGGCCCTTGTATCCGCCCTTACCCGAAGACCGGTCAACAGTGACGTGGCCATGACCGGAGAGATAACGCTCAGGGGCAGGGTGCTTCCCATTGGCGGGCTGAAGGAAAAGGCCCTGGCCGCCCTGAACGCGGACATTCCGATGGTAATAATCCCGGAGGATAACCTGAAGGATCTTGAGGAGATCCCCCCGCACCTGAGGCGGCGACTGGATTTTAAACCGGTTTCACACCTGGACGAGGTGCTTGAACTGACTTTGCTGGAGGAATAAATGCATTATCCCATCCAAGTGGAAAGGCTCAAGGAAGCCTTTGTCCGGCTTGCCGCCGTGGAAAGTCCATCCAGGCGGGAGGGCGATCTGGCAGAGATTCTAAAAGACATTTTTTCCAGGGAACTTGGCGGCCAGGTCCTCGAGGATTCATCCACGGCCCTGACCGGTTCCCAGGTGGGCAATCTCATAGTCCGCATCCCCGGGCAGGAAGGGGCGTCCCCCCTGTTTTTCAACGCCCACATGGACACGGTTGAACCATGCAGGGGGATTCATGTCCTTTTCGATGATGGTGTATTCACATCTGATGGCACCACCATACTGGGCGCGGATGACAAGGCCGCCATAGCCATTCTGATTGAGGTAACCAGGGTGATACGTGAAACGGGCATGCCGCACCCTCCCCTGGAATATGTGTTTACCGTGTGTGAAGAAATCGGTCTTTTAGGTGCCAAGGCCCTTGACACCGGCCTTTTGCAGGCAAGAGCAGGTTATGCCCTGGATTCCATAGACCCTGACGTGCTTATCAACCAGGCGCCATGCGCGACCCGCTTCAATGTAAAGATAGTGGGCAGGGCGGCTCACGCCGGGCTTAATCCCGAACATGGCATAAACAGCATTCGCCTTGCGGCAAAGGCCATCAGCAAGGTACCGATGGGCAGGCTGGATCCTGACACCACGGCCAACATCGGCCTGATAAAAGGTGGAAAGGCCACGAACATCGTACCGGACGAGGTCGAGATCGAAGGCGAGGTCAGGAGCCACAGCGAAGATCGCCTGGGACAGGTTCAGGATGAAATACTTTCCATTTTCTATAAGGTCGTCAGGGAAAACAGGCCTGATGTCCCCCCTGGCCGTGCCTCCGGACCGGCCCTGCCCGTTGTGCAGACCGAGGTCATGAACGACTACCCCCTCATGTCCGTGCCAAAAGAACACCCCCTGGTTGCAACGGCCCGCAGGGCGGCAAGGTCTCTTGGCAGGGAACTGCGCAGTGAAAAGACAGGGGGCGGCAGTGACGCCAACGTGCTTAACGGAAAGGGGCTTGCCACGGTTATCATGGGCATTGGAATGCGGAAGGTCCATACCACGGAGGAATTTATCCGCCTGGACGACATGGTGTCCACCACAGAACTCGTTCTGGAAATCATAAAACAGTGGGGCTGATCAGAGTTTCCCGGTCTTTCCGTGCTCCTTTTTGAATTTATCCCTGCATTCCTCGCTGCAGAAATAATAGGCCTTTCCCTTCCAGATCAACGGAAACGCGTCTTTTTTCGCGCAATATACGCCGCATACAGGATCCTGGACCAGTTGGTCTGTAACAGGCGCAGGAGGCCTGCCACTGGTTCCTGGCCGGTATCCGGCGCCGCCCCCGCTTTTTTCCTTGAGGTAGTTTTTTACCAGGTAATAAAGAAGCAGACACAGGGCGAGGAAAACGATAAGTCTCATGATGAGCGCTCCCAAAGAATTATGTCCGTTTCCCGGACCTCCGCATCTCCGGGTTCCAGGGCGTCAAGCAATTCAGACACGGTTTTGCCCCAGGGTTTAAGTGCCAGATCCGGGGCGATCTCGGACCAGGGCGCCAATACAAAGCGCCGTTCATGAAGCCTTGGGTGAGGGACCACAAGCCAGTTTCCCTCAAGCGCCACGCCTTCCATGTAAAGGAGGTCCAGGTCCACTGTACGATCCATCACCTGTCTGTTTCTGCCTAATACCCGTTCGGTTTCAAGCAGGATTTCCAGCAGTGCACCCGGTCCCATGGCGATCTTTATTTTCGCCACGGCGTTGATAAACCACATGGAGGAATCCATCCCCACGGGTTCTGTCTCATAGGCGTGTGAGCAGGCGATCACCCGGATACCCGGAAGGCCGTCCAGCAGATGCAGGGCGGCACGAAGATTTTCATGCCTGCTGCCTATATTGGCCCCAAGGCCTATGTAAACCGTGCGCCAGGACACCTTTCCCCTGGTTTTTTCCATTCTCCGTGCTCAGAGAACGGCCTTCATCCTGTCAATGGCCAGTTTCAGGCGGTCCGCCGGGACGGTAAGGGCCATTCGCACAAAGCCTTCACCCGGTTCGCCAAAACCATTGCCCGGTGTGCATACAATACCTGCCTTTTCCAGCAGGAAATTACTGAATTCCTGCGAACCGTATCCATCAGGAACCGGGGTCCAGACATAAAAGGTGGCCTTTGGATACGGGGCGTCAAGGCCCAGATCCCTCAGCCCTGAGACCAGGGTGTCCCTTCGTTCCGTGTATATCCTGCGCATTTCCTCCACGCAGGACTGGTCACTGTCAAGGGCTGTCACCGCGGCGTCCTGAACGGCTTCGAACTGCCCGGAATCAACATTTGACTTGACTTTTTTGAGCGCGCCCACAAGCTCCGGATGGCCCACGGCAAAGCCTATACGCCAGCCGGTCATGTTGTAGGTCTTGGAAAGTGAATGGAATTCAATGCCCACGTCCATGGCGCCAGGGGTTTCAAGAAAGCTTGGCGCCCTGTAGCCGTCAAAGGTCATCTCGGAATAGGCAGCGTCATGACATATGATGATTTCATGCTCCCTGGCAAAATCCACTACCTTTGCGAAAAAATCCTTTGTCGCCAGCGCGGCTGTGGGGTTGTTCGGGTAATTCAGCCAAAGGATACGGGCACCCTGGAGCACGTCTTCAGGGATGGAGTCAATGTCCGGCAAGAAATCGTTTTCCCTGAGCAGTGGCAGGTAATGGGTGTTCCCTCCGCAAAAAAGCGTGCCTATATGATATACGGGATATCCCGGAGTGGGCACCAGAACCGTGTCTCCAGGATCCACGAAGGCCAGCGGAAAATGGGCGATAGCCTCCTTGGAACCTACCAGAGCCGTTACCTGGGTATCGGCGTCCAGATCAAGGCCGAATCTTTTTTTACACCACCGTGCGGCAGCCTTCCGGAAAGAGGCCATACCGGCAGACGACGGATACCTGTGGTATTCCGGCCTCTGAACCGCTTCTGCCATACTTTTTACGATAAAATCAGGGGTGGGAAGATCCGGGTCCCCTATCCCGAGATCTATTACGTCCACTCCCCTGCTCACCGCCTCGGCCTTTTTGCGGTCAAGCTCCACAAACAGATAGGGCGGTAACTGCTTTATCCGCCTGGATTTATAAAAATTCATGAAAGTAAAATCCCCTTTTTATCCAGAAATATCTTTTTCAATCAGCCATGGACACACAAGGACATCATACATGGACAAAAAACAAAATGTTCCCAGGTGCATTTCTGTAGTTTGTTGTGCCTGCCCCGGGGATGCCAGTTACCGTGGAAATACAATGTTAAATGGTAAATCCTGAATGTTATTAAGGTGCTAAGTTGTTATAGTTTTTTGAATTTAATAAAAATTTGTTTGCCGCAAATTATAGTTCACCATTTATCATTCAACGTACTGTATTCTCCAGCACACCTATTCCTTCCACCTCAATCTCCACGCGGTCGCCTTTATTTAGCGGCCCCACGCCCTTTGGCGTACCTGTAGCGATAACATCTCCAGGTTCCAGTGTCATGACGTGAGAGATAAAACTGATGAGGTCATAAACAGAATGAATGAGCTGGCTGGTGCTGGAATCCTGACGCGTTTGCCC
Source organism: Deltaproteobacteria bacterium (assembly GCA_027023445.1). Lineage (GTDB taxonomy): Bacteria > Desulfobacterota > Dissulfuribacteria > Dissulfuribacterales > JALVPX01 > JALVVK01. The sequence goes on along the minus strand of JALVVK010000015.1, from coordinate 34,395 downwards.
ATTCACCCGGGACTGGATCCGCAGATTCGATGGATCCAGCTCGGTTTCTATCCAAGGCCCGATGGGGCAGAAGGTGTCAAAACTTTTGGCCCTTGTGAACTGTACGTCTTTTTTCTGCAGATCCCTGGCTGTAACGTCATTGAGACAGGTATAACCAAGAATATAATTTTTCGTGCTGGACGCCGCCACCTTTTTTGTACGCTGGCCTATGACCACTCCGAGTTCTCCCTCGTATTCCACCTGGTTGCTCATCTTCGGGCATTTGATTGGCTTGCCCGGTCCGGTTACGGAAGAAGGCGGCTTGAGGAAGATGAGGGGCTCTTCAGGGATTGGCATGCCAAGCTCCGCGGCATGATCCCGGTAATTGAGGCCAACCGCCACCACCTTTGTGGGGACGCATGGGGGAAGAAGATGGATCTGGTCAACAGGATACTTTTCAGATGTGCCCACTATCATGCCACTGTACGGATCACCAACCATTACGGTAACATGGTCATCCGCATAGATGCCGCTTAAAGGGGTGTCTGATTCCTCTACCTGAAACCTGACAAGCCTCATTTTTCACCTCTTTCTTCCGGATGGCAGGCTATTTAAGGCCCAGCACGTCCTGCATGTTATAAATTCCGGGTTCCCTTCCGACGATCCATCTGGCCGCCCTGACAGCACCCTTGGCAAAGGTGTCGCGGCTTGATGCCTTGTGAACAAGCTCTATGCGTTCGCCCATGCCGCCGAAAAGCACCGTGTGTTCTCCAACAATATCCCCTGCCCTGACGGTCTGAATGCCTATCTCCGTCCTGCTTCTCTCACCGATCTGTCCGCACCTTTCAAACACGCCCACCCGTTCCAGGTCCCTGTCAAGGGCGGCGGCCGCCACCCTTCCAAGCTGTAGGGCGGTTCCGCTGGGGGCGTCCTTTTTCATGCGGTGATGGGCCTCGACTATTTCTATGTCATAGTCGTCGCCAAGTACCCTGGCTGCCATATCTACCAGTTTGTATAAAAGGTTGACCCCAACACTCATGTTGGGCGCCAGAACGCATGGAAATGAGGCGGCCAGGGAGCTTATCTCGTCCAGTTCCTCCATTGAAAACCCGGTGGTGCCTATGACCATGGGGACCTTGTGGGCAGAGGCCGTTTTCGCGTGGGCCAGGCTCGCTTCGTGAACGGTAAAATCAATGATGACATCTCCCTTGTCAATTACATCTTCCAGACCAGGCGCTATGGGCACTCCCAGTTCTCCAAGACCGGCAACCTGTCCGGCATCCTGTCCGACAGCAGGGCTGTCAGCGCGTTCAAAGGCAGCCGCAAGGGTGATCCCCTGCGCCTCGTTAATCATGTGGATAATCCTTCCACCCATTCGGCCGGCAGCTCCGGCAACTATGGCCCCTGTCATATCTCCTCCTTGCATGAGATTATATGCTAATATCAACCTGCAATCTTATAAGATCTGAGTACATCCATCAGCCCGTTCCTGTTCGTCTCGCTTAATGGGGCAAGTGGCAGCCTGACTTCTTCCGAGGGGATCCTGCCCATCATTGCCAGCGCGGTCTTGGCAGGTACAGGATTGGTGTCACAGAACATGGCCGAGAAAAGCGGATAAAGTTTAAAATGCAGGCGGCGCGCCTTTTCAAATTCTCCCTTTTCGCAGGCGTTCATCATGTTGGCCATCTGTTTTGGCATTATGTTGGAGGCAACGGAGATCACGCCCTGGCCTCCCATGGCCATTGTATGAAAGGCCGTAAAGTCGTCACCAGAGAGCACCTTGAAGCCCCTGGGGCATTGTCTTATGACCTCGGAAACCTGTTTCATATTGCCGGTTGCCTCCTTGATACCCACGATGTAACGGTTCCTCGCGCATCTGGCCACGGTCGCAGGAAGCATGTTTACACTGGTTCTGCCAGGAACATTATATAGAATCATGGGGAACTTGCATTCTTTCGCCACGGTCATGAAGTGCTGATACAGACCTTCCTGGCTGGGCTTGTTGTAATAGGGCGTAATCACAAGGGCCGCGTCAGCACCCACGTCCTTGGCGTGTCTGGTCAGCATAATGGTCTCTTCCGTTGAATTGGAACCGGTGCCGGCTATTACCGGAACCCTTCCCCTTGCCGTTTCCACGGTGAGTTCCACTACCCTCTTATGCTCTTCATGGCTGAGGGTGGCAGATTCACCGGTGGTGCCGCACGGCACTATGCAATGCGTGCCTGACTTTATCTGCCATTCGATGAGATCCTTCAGAGAATCCTCATCTACTTTTCCATCCTTAAAGGGAGTTACTATGGCTACGATAGCCCCATGGATGTTCTTTTTCTGATTTGTTCCCGAAGCCTTACCCTTTTTGCAATGTTTTTTCCCGCAGGCCATAAAAAAACCTCCCATGTATTATTTGAGCAAATGCCCAACAAAGGTTAACAGTTATCCTAATATTTAATCAAAGATTATTAAAGACTTTCTTGGCGATGGGCAAGCCTTGTCTGCTGTCTTTTCCCAAATTCACCATAAAAATAGCTGAAAGCCCAAAGCTCAAAGCAAAAGATGACAGATGTATTTTTGCCTCATACCTTTCAGCCTTGAGCTTTTCAAGCTTGATAACTCTCCATTTTTATGAGAAAATCTTTTTAAGAGGTATCTGGTGACAATATTTTTTGCCCAATGGTGGGCGGCCGTGCAACGGAGGATTAGTTGTCATGAAAATAGGAATAGTCGGTACCGGCTTTGTAGGGGCGACCGCTGCTTACGCATTGATAATGCAGGGAATAGGGCGGCAACTGGTACTTGTTGACAAGAACATGGCCAGGGCGGAGGCGGAAGCGGAAGATCTTTTCCACGCGGTGCCGTTTTCAAATCCCCTGGATGTTATTGCCGGAGATTATCTGGACCTGGAGGGATGCCGCCTTGTTATAATAGCGGCTGGAGTATCTCAGAAACCCGGGGAGACGAGGCTGGATCTTCTGTGCCGCAACGCGACGGTTTTCAGAAATGTAATTCCCTCTGTGCTGGACAACGCGCCGGACGCGGTGCTCGTGATAGCAACCAACCCGGTGGACATCATGACACACATGGCAGCCCGTTTTGCCTCGGACCGGGGTGTTTCCTCTCAACGGGTCATTGGATCGGGCACTACCCTGGATACCGCCAGGTTCCGAACCCTGTTAGGCCGCCACCTGGGAGTGGACCCGACACATATACATGGCTATGTTGTGGGTGAACACGGGGACTCGGAGGTCCTCACATGGTCGCTTACAACAGTAGGCGGGATGCCGATTGAGGATTTTTGCCGTTTAAGAGGCAAGAATGTGGATACGGAGACAAAAGAACATATTGATCAGAAGGTACGCAACGCGGCATACAACATAATCAGGGGGAAGGGTGCCACATATTATGGAATAGGCAGTGCCCTTGCCAGGATCGCCGAGGTGATTCTCTATGACCAGCGGGCGATTCTTACGGTCTGCACCCCGCTTGCCGAGGTTGCGGGTGTCAGAGACGTAACCGTTTCCGTTCCCAATCTGGTCGGGGGTAACGGGGTGCTTGCCACATTCCCCCTGCCCCTTGACGAAAAAGAGTCGTCAGCCCTTGCCACCAGTGCCGGTCTTATGAGAAAGACCCTGGATGAACTGTATCAACTGACTTGATGCTGAGGGGGCCGGCAATCGAGCCGTACGGCCCGGAATGGAGGCGCCATAACCCGGTATGCGAAAAAGGAATCCCTATGCGGGCAAACAGAACCGGAAAAAAAGGGATTATTTTACCATACGTCCCTTTGAAAAACTCTCGGACATTCTTCCCATGGCACGCCGTGGCAGGCCCCGTGACCTTTATGCCGGGAATGTGTCTGCCAGACCAGCGGCGGATGCCCGTACGAAGGTCCCTGCCAGGCCTGAAGAACTTGAAATGCGTCTTTTTGAAAAGGCCATGGAAGGGGTAATCCCCCTGTCTGACAGGCGAGGCAGGGCGAAGGGATCAACAAACAACCGTCCGGGGCGAGGTTCAGGGTCCCCTGTTTCCAAACAGTCTGCCGGGACCCTTGCTGCCGCTGACAGGGAGGTCTTCCGGGAGCTGAACGCCCTTGTGAGGGGCGAAAGGCCGGTCAATATCAGTCAGACCCCTGAATATGTAGAAGGAAGCAGGAGCCGGGAGGGGACAATTCTTGCCAGAAAACTTCATCGAGGGGCCTTTGCCGTTCAGGCCTATTGCGATCTCCACGGCATGGATTCCATCACAGCCCTTGAGACGTGCGAGGAATTCGTGTCAAATGCCTTGCGGGAGGGTAAGCGATGTATCGCCTTTATACATGGCAGGGGCCTTTCTTCACGTGGAAGGCCGGTATTGAAGCGTCTGGTGGTAGACTGGCTTTCCCGTGGCCCCTACAGGAAGCGTATCATTGCCTTTGCCAGCGCTCCTGCGTGGGATGGCGGAGCCGGGGTTACCTACGCGCTAATGAGGGACCGTTTGCCGTCACGGGGGACCGGGAGGTAGGAAAGGTTTATGGCCGGTGCTGAAGAATCGGGCCGCAGGGGCCGGTTAATCGTTATAGAGGGCATAGACGGCTCGGGGAAAACCACCCTGGCAAGGAATCTGTGTGACAGGATGATTCACATGGGTGTCCCTGCCATTTTTACCTGTGAGCCCACCAATGGCCCCTGGGGGCTTAAATTAAGGCAGGGATTCCTGTCTCCGCAAAGGCCCGGTCCAGAGGAAGAGATGGATTTGTTCATGAAGGACCGGATGCAACACGTGCGGGAGACGATAAGGCCTGCGCAGGAGCAGGGGAAGGTCATAATCTGCGACAGATATTACTTTTCCACCATGGCGTACCAGGGGGCCAGGGGGCTGGACCCTGAGGCAATAAGAAAGGCGAATGAGGCATTTGCCCCGATACCGGACCTGGTAATTATCATGGAATTGTCTCCGGAGGAAGCGGTCAGAAGGATCAGGCATGGTCGCGGCCAGGATCTGAACAACATGGAGGAACTGGAATACCTGGAAAGGGTATCCCGGATTTTTGCCGCCTTAAAGGATCCTTTTGTAAGGCGGATAGACGCATCCATGCCAGAAAAGGACATTGAAGACGCTGTGATGCGAATGATATCAGGTGAAGGTGAGTCTTCCTGCCGGTGACAAGGCCCCTTATCCTTAATTATTCCATGTTCCATTTTTTGAGCCTGGAACGAAGGGTTTTCCTGTCTATCCCAAGGATGGATGCGGTTTCAGAACGGTTGCCCCCTGTATGTTCCAATACGTTCAATATGTGTCTTTTCTCCACCTCTTCCAGGCGGACCAGCCCGAGATCGTGTGTTTCAGACTTTTTTGCCCTGAACTGGGCGCCCGCGGATTTTATGTCTTCTTCGTCAATGGCAGTGTCTTTGGCAAAGATGACCAGCCTTTCCATTGTGTTTTCCAGTTCCCTGACATTGCCTGGCCAGTGATAATGCTGCAGTACTGAAATGGCCCTGGAAGTCAGGTAAAGCCCTGGCCTGTGGTGACGAAGGGCAAACCGCTTCAGGAAGTGGGTGGCCAGCAAGGGCAGGTCGTCCATGCGGTCCCTCAGGCGGGGAGTCCTCAATGCCACCACGTTTAACCTGAAATACAGGTCTTCCCTGAACGACCCTGCCTGGATTTCCGCCCGAAGGTCCTTGTTCGTGGCGGCGATTATGCGTACATCCACCTTGGTAAGCCTGTGGCTCCCCACCCTGGAAATTTCCTTTTCCTCTACCGCCTTGAGCAGCTTGGCCTGCAACTCCAGGTTAATGTTGGCGATTTCGTCCAGGAAAAGGCTTCCGCCGTTGGCAAGCTCGAATTTGCCTATCTTGTTTGAGTCGGCCCCGGTAAAGGCGCCCTTGACATGACCGAAAAGCTCGCTTTCAAACAGGGATGGAACCAGGGTGGAACAGTCCACGGAAACAAAGGGATTATCCCTTCGCCTGCTGAGTTCGTGTATCCTGCGGGCAATAAGGCCTTTGCCTGTCCCGCTTTCCCCTGTTATGAGCACGGTGCTGTCCGTGGAGGCGACCCTTTCCACCTGATCCAGAAGCTCGGTTAGCGCCTTGCTTCTCCCGATTATTTTTACGTCGCCTTCCTGTCTCTTCAGCTCTTCCCTGAGATACATGTTTTCCAGGGCCAGTTGGCGGGTTTTCAGCGTGCGCTGTACAACAAAACGCAGCTCATCAGGCTCGAAGGGTTTGGGCAGGAAATCATCAGCTCCCATCCTCATGGCCTCAACCGCGTTTTGTACTGTGCCGTAAGCCGTTATCATAACCACCGGCACCATTGTGTCCCTTGACCTGATGCGCCTGAGCAGGTCCAATCCATTTATATCCGGAAGTTTGAGGTCAAGAAGAATCAGATCAAAGTCGTATTGATCCACCAGTGACCATGCCCTGCTTCCGGATTCAGCCTGGGAGACCTCGTATCCCTGTCTGGTCAGTACCTGGCCGCAGCCGTCATTTATCGCCGGATCGTCATCAACAATCAGTATTCGTGCCTTCATGGTATCTTCTCAGTGTGTGGCAGGCATGAAAGCGAGTTCCCGCCTGTGTCACCTGCCCGTGCTAACTGTTTTTCAGTGGTAAAATTACCTCGAAACAGGCGCCCTTGCCAGGGCCACCTTTGACACCGATCCTTCCGCCGTGGCGCTGCACTATGCCGTGGGTGATGGAAAGGCCAAGGCCTGTACCCCTGCCTGGACGCTTGGTGGTAAAAAAAGGTTCAAATATCTTATGAAGGACCTCGTCCGGTATGCCGGGGCCGGTATCACGCACAATAAGTTCCAACTCATTTGTTTTTGTCAGAACCCTGGTCCTTATATGAAGCCTGCCAGACCCATTCATGGCCTCAACCGCGTTTATAATGAGATTGAGCACCACCTGTTCGACCTGGCCCTTGTCGCCCATGAGCAGCGGAAGGTCCTGGGCAAGTTGGATATGGGTCTGCACATCCCTGAAGAGTTTATGGTCCGCCACAAGGTGGAACATCTCCTGGACGACCTGGTTCAGGTCCACGGGAACAAAGGTTTTTGATGAAGACCTGCCAAAATTAAGGAGCCCTTTGGCTATAATCCTGCATCTTGTAGCAAGTTTGATGATCTTCTCAAGGTTGGACGCCATCTGGGAATCACCCGGTATATCCTCCTTTATCAGGTTGGCATAAAGCAGGATTCCACCAAGGGGATTGTTGATTTCGTGCGCGATCTCACCCGCGAGTTTTCCCATTGCGGTGAGCCGTTCCGCCTGAAGGAGTTTGCCTTCCCAGGTTTTGAGTTCAGTTATGTCCCGTATAAAGCTTTGATACAGGGTCCGTCCTTCTGAGAGCAGGGGCAGGGTGGTGACCTCTATGTCTATGCTGGAGGCGTTTTTCAGCCGGCCGGTGGCCTCACGCATTCCGAGCCTGGCCCTTCCGGCAGACCATGGAGAAATAAAATCCCCCATGGCCCTGCCTGCCACCTCCTCTGTGCGCATATAGCCGAACAGGTTCAAAAAAGCCTGGTTTGGCAAGACACAGGTATCTTCGGTGTGCAGCGCCCCCGGCTGATTGATCAGCTCCCAGGTTTCTATGAGGTCCGCAGGCAGGTTGACGATGGCTGAATTCATAAAAGTACTATAACTTCACCTGTAGTCAATTTCCAGCCACGACATGGGGTCAAATCTTTAACTTTGACAAATGGCCATTTCATATACCAGTCTTTCATGCCAGGTGGTGCTTCGCACCCCAGAGCATGAAAGTTGACTCATAGCTCACAGGTGATAGTCACTGTTTCTTAAACCATGAGCTATGAGCTATTTTCACGGTAAAATAATTAGGGATAGACCGGACCCCAAAGGACACAAATAAAAAAGCGGGAAGTCCCGTTCCTGGTTGCATTAAAGAAACTTACCCCCTTGTATCGTAAGGATTTTTGCCATGAATGCCGAAACAAAGGATGAATGCAGAGGTGCTTGACGCGGAGGTCCCATTGTCATCTTTTGGTCATGATCATGATTTGATGGAAGTTCGGCATATTCTTTCCATAATGCTGGAAGAGGGGGGACTTCCGGCTCTTTCCACCACCATAAAAAGGCTTGTTGATCTGGATCCCAACAGCGAGATATCCGTGCAGGAACTCTCCGAAATCATCCTGGAGGACCTGGGGCTCACCAGCAAGGTTCTGCAAGTGGTCAATGCCTTTTATTACAACCGTACCGGCCATGAAATTGCCACTGTGACCCAGGCAATCGTTTTTCTTGGTTTTGACACCATTCGTGAAATCGCCCTGGAAATGTCTATTCTCGTATTGCTTTCAGATACAGCATCGGACGACGCTGTAGCCCTCATGGCCAAGGTGTTGGTAACCGCCCACCTAGTCAAGGAGATACGTAATATAACAGGAAGTAATGATACGGAAGAGGCCTTTTTGGCCGCGTTTTTTAGCAAGGTAGCCAGGGTGGTTATTGCTGTTTATAACCTGGATCTGTACAAAAAACTTGAGCAGTTGGAAAAAAACGGCAACGATGCGGATGCCGGAACGGTGTGCCGCATAGTTGGCCTTGTCGGGGAAAAACTTGTGGATTTGTGGAAATTGCCATCCAACATATCCGCTTATCTTGAAGGGAAAGGCCCTGAGGTAAGCCCCGCGCCAGCCACAAACCTGGGCAGGCTTATCTCCCTGTCCTATTTCCTTGTTGATAAGGCTTTTAACAAAGGGGGCAGTCCTCTTGAGATGGAACGCAAAATAAGCGAAATCGCCGAGAGGTTTTATCTCGAGGCCGATAGCATCAATCAGTGCCTTAAAACTGCGCTGCACAACACAAGAAGGCTTTCCCCCGACATAAAAAGGGTAATTCTCCGGCTTTTCCCGGAAAAACTGGCCGAGGAACCTGACGAGATCACTGGAATAGATAAACAGAAGGATAGCACATCCGGGAGGAAATACAGTCCTGTCTCCAGCGATAAAAATAATGAACTTTATATGGAATTGCTGAATCAGGTAGGGGAAGCTGTTTCATCCGGAAATTTTTCTCTCAGCCAGCTTTACCTTATGGTGGCAGAAGCCCTTTACAAGGGCCTTGGCCTGAACAGGGTTCTCCTGTGTCTTTTTACAAGGGATCGGGCAAGACTCATTGTGCGTTACGGCATAGGACGCAAGGCCAGGGAATTCAGGCTGCAGTTCAAACTTGCGTCTCCCGTATCAGGTTCTCCCATAGATCGGGCGCTCAGGGAAGGCAGGGAGGTGATAACAACATGGGGAAAGGTGTCCGGGGGGTGGACTCCTCCAGGTGAAAATAATTTTCCTGATACCCAGATATGTGTGTGTCCGCTTCTGGTGGGGCACCGGCCTATCGGCTGCTTTTTGCTGGACCGGAGCATCGGAGGACGTGAGTTTTCGGATGCGGACCTGAAAAAGACAGCCGCATTGCGCCAGCTGCTCATACTGGCGGCAATGCAGCAGGCAAAGGCCGGGTAAAGCAGGACTGCTGGCTGAAATTGTATCAGCACAGTTCCAATATGGCCCTTGATATACCGTCTGTCAGTCGCCAGGATATTTTTCAGAAGGGCGGGGTTTGAGCATGGTCCCGGACCGATCCTGCCCGCCAGATATTCCACCCACCTTTTTATCTCTTCCGGATCTGCGGCCAGGGGGTAATCGGCTGCAGGGTGTTGCCGTGCCTGTGTAGTGCGGTTAATATCCCCGTCCATGACAGATATCCGCTCCTGCCCGTTAAGCGGGCATAGAAATATTCCTCACACCCTTCCCCGATGGGTGGCCTGGTTTGCCTTTGGCGTTGGGCTATGTGGTGCGATCTCCCTGCGTCTGATCCTCCTGGCCAAGGCGTACCGGCCTGAGCTTATACGGCTTTTCTGGTACATTGGAGTCTGCGGGAATATGGTGTTTTTCATGTTTCGTTCCTACATAACACGCAAAAGAAGAAGGCTTATCATGGAGCTCAGGCTTGTGGAGAAGTTGAAAGACCGGAATAATCTCCGCCCGGAGGATTATGATGCGATAAAATATATTATTTCAAGCCTGTCAGCTTCAAAGGAGCAGTGGAACTACGCGGTTATTTTTGTTTTTTCCATGGCGGCCATAGCATGGGACCTCTGGTTCAGCATGACATCACCCTGAACGGTGATCCATAAGAACAATGTCAAATGGTAAATTTTGAATGTTATATTAAGGTAACAAGTTACCATAACTTACCATTCAACATTTACCATTTAACATTTTAATACCCAGGGGTGCTAAGCACCATTTTGTTTAAGAGTTTAGTCCAACAGGAGAAAAATCCATGAATGAGAGAAACGGCAAAGAGGTTTCAGATAAGAAAGGCGTAAGGGTAAGATTTGCTCCGAGTCCTACCGGATATCTGCATATAGGCGGCGCGAGAACCGCTATCTATAACTGGCTTTTCGCAAGGAAACATCAGGGCACCTTTATTTTGAGGATAGAGGATACCGATCTGGACCGTTCAACAGATGAATCGATCCAGGGCATTATTGACGGTCTTGCCTGGTTGGGGCTTGATTGGGACGAGGGTCCTTATTTCCAGTCGAAAAACGCTGAAGCTCACAGGGAAGCGGCCCAGAGGCTTCTGGAGACCGGGCACGCCTACAAGTGTTTCTGCACAAAGGAGGAGCTGGACCAGAAACGAGAGGAGGCCCGCAAGGCGAAGAAACCCTATCAGTATGACCGCACCTGCAGGGATCTTTCTCCCGAGGAGGTGGCTGCCAGGGAGGCCCAGGGTCTTCCTTATGTGATTCGCTTCAAGGTGCCTGACGGGGAAGGCTCCGTGTCTTTCCGGGACGCCGTGTACGGCAACATGGAGAAAAGGTTCAAAGACATAGAGGATTTTGTCATAGTACGTTCCAGTGGAGCCCCTCTTTACCTGCTCTGTAACGCGGTGGACGATATTAAGGACCGTATTACGCACGTTATACGCGGGCAGGACGGCCTGGCCAATACGCCCAGGCAGATTTTGATATATAAGGCCCTTGGCGCTGAGCTTCCGGTTTTCGCGCACATGCCCCTGACCCTGGATCTTCAGAAACGGAAGATCTCAAAGCGGACCCATGGCGAGGTGGTGGCAGTGCAGTTTTACAGGGAACGAGGCTTTCTGCCCTGGGCTCTTGTGAACTTCCTGGTGCTTTTAGGCTGGCATACCTCTGATGACAGGGAAATTTTCAGCAGGGACGAACTCATTGAAGCCTTTTCCCTTGATGGAATAAGCAGGGCAAATTCGATTTTTAATTACCGTCCTGGCGACCAGAAATTTTTTACAGATCCAAAGGCACTGTCCATCAATGCCCATTACCTCAGGACCATGCCAATAGAGGAACTCGCTGCCCATGTCAGAGAGGATTTTACAGGCCAGGGGCTGTGGGACCCGTCTTTTGACGCGGACAAAAGGGAGTGGTTTCTCCGCACCCTTGACCTCATAAGAAGCAGGTATCACACTATCAGGGATTTTGCCGAGCTTGGCAGGGCGTACTTTTTCGAGGAATTTCCTTATGAGCCAAAGGCGTTGAAAAAAAATATACTGAAACACCCTGATCTGAAGACCTGGCTGCCAGAGCTTGCGGACCGTTTCGATGGCGTTGAATCATGGAACCTGGAGACAACAGAAGAGGTGGTAAGGGCCTTTGCCGGGGAAATAGGCGTTAAGGCCGGGATAATCATAAATGGGATCCGTACCGCGGTGACCGGGCAGGCAGTGGGGCCCGGCCTTTTTGATGTGCTGGTGGCAATAGGGAAAAAGAGAGTCGTTGACAGGCTGAAACGGGTTCCGGACCTGTATGTCTCCTGACAGGACCCCTGTCTGGACACGGATCAGTCACGGGAGAACAACGCTTCAACAAACTCGGCCGGGTCAAAGGGGCGCAGGTCTTCCATCCCTTCTCCTATACCGATGTAGCGGATGGGTATCTTCATTTCACTGGTAATGCTTGCGGCGATTCCTCCCTTGGCCGTTCCGTCCAGCTTTGTCAGGGCGATAGATGTAATCCTGGCGGCTTCATTGAAGAGTCTTGCCTGGGATATGGCGTTCTGCCCGGTGGTGGCATCAAGTATCAGGAGGACCTCGTGAGGCGCGCCGGGTATCTTCTTGCCAAGGACCCGGCGGATCTTCTTTAATTCCTCCATCAGGTTGACCTTGGTGTGCAACCTGCCGGCAGTGTCCACGATTACCACGTCCACATTTCTTTTTACCGCGGCCTCCATACCGTCATAGGCAACAGCGGACGGATCGGCGTTCATTCCATGTTTTATGACAGGGGCGCCGATTCTCCGCCCCCAGGCCTCAAGCTGTTCAACGGCAGCGGCCCTGAAGGTGTCCGCCGCGACCAGCAGAACGCTCTTCCCCTGTTTTTTGAGGTTGTGGGCAAGTTTTGCTATTGTAGTCGTTTTTCCCACCCCGTTAACCCCTACTACCAGGATTACAAAGGGCTTCTGCCGGAAGTCCATGTCAGGGGGCTGGATACTCAGGCGTTCGAGAAGGCATTCCTTCAGCCGCTGCCTTAGTGCTTTGGGATCTTTCAGCTCATTGCGCCGGACATCGGAGCGAATCTGTTCAAAGATATTCTGTACGGTCTCCACGCCCATATCAGCCATAATCAGGATTTCTTCAAGTTCATCAAGAAGTTCGGGGTCGATCGTCCTGCGTCCAAGCAGAAGGCTGTCCATCTGATGAACAAATCCTCTGCGGCTCTTGCTCATCCGCTCCCTGAGGCGGCTGAAAAGCCCGTTTTTAGAAGAAGCTGATTCAGGGACAACATTGTCTTCCGAGGTGTTTTCTCCTGATTTTACAGTAAATTCATTTTGTTCTTCAGCTTCTGGCCCCGTTATCCCAACATTTTCATCAGTTCTATGGACCGTCTGCATATCTGGAGCGGTCGGATCCGTTACTTCGGAGGGAATCTCCGTGTCCCCTTTCAGTCGCTTTATCCATTTCTTAAGCATGTTCAGTCCTGTAGCATCATAAAAATTATTTTTTGCAAGGCCGCAGGCGCTGTTTACCCTGGATCGGAAGAAAAAGAATCAAGCATTGCCCTGCGCCACTTGACCTGATATTAACTTACTTGTATTAATTAGCAACTTCCCAGGAACAATGACTAAATTTTAGATTAGAGGAAGGGGATAACCTGTGAATAAATCTGAGTTGATAGAGGCTCTGGCCCAGGAAACCGGTCTGCATCGCAATGTGGCAGAGCAGGTGGTGAAAGAGGTCTTTTCCGCCATGACAGAAAGCCTGATCAATGGTGAAGGTGTGGAGATCAGGGGATTTGGCAGTTTCAGTATCCGTGAATATGGATCCTACACGGGAAGAAACCCTAAAACCGGAGAAAAAATATCGGTTAAGCCCAAAAGGCTTCCTTTCTTTAAGGTTGGAAAGGGGCTCAGGGAAAGAGTCAAGAACAAGGTAGGCCAGTAACGCTGAGTCGCCTGCCGGCGCTATATTGCCAATACATCCAAACCCTTTGAGACAAGTAGTGCGGCAGTGACGCCCGGCCTGGGGTCTAACCCGCAGGACGGGCTTCCGGATTTGAGAATGCAGCGCGTGGCCTTCACAGCACGCGCGCATAAAAGTGTTTCCCGAGCACCCTTAAGGAAACATTCCGTCACGTCAATTCCTTCCTCAACTGTTAACACCCGGGATCTTCCCTCAAGCACGTCCACCCCATTTCCCTGAAATATTTCAGCGGCAGGACGCGGAGTGGGAAGTCCTCCAAGCTGCTCCGGACATACAGGGACCATGCATGCTCCTCCGGCAAGTTCAGAGAGTGCGGACGAGGGCTTGCTTTTACCATCGTACCTGCAGGACATGCCCAGCAGACAGGCACTTACCAATATTATATCTTTTTGCCTGTGGATATGGACAAGGCCCATGGATCTCAGGAATTGAACACAACGGCGGGTTCCGAGCCTTTTCTGGATTCTATGCGACCGATGATATAGGCATGTTCATCAAGCGCCTTTGCCTGGAGAAGCACATCATTTACCTGGGATTCGGGAACCACCAGAACCATGCCTATTCCGCAGTTGAAAATCCTGTACATCTCGTCCTCTTCAATGCCTCCCTTATCCTGAAGAAAGTTGAAGATTGGGGGCATCTGCCAGGTGTTCTTTTTTATGACTGCCTTGCATCCGTGAGGCAGAATCCTCGGTATGTTGTCATAAAAGCCACCGCCCGTAATGTGCGCCATCCCGTTTATCTTATATTGTTTAAGCAGGTTGCCCAGGGTGTTGGCGTATATTTTCGTGGGCGTTAAAAGCACCTCGCCTATTGTCCTGTCTCCAAACTCCTGCACCCTGTCTCCAGGGGCAAGCCCCAATTGCTCGAAGATTATTTTTCTTACCAAGGAAAATCCGTTACTATGCAGGCCGCTTGAGGCAAGCCCTATGATAACCTGCCCGACCCCAATCTCCGAACCGTCAATAATTTTTGCCCTGTCCGCCACCCCCACGACGAAACCGGCAAGATCATATTCTCCGTCCGCGTACATGCCGGGCATTTCAGCTGTTTCTCCGCCTATCAGGGAGCATTTCGACTGCTTACATCCATCCACAATCCCTTGTATCACTGCCTCTCCCACGTCAGGGGACAACTTGCCCGTTGCAAAATAATCTAAAAAAAACAGTGGCTTGGCACCTGAAACCAATATATCGTTAACACACATGGCAACGAGATCTATCCCAATGGTATTGTGCACACCTGTCATTATCGCAAGCTTGATTTTCGTCCCTACGCCATCCGTGGAGCTGATCAGAACAGGTTCTTTATAAGGTTCGGGATCAAGGGCGAACATGCCCGAGAATCCGCCTATCCCCGCAAGAACGCCACGTCTGAAGGTGGATGAAACCAGGGGCTTGATTTTTTCCACCAAACTGTTGGCCTTGTCTATATCCACGCCTGCCTGAGCGTAAGGATCTTTCTGATACACGACACACTCCTTCCCCAACTCTCATGCCTAACGGTACTTCGCGCTCATAGGCATGAAATGGTTGAACCGTGAATATTGAATCATGAATTGTAATAAATGAATTGCGACAAATATTATTTATTAACTTCAATAAGTTATTACTGCCAACCTACCTCAACATTCAACACCTGGCATTCAAAATCTCATATATTTTCACGGAAAAATCGATCCAGAATCACTGTACCCGTACAAGATACCAGATAACCAGGCAATTTGACAATTTATTAAAGCCATTCATGACCATTTTTACGGGATTCTTTTGGTCAAAAAGCGTGAAACGCATGATTCAAAACTTACCTCCGTTGCCTTTTATCCCGGGTTATGCACTTCAAATGCCTGAGAAAATGATTTTGGTCGAACAATCAAAGAGTTAGCCGCAATTCAGCCAGACATTTTGTTCACCTAAAAGGTGTGGTTTCCTCCAGTATTACATCTCAGGCGCTTGAAGCCTCAAGGGGCTCACAAATTTACCGAATCTGCTGCGTTATCAGGTAGTTGAAGTACACAAATACGTCTATGTGCCCTTCGCCTTGCATCTTAGGCAAACTTGCGGGCTGCATAATCCGGGTTTATCGTAAACTTGCGTGGGTAAACCCAGGAACCTTCCCGGCCCTGTTGCCCTTTTTGACATGTGATGTTTAGGTATCCGCCATGCGCAAGGCCAATTTGACAAAATTCAGACACAAAAACACAACTGATATACGATACGTGCTGCCAATCGGCACGGATCATTCCATTGAAGAAAAAATCCGTTGGGCGAAGTCCCTGTATGAAGACTGTGGCGGCACGCTACTGTCAGATTCCGGCCTGGTCCGCCGCCTTGAGGAATACCGGAGGGCCGCCCAGGAAACCTGGGATGTCATGCGTCAGATTGGAGTTACGGCCGAGTGCACGGAGTGCGCGGTAAATGATGGCGGAAGTTGCTGCGGGGCCGGCATTGAAAACAGGTTTGACACGGCGCTTCTGCTGATAAACCTGCTTTTGGGTGCAAGCCTTCCAGACAGAAGGCAGGAGCCTGGGGGATGCTGGTTTCTGGGCGAGCAGGGCTGCACCATTCCGGCCAGACATGTCATCTGTATAAATTACATCTGCAGGCGTCTTGAACAGAAGATCCCGCCACAGGGACTTAAAATCCTGCACGGGAAGATCGCCCGTGAGGCGGACGTCGCCTTTGTGGCCGAGGAATATCTGAAGTCATTATTTTCAAGAGGCATATATGGAAAACAGACATCAAATATTCATGGATAATGCCCTGGAACTGGCGTCCTCGGCCCTTGACAAGGGGGAATTCCCTGTTGGCTGCGTTCTGGTTTCAGGAGACAAGATAGTGGGCCGTGGCAGCAGGGTCCATACCATTTATCACGAGAGAAACGAACTTGATCATGCGGAGATCCTCGCGATAAGGGACTGGTTATCAAGGGGAGGGCCTGAGAGCCAGGAACTTGTAGCATACACGACCCTTGAACCCTGCCTGATGTGCTTTGGCGCCCTGGTGCTTCACGGCGTTCGAAAAATCGTCTATGCCTACGAAGACATAATGGGCGGCGCCACAGGCCTGGATCTCTCAGATCCCCTGTCCGGCGCAGCCAGATCCGGGAAATGGCGTTCCACTGCCCAAAGGCATTTTCTTTACAATGGCGGCGGCATTGAGATAGTGTCCGGGGTCAGAAGACATGAAAGCCTTTCCCTGTTCAAGAAATTTTTTTCAGATGAGGCGAACGGTTACTGGCGGGACAGCCTGCTGGCCCGATATACCCTTGAGGTTAAATGACACGTGACGGAAATGAAAACCAAAAGACGCACTGTTCAGTTCAGCCCCAATAAACGCAATCTGTTTTTCCATATATTGACGCAGTGCAACCTGAGCTGCAGGCACTGCTATATCAATCCGGAGCAGCACGGGAAAAAGATACTGGATCGCTCCACTATTGAAGAATGGCTTGAGCTTTTCTGCGCGCCCAACCTGAAGGATCTTGGAGTGGCCGGGAACTACACCGCGGGCCCGGATGAGACAAACGTAATCTTCCTTGGCGGAGAACCCACGTTGAATCCTGCGCTTCCACACGGGGTTCAAAGGGCAAGGAAACTTGGCTATAAGTCCATCACAGTGGATACCAATGGCTATCTTCATCACAATATCCTGGAGAAGGTCAGTCCGTCAGATGTGGACTATTTCAGCTTCAGCCTGGATGGTTCAACCCCGGAGGTCAACGATCCCATCAGGGGCGAGGGCGTTTTTGAAACATGTGTCTCCGGTATCAAAAAGGCCATGTCAAGGGGATTCGGGGTAAGCGTGATCTTTACCGCGAGCCGCATGAATATACATGATCTTGTAAACATGCCGCCACTTCTGGAGAACCTTGGAGTAAGGCGCTTTTTTATCCAGGTTATAGGGATTCGCGGTAAATCGGCACGGTCACGGGGGGATTCTCTTCAGCTTCACCATTCCGAATGGACAGGCGTGGTGCCCAGGGTGGCGGATCAGGCCGCGCAGAGAGGCATTCACGTCACCTACCCAAAGGTTTTTCTGGACAGCTCGGAGGAGTTCGCCTGTGCCGGGCTGGTGGCCGACAATTATTTCGTCTTTCCCAACGGCAGGATATACCGCTGTCCGCTATGCGAGGATTACCCCGTACATTCGCTTGAGATCAGGGAGGGGACAATATGTCCCAGGCCCCCGATCCGGGAATGCGATCTCTTTGACCTCAAAATTCCCGAGGGCTGCGTACTGAACAAGATCCTCCACCCAGGAAATATAACATACGACGAGCATGGCAATCCCAGAAACAGGATAGCCTGTTGCATGTTGAAGCAGGAAGTTCTTCCTGTATCCGGCATCTCATAGTCTATTTTCCGAAGAAAAGGTTAAAAAATATTTTTTCCATTTGCTTGACATGTGCCTCTCAAACTGCTAATTCCCGAATATTGACGGTTGACAATAACATTGCGTTTTCGCCGCCCCGTATTTTTATACGTTTTTTAACCAGGTGATCGGGGCAGGATGCCCGTGTTATCCGCATGGGAACGGATAGCGCGCGGAGGCAGAGATATCGTATTGTTTCCGACCGTCAAACAATCACTCAGGAGAGAGGAGGTATAAAATGGTTTCCCGTAGAACTTTTTTGAAGGGGTTAGCCGCAAGCGCGGCTGCCGTGGCGCTTTCCAGGGGAGAGATCGCGCCCGTCCGAGCATCTTCAGGCCATGGCCATGGTGGACACAAGCTGGTGTCCCCTGATGAGGCCATTTCACTTCTGCGCAAGGGCAATGAGCGTTACGCAACGATGCGCAGGCTCTCTGATCCGGGTGTGGGCCCTGCCGCCAGGATGCCTCTTACCAAGGGCCAGTGGCCTTACGCCACTATACTCAGCTGCTCAGATTCCAGAGTGCCGCCCGAAATAATTTTTGACGAGGGCCTTGGGCGGCTCTTTATCGTGCGCAACGCGGGCAACGTGGTCGATGACGTATCTCTGGGCAGCATAGAATACGCGTCCCTGCACTCAACCAGCCGCCTGATCCTGGTCCTTGGCCATGAATCATGTGGTGCCGTGGGGGCGGCTGTCAATGCCTTTGAACATCCAGGGGGCAAGGAGACACCGAGCATTGAGAAGATTGTCGAACTGCTCATGCCGGCCGTAAAAGCGGCCAAGGCGCAAACAGGCGCCAGTGGCAAGGACCTCGTGGAGGCCGCTGTCAGGGAAAATGTCAGGATGATGATTGACAAGACGCTTCAGAGCAAAGAACTGAAAAAGATGGCGGATCACGGAAAACTCAAGGTAGTAGGCGGTTACTACTCGCTGCATACCGGAAAGGTGGAAATCTGGGCCTGAGGCCCGCTGCATTCCGACAGGCCTGGTGCCTGACGTGGAATATTCAAGGGGAAGCCTCATTAAGGCTTCCCCTTTTTTGTTCCGCTTCCTACCGTGTACCTCATACCCTGCACCGTTAACCTATTCTGTCTGTGGTGCGAACAGCAGGTCCACGTTCACCGGATGTTCTATCAGTTTCTGACGGAGCATGATCCGGGCGGTCTGTTTCCATGCCTCCCGATTTATTTCCCCGATTTTGCCCCTTGAAGGAACAACCATTTCCCTTGTGGCCCTGACCTGTTTTCTGAGGACCTGGAGCGAGTAATCCGGCTGTTTCTTTTGTATCAGCCTACAGGCCTTATCTTCCATGTGAGGGTCCATTGCCTCGGACCAGCCTTTTAAAACGGCCTTTGTAAAGCGACGCACCGTCTCCGGATGTTCCTTCAGGAGACGTCTGGATGTAATCAGGGAATTGGCTACAAAACGGATGCCGAATTGGTTCGGGTTGAAAAAACCGGGCAGGCATCCTTCCTTTTTCAGTTTTTCAGACAGTATTATGCCCTGGGTATTGCGGTAAACAGGCCACAAATCCGCCTTGCCCAGCCAGAACGGGGTAAAATCATAGTGCACGGCATAAAGATTCATCCGGTCCACCGGAAGGCCGTATTTGTGGGCAAGGGCGTTAAAGATGGCCTCGTCGTTACCGCCATAGGTGATGCCTATACGCAGCCCCTCAAGATCCCGAGGCGTCTTTATTAAGATATTATTCGCCCGGTATATCCACTGCAGCGGGTTTACCTGAAAGATCTGGGCCAGGACCACGATATCAGCCCCCCTGGCAACGGCCCTGATCACCTGGTCGGCTGACGCCACGCCAAACCATGCCCTCTGAAGCTCAACATCCTTTATGGCATCCTGTCCCGGGCCGCCTTCCTTTATCTTCACATTAAGACCGAAAGATCGGAATATTCCGGTTTCATCCGCCCATATATCGCCGGCGACACTGGCGTTATAAAACCACTTGAGCCTGTACACCATGGGACCTTGCCTCTCTTCCCGTTGTCCGGAGCAGGAACAGAACAGGCAGAGGAAAAACATGGCGCACAGGAAGAAAGCCAGCAACGCCCTGCCGGATCTCTCTGATCTCAGACGGGGGAGAATACTGTCATTCCCAGATGTACGGCTCATTATGAACTCTTTCCCTGTCGAACATTCTTTTCCCATATTTTCAAGACCTTCCCGCGTAATTCCTTAAGGTGCGAATCATCGGAAACAGGCGGCCTCTGGTCCAGGAGAAGCCTGTTTATGGCGGCCATAAAAGTCTTGTATGCCTTCTCAAGAATCATGACCTCTTCAGTTTCCATCAATTTTTTTTGTCTGAATATCGCAAGAAGGTCAAGGGCGTTTGTGTGTGCCGTAAGCTCCGGGTATCGGTTTGCGTTTAAGAGCACGGTCATCTGAACGAAAAATTCAATGTCTACAAGCCCGCCCGGATGCCTCTTCAGGTCAAACGCCCTGTTTTCCTTCTTGAGCGCCTGTTCCGTTATCCTGCATCTCATACGGGAAATTTCTCCTGTCAACGCGTCACGGTCTCTCTTTTTACGGAGCAGCCTGTCCCTCAGGCCCTGAAAGCCTGCTGCAAGATTACTGTCCCCGCAAAGGGCCCGCGCCCGGACCAGGGCCTAGTGCTCCCACATCCAGGCCTTATTATTCTGGTAATCAGAAAAGGCCCTGAAACCCGTAACGAGCACCCCCGAAGCCCCATCAGGACGAAGCCTCATGTCCACAGGATAAAGAACCCCGGCAGAAGTATGTGCTGTGAATATGTGTATCATCCTCTGCACCAACCTGGAATAAACAACTGATGCGTCAACAAAACGCGGCCCACTGGTCATTCCTCCGGGAGATGCCGCATGGAGAAATACCATGTCCAGGTCAGATCCGTATCCCATCTCGGCACCGCCAAGTTTGCCGTATCCTATTACCGTTATGCCGCAGATGTCCTGACCGTCGCATGGCAGGTCCGTGTCGGGCATGCCGTGGCGCCTCAGCATGTGTGCCCACGAAAGACAAATAACCTCATTAATAATGATTTCGGCAAGATACGTGAGACGCTCACCCACCTGACTTACATCCAGCGCCCCGGAAAGGTCGGCAGCGGCCACCCGCAGCATGTTCGCCTGACGGAACCTTCTGAGCTCATCCATTGCCAGTTCCAGGTCCTCTGGCGGAACCCTGGAAATTATCCCCTTGAGTTCCGTTTCAAGACCCTTTTTGTCCACGGGAGAATAAAGGGCCTCAGGATGAAGCAACTCGTCAAGGAGTATGGGGTGCCTGGCCAGCATGTCAGTCACCCAGGCACTCTGCTGGCATAGACTGGCCAGGTGGGATAATACCCCTGGGTTTTCTGTCAGCAGGGAAAGATAGCAGGGTCGTCTCCCTATGGACTCGACCACCTTGATTACCCTGGAAAGGGCCGTGTCAGGGTCGGCAGTCGCAGCTGATTCCCTTACCAGGGAAGGGATCAGAAGATTCAGGCGTTCCGGGCCACGGCGCGCGCAGGAGGTCTTGCCGCGTGTCAGGGCCATAATGAGGGACAGTGCCTGTTCAGGATCTCTGAATCCCATCTCCCTGAGCCTCTGCGCCCTGACATCCGCGCTTTCTCCATTCTGCCACGGGAATACGCCGGGGCCGTGCGCGGCAGCCCCGTGTTTTTTGTTTCCAGGGGCAAGCAGCCCGGAAAAATGGGTGTGCACAAGGCTTCTATGGCTTTCCAGGCATCGGTAAAGCTCTTCGTATGACGGGTATCCCATGGACAACGCCACGCACTGTCTCTCAAATGGATCCGTGGGCAGGTTATGGGTCTGCTGGTCATCATATTCCTGAAGCCGGTGCTCCAGGGTCCTCAGGAAGCAGTAAGCATTGCGCAGGTCCTGGCATACCTGTCCCGGAAGCTGGTCCAGGGCTTCAAGCAGCTTCAGTGTCTTCAATGTGCCCGGCTCCTGCAGCTCCGGCACGCGACCGCCCTGGATGAGTTGGATTGCCTGGCAGATGAACTCGATTTCCCTTATTCCACCTGGGCCGAGTTTTATATGATTTTTAAGATCCTTGTCAGCCATTTCCGTCTCTATCATGGCCTTCATGGACCTTAAGGCGTCAAACATTTCGTAATCAAGGTAACGCTTGTAAACAAACGGGCGCAGGCGTTCAATAAGGCGTTTGCCCGCTTCAATGTCTCCGGCCACGGGCCTTGCCTTGATAAGTGCGTATCGTTCCCAGTCCCTGCCGAACTGTTCGTAATAGTCCTCCACAGCCTGAGTGCTCGTGACAAGCGGCCCTCCCTCTCCAAAAGGCCGAAGCCTTGTATCCATCCTGAACACGAAGCCGTCTGGCGTGATTGAGCCGATGGCGCTGATCAGGCGTCTGGCAAGCCGGGCGAAAAATTCGTCATTTGATACGACCCTTGACGCGCCGGCGGTGGTGCCCTGCCCCGGGTGGGCGAACATCACGTCAATATCAGAAGAGAAGTTAAGTTCCCCCGCCCCCAGTTTCCCCATGCCGATAACTATCAGGCCTGGAGGGCTGCCCCCGTGCAGGGCCGGATGGCCAAGCTCACGCACGCACCAGGCGTAAAGACTGTCAAGGGCTGCGGCAAGGCAGGCTTCCGCGAGAAGCGAGAGGTCTCTCATGGTTTCGTTGAGTCCGGCCCTGCCGGTAATGTCACGCCAGGCGATCCTGACCATCTCCTTTTTTCTGAGCCTTCTGAGCCTTGAATTAAAATCATCCGGGTTGGCGTTGCCATAAAGCACCGTTTCTGCCAGGATTTTATAGCCTTCCGGGGACATGCTGCCGGAAAGGCGACCCTTTTCGCGCAGGCCAATGATCAGCCCGGGATCTCTGATGCAGGATGAATAAACAAAACGGCTGGACAGGAACACCTTTTCCGCCTCCCGGATAAAGTCTGGATCCCCCGGAACCTCAACGCCAGAAGCCAGGCAGGATCCTGTGAAATTTTCCCATCTCATTCTTGCCTGTTCCGTTAAATTCAGCATTTTTTCCGTTTCAGAAGTTCCTCTATTAGCATGTTGTGAACCTCTATCTGGGTAAGGCCCGTTTCGTGAATGATCATCCAGACACACCTTCTGAACGCCCTGTAAAGGTCATCCCTGATCTGGATTTTCAGCTCGGTCAGCGGTACAGTGTCCGGATCATTTGATTTTTCCTGGATTTTCTGGTCTTTTTCGTGCATATTGTCTTTCCGCCCGGCCGTTATGGCAGGTTGAACAGGTTTAAAGGGAAATATTTTATCACATGCCGCCCCTGAGCATACTGCTAAGATCCACCAACTGGATCGGTGACGCCATAATGACCACGCCCGCGCTTGGCCTTTTGAAAAGGGCCTTGCCTGACGCCAATATTTCGGTTCTGGCAAGGCCATGGGTCCAGGCGGTATTCGCCTCTAATCCCGCGGTAAGCAGGATAATCCCTCTTGAGAAAGGAGGCCTGCGTTATCGTCTGGCTCTGGCGTCCCGCCTGAGAAAGGACGGCTTCCATCTGGCAGTGCTGTTCCCGAATTCCTTTGATTCCGCGCTTATTCCATGGCTTTCCCGAATAACACTTCGTGCCGGCTATCGGACAGACGCGCGCCGGTTTTTCTTAAACATGCCAGTGAAGGTGCCGGCCGACAAGGGGAAAAGGCATCAGGTCCATTATTATTGCCATCTGATTGAAGAACTGTCACACAGGATTCCGGGCGCCGAGAGGGTGAATGCGGGAACCCGGCCTCCGGATCTTTTTTTAAGGGTGCCGGAAAACGGTGTGGCCGGGGCGCGCCGCCTTCTTGAGGATGCTGGAATATCGGGCGACGGCCGTCCGCTGGTAGGGCTTAACCCTGGAGCCGCCTATGGACCTGCCAAGTGCTGGCCTGTTGAAAAATACGCGCGCCTGGCCCTGAAATTGCGGGAGGCTCTTGACTGCCATATTCTGGTGTTCGGCACGGGCGGAGAGCGGGCGGCAGGGGCGAAAATATGCGAATTCTCTGACAGGTATGTCCATAATTTTGCCGGGAAAACATCCCTTGAACAGGTGATGGGCCTTATCGACGGTCTGGACTTGCTTGTTACCAATGATTCCGGGCTGATGCACGTGGGAGCGGCCCTTGGAACAAGGCTGGTCGCCATTTTCGGCTCGACCAATCCGGTGACAACGGGCCCCTGGTCCCGTAACGCCGTGGTGGTAAGGCATGAGTTGCCCTGCAGCCCCTGTTTGAAAAGGACCTGTTCCGCTGATTTTAAATGCATGAAGGATATCCGGGTGGAAGAGGTTTTTGAGGCCTGTATGGAAACGCTGTCCGGCATAAGGAACAGAGGCGGAGGCGAATAAAAGATGGCGGGTAAGAGGGCGGTTTTCCTGGACAGGGATGGCACCATAATAAAGGAGGTGGAATACCTCAGGAATATGGATGACCTCGATCTGATCAAGGGTGCGGCCAGGGGGATAAGGCTGCTCAACCAGCACGGTTTCCGGGTTGTGGTGGTAACCAACCAGTCAGGCGTGGCCCGGGGGTTTTTTGACGAGAATTTTGTGGCCGAGGTTCACAGGGAGATAACAAGACGTCTTGATTCCCGCGGGGCAAAGGTGGACAGATGGTATTACTGCCCCCATCATCCAACCGAGGGAAAGGGGAGATATCTCAGGGACTGTTCCTGCCGGAAACCTGCCACAGGCATGTTGGAAAAGGCCGCCAGGGACCTGGATATAGATCTTGCCTTTTCATATGTGGTAGGTGACAGCGAAAGAGACATGCTGCTTGCCTTAAACGCCGGTTCGGTGCCTGTGCTGGTAAAAACCGGTTACGGGCGACGGAGCCTGACAGCCATGTCTGAGGACATGCTGCAACGGCTGGGATATGTAGCGGCTGATCTTCTGGATGCGTGCGGTTGGATATGCGGATCCTTATAGTCAAACTCAGCGCCATCGGAGACGTGGTGCAATGTCTCGCCGCGCTGAACGCGCTGCGTACCGCCTGGCCGGATGCCCGCATTACCTGGGCTGTGGGAGATGCGGCGGCAGAGGTCCTGCGGGGGAATCCGCTCATAGACAGGCTGCTTGTTTTCCCCCGTTCAAGATGGTCGGGCCTGCTTTTGCGGCCCGGGACATGGCCTGGTCTTTTCCGTGAGACGCATGATTTCTTTTCCGCCCTGCGGGCGGATTCGTACGATATCGCTCTGGATTTTCAGGGGTTGCTGAAAAGCGGCCTGCTCATTGGCATGTGCAGGGCCAGGCGCAAGATAGGCTTTGCCGGTCAGAGAGAGGGCAGTTCCCTGTTTCTGAACGAAAGACTTCCCCCCTTTGACAGGGATGAGCACGCGGTCCTCAGGTACCTGCGGCTGGTCCGGCATCTGGGAGTTGACGTGGACGAACCGGCCTTTCCCCTCTGGACAGGGGATAAGGCCCACGCGGAAGTCCGGAATATTCTTGCAGATCTTGGAATTGCCTCAAAATCCATTATGGTGCTCACACCGGGCACCAGGTGGAAGACCAAGATGTGGACGTGTGAGGGATTTGCCAGGGTGGCGGATGAATGCCGTGCCCGTTGGGGGCTTACCCCGGTGGTCGTGGGCGCTCCCGGTGACAGGCCTCTTGCCCGGGCCATCCAGTCCATGGCAAGGCTTCCTGTAATGGACCTTACGGGGAGAACCAGCCTCAGGACCTTGGCCGCTCTTTACGGGAGGAGTAAACTGGTGGTCAGTACGGACACGGGCCCCATGCACATTGCCGCCGCCTGTGACGTGCCGGTTGTGGCCCTGTTCGGGCCTACGGCTCCGTGGAGGACGGGCCCGTTCGGGGATATTCACCGGGTTGTGCGCCTGGGGCTTGAATGCAGTCCCTGTTTCATGCGCAATTGCCCTGATCCAAGGTGCATGACCGGGATTACGCCGGAGCGGGTCCTGCATGAGGTGGAAAGGTGCCTGCGCAGCGCAGGTTTTGAATAAGAATTTTCAAAGGAGTGATTTTATGAATACCCCTGTCAGTAAGGAACTTCTGGATATCCTGGCCTGTCCCAAGTGCAAGGGAGAGCTGAAACTCAATCAGTCCAATGACGGCCTGATCTGTTACAGGTGCCGCCTTGTTTATGAAATAAGGGAGGGCATCCCGGTAATGCTCATTGAGGAAGCCAGGCCCCTTGGTGAAGGAGATGAGAGGTAATTATATGGTTGATGGCAGGCAGTTACTGGAAGCGCTTGAGCGCGCCGGTTCCAGGCACATCCTCGTTGTGGGCGACCTAATGGTGGATCAGTTTGTCTGGGGTGAGGTTTCAAGGATCTCTCCCGAGGCACCGGTACCCGTGGTGGAGGTCCATAACGAAACCCTGCTTCTCGGGGGCGCGGCCAATGTGGCCAACAATCTCAGGGATCTTGGCGTAAAGGTCACGCTGTGCGGCACTCTTGGAAAGGACGACATGGGCCGTACTTTTCAGGATCTGGCGCGGGCCAGGGGAATTGACTGCCAGACAATCAGCCTGGAAGATGCCCCCACCATTTTAAAGACCAGGATAATTGCCAGGGGGCAGCAGGTTGTCCGCGTGGACAGGGAATCAAACGGGAAGCCGAAAGAGCCGGAATCACGCAGCCTTGAGGTCATGGCGGGAAAGGTGGCGCAATCCGTCGATGGCATTATTGTCTCGGACTACGCCAAAGGAGTCGTGTCGGCCAGGCTGATGCAGATTCTGACCTCGGTGTCTGAAACAAGGTCCATCCCCCTTCTTGTTGATCCAAAACCATCTAATGTTGGTCTTTACAATGGAGTTACCGTGGTCACTCCCAATGAAAAAGAAGCGGAAGCCATGGCAGGGATCTCCCTTGCCGAAGGCGCCGGCCTGCAGGAAATAGCGGATCGGATCAAGGTAGCATCCAACGCGAAGGGGGTACTGATTACCAGGGGAAAACACGGCATGGCCCTCTGGGGTGAAGATGGCAGCATCTTTACCATTCCCACCATGGCAAGGGAGGTGTTCGATGTGACCGGGGCGGGCGATACCGTAATCGCGACCATGGCCCTGGGTGTGGTAGCGGGCCTCGATCTTCCCATGGCCGCCTATCTTGCCAACCTGGCCGCAGGCATTGCTGTGGGCAAGGTGGGAACCGCGACGGTCAGTCTGGATGAGTTGGTTCAGAAAATATCTGTTGCCTGCGGGAAAAACCTTTAAAGATCAAGGCTCAAGGCGGGAAACTCAAAGAAAAGATGACAGATGTTTTTTGCCTTAACCATTGGGATCTTGACCTTTGAGCCTTTGTCTTTTCACTGCGAATCATGGAGGCGGGGTAATTTTCATGAGTATCCCTAAGATCCCTCCCAGAGCAAAGCTTGTTTTCAGTATTTTTGCCCGGGAATCCGGAATTATCGACAGGGCTTTTGAAATGCTGACAGGCCTGTACGGTCCCTGTGATTTCAAAGGTCCTCTTATGCCCTTTGACTATACTACATACTATGAACGTGAATTCGGTTCTGACCTGAAAAGGCGTTTTTTCGGTTGCGCCAGGCTGATAGACCAGGGTGAACTGGTGGAAGTAAAGCACCAGACCCTGAAGATCGAGGCTGAACTGAGCAAAGAGAATAAGAGACTGGTTAATATTGACCCTGGAATCCTTACCGCAGAGCGCCTGGTACTTGCAAGCGGCAAGAATTATACCCACAGAATCTATCTTGGAAAGGGAATTTTTGCTGATCTCACCCTTGTATATACCGCAGGATCGTTCAACCCTCTGCCCTGGACCTATCCGGATTACGCATCCAGTGAAGCCATTTCCCTCTGGAACCGGATGAGAGATAACTACATGTCACAGCGAAGAAATGCTGAAGTATGACAATTCATGGCATAATCCGGGCTTGTCCGCAGGTGTTTTTTTGCCTGGCAAATATCCGCGGCCGCGGTATAGTCGGCCCTTACGTGTCGTGAACCGATTTGCAGGACGACCACGGGACAAATGTTAAATCTTGCGCTGCCCTGACTCCTTATGTATCAGGAGCAGCCGGAATATCAGGAGGGTTGCTTATGCCTCGGAGTATGACCACCTACGCATCGGTCAGGAAATATGGGGACGGCTGGTTCTGTTCCATGGAGCTTCGTTCGGTCAACGGAAGATACTGTGATGTCTCCCTGCGCGTGCCAAGGTGGCTGGTTCCACTGGAAGACCGGATAAGGAAGACGGTTCAGGCCAGGCTGTTAAGGGGCAGAATTGATCTTAATATCATGCTGGATCTGGGGGAAATGGCGCCGGTGGACTTTGAACCGGACGTGGGCCTGGCAAAGGCGTATATTCGAACCTGCGAACAGCTGTCAGGCGATGCGGGTTTATCAGGAAAAGTTGATCTGCCTTTTGTCCTTGCCAACCTGAAAGACGTGATACGGCCCAGGGAAAGAGATATGGACGCGGATGTTCTATGGGGGATGATATGCTCTCCGCTTGATGAGCTGCTGGATATGGCTAACTCCATGTCAGAGAGGGAAGGAGAAAATCTGGCTGCAGATATCATGAAAAGGATATCAGGCATCTCGGCAATGCTGGCCGGCGTGGGGGAACGCGCGGACCAGCACACGGTCCGTGCGCAGGAGGCCCTGATTGAGCGTCTCGGCAAACTCCTTGAAGGCCAGGCCCTGGATCAGGCAAGGGTGGCGCAGGAGGCGGCGATTCTTGCAGATCGACTTGATATTACCGAGGAACGGGTGCGCGCGGACAGCCATGTTAACCAGTTCAGGGCACTGTTAAAATCAAGTGGCCTGGTCGGAAGAAAACTCGATTTTCTGCTCCAGGAAATTTTCAGAGAGGTAAACACAATGGGAGTAAAATCCGCTGACGCGAAGATATCCTCCATCGTGGTGGATATTAAGGCCGAACTGGAAAAGATCCGGGAACAGGTGCAAAATCTGGTTTAATTTTTGCTGTCGGCCCTTATTTATATAAAATTGACCTTACTTTCCGGATAATGCGTTGCGTGTTCCGGGATGTGGCAATGCATGTTTACCAGAGATGCAATGCTGTTTCCAACATGTTAGTGAAAAGTTTTTTGTTTATAAATTGACAAATTACAGGAGAAAGGGTGATGAGTTGTAAATGCAAATTGCTGAACATAGGCTTTGGTAACTCCATCGTGACTGACAGGATAGTGGCAATAGTCAATCCTTCATCCGCACCCATGAAGAGACTCAGGGAAGAGGCAAAGACCAACAGCAAGTTGATTGACGCCACCCAGGGAAGAAGGACCAGGTCAATCATCATTACGGACAGCGACCACGTCATATTGTCCGCAATTCAGGCGGAAACCATTGCCCAAAGATTAAGCTCTGACCTTCTGACCAAGATAGAGGAAAAGGATCCCAAATATTAGAACAATATTATGGCTCAGGGAGATTTATTCGTCATATCAGCCCCTTCAGGTACCGGGAAAACAACCTTGTGCGAAATGCTCCTGAAAGAGGTTCCCGATATAGATTTTTCCGTGTCTCATACCACCCGGCCACCCAGAAAAAACGAGGTGGATGGGCGGGATTACCATTTTGTCTCCCGGATGAAATTTGACGAAATGGTTTCCCGTGGTGAATTCCTGGAATGGGCCACGGTGCACGGAAATTGCTACGGCACAAGCAGCAGGGAGGTCTTCTCGTGCCTGGAGGCGGGAAGGGATGTACTGCTGGACATTGATGTACAGGGCGCGAGACAGGTAAGAGAGCGGTTTCCCGGAGCTGTTCTTGTTTTCATACTCCCTCCGTCCATGGCAGCGCTGGAGGAGCGTCTGAGGGCAAGGGGCACGGAAGACGCCGAAAGGCTGCGCATCAGGCTGGAAAACGCCGGGCTGGAGGTCAGGTCCGCACCTGATTATGATTACGTGGTAATAAACGACGAACTGCCCCGGGCACTTGAGGATCTTAAGGCCATAATCAGGGCCAGGAGGCTGAGGGCGCAGAGGGTCTTGAGCAAATGGAAGATTTAGTCCCGATCTGGGGGACTCATCCAGTGGAGGAGTTTTTAAAGGCCAGGCCGGATTCCGTCCACGGGATATCGGCCCTGCCATCGTTTGGCAAAAAGGCCCATCAGGCAAGGTTACTGGATCTGGCTTCCTCCAGAGGGATTGAGATTTCGAGGGTAAAGGTGTTTCCTGCTGGCAGTGTCCTCCCGGAGGCAGTGCATCAGGGGGTGGTTGCCCTTGTGTCTCCGGTGTGGAAGTCGGATTTAAACAGTATCCTGTCCTCAGGACAAACCCAAAAACAGACGACCGTTGTCGCCTGCGACCAGATTACGGATCCAAGGAACCTTGGTGCCATTTTGCGTTCCGTGGCGGCCCTGGCACCAGGCGGTTTTGTTCTGCTTCAAAAAAGGGGATCAGCCCAGGTAAACGGTACTGTGATAAAGGCCTCCGCGGGTCTTGCGGTTCATGTCAGGGTATGTACCGTGTCCAACCTGGTTCGTGCCTTGAAGATCCTAAAAGACGGTCACTTCTGGGTCTTCGGACTTCATCCAGGGGCAGACAAGGCACTGTGGGATGCCGACATCTCCGGAAATTCCGTGATGGTCTTGGGTTCAGAGGGTACGGGGCTCAGGAAGCTTGTAAGGCAGACATGTGATATTATGCTCAGGATTCCCTCCTGCAGGCCGGTGGATTCCCTGAATGTTTCCGCAGCGGCCACGGTCTTTCTTTACGAGGCCCTGAGGCAGGATCGCAAGGGGAAAAGCGCGGGATTTGGTGACAGTCATGCTAAAGGCGTATGAAAAATTATCAGGTGCCGTCTATGTACTGGCCAGGCCGTTCCTGGAGGCATGGTCCAGATGGGAAGGAGAAGGGATGTGGGCCGGGCGTCTGGGGCATGTTCCGCCTGAACTGGTCGCTCTTGGACCGCAGGATATATGGCTCCAGGCAGTATCAGTGGGAGAGGTGTCAGTAGCGGAGGCCATGGTAAGGGCGCTGGATTGCCTGCTACCCGGCCGGCATCTTCGCATCCTGCTTTCATCCACCACCCCTGCGGGTTTTGCCCGTGCTATGTCTTCGCTTGGAGAGCGCTGTTCCGTTATCCCTTATCCCCTTGATTTTCCACAGGTGGTTCAGCATCTGGTTCAGCAGTTGAAGCCCCGGGTATACGCCTCCCTTGAGACGGAATTATGGCCCAACCTGCTGCAGGCAATGCGCCTGAGTGGCAGCAAAACCGTTTTGCTCAATGGAAGGATATCCGTAAAATCCTTCCCGAGGTATATGAGGCTGAAATCAATGGTCGCCCCCCTGTTGTCCGGTTTTAGCCGGATTTGCGCCATCTCCGAGGTGCATGCCGAACGCCTCAAGGCCCTTGGCGCCCCGGAGGAGCGAATATCCGTGACCGGGAATGCCAAATTCGAAGGCCTTTTGACAAGGCCGAATTCGTCCAGGGTGGATGCGCTCAGAGAACGGCTGAACATCCCTGTTTCCTCAAAGGTTTTTGTGGCTGGCAGCCTCCGATCAGGAGAGGAGTCGCAGGTGATAAGGGTCTACCTTGACCTGCAAAAACAGTGGCCCAAAATGGTGTTTTTTGCCGTTCCAAGGCATCCTGGTCTGGTGCCAGAGCTGGAAAAAAGGCTTCGTTCAGAAAAGATTTCATATGTCCTCTGGAGTAAACTTGACCTGGGTGAGACCCGTTCCGCCGATGTGGTCGTAGTGGACGTCATAGGTCCTCTTTTTGATCTCTATGGCCTTGCTACTGCGGCATTTGTGGGTGGATCCCTGGTTCCAAGGGGGGGGCAGAATATCATGGAACCTGCCGCCTGGGGATGTCCGGTGTTTTTCGGCCCTCACATGGACAACTTTGAAGAGGCAAAGGCCTTTATGGAGCGCTATGAAGGGGGTATCACTGTCAATGACGGGGCAGATCTCAGCAGACATGTGCGTGATATTTTCCAGGATGAGACCATGCGGGGAAAAATGGGACGAGCCGCTTTAAGGGCGCTGAAGGAGCTCTCCCGCGGGGCCGCTACCCGTCAGGCACAGGCGCTCCTGGAGGTCCTGGAGGCCCCTGACAATTAATTTTTTCAGATCCATATCCCTCCGTTTTTTCAGGCTTTTTTCGTTTGAAAACTCTTTTTTCAGGCAATTTTAGACAGTTATATCTTATGGCGATAAAGAGTTGCCAAAAGACGTTCTCTAAGCTATAATTTCATTAAAAATCAGCCAAAATCATGTTTTTGTAATTTATTTCATTAGTTAAGTTTTGGGAAAATCTGGATGCGTCCGCTTCTGTCTGCGGATCCAATCCGGGAAGCTTTCATGTGTGCCCGGGAAAGCCATATTTTCCGGATGGCGCACATTTTTTTCGCGTAAGGTTCCGGGGGTAACGACAATGGGGAGTGCGCAGGGCAACTTGTCATTCAGGGAAAACAATTATCATCCCTCCTGTCTGGAACGGGATTATTTCTTATATAGACATTCATCGTTTAAATCTCTTAATTTTACCAAGGATATCCAGAAGAAGCGTGGCAAAGTGAAGATACTTGTCGTGGATGACGAGCCCATGATAAGGGATCTCCTCAAGGAAATGCTGGAGTCCATAGGGTACGAGGTCCATGCCGTTTCCAGTGGTCAGGCCGCTCTGGATTATTACAGCGCCTACGGGGATCAGGTGGATATAGTGTTACTGGATGTCATGATGCCGGGAATGAGCGGGGTTGACGCCTTCCGCAGACTCAAGGAAATGGACCCCGGGATCAAGGCCATACTGGCCAGCGGATATGTTGAAAGTTCCCAGCTGGACCAGGCCGTCAGAGATGGCATAAAGGGGTTTATCCCCAAACCTTTCGCCCTGTCCGAGCTGAACAGGAAAATCGAGTCCATCATGGACTGCCAGACAGCTCAGAGCTCAAAGTTAAAGGCTCAAGGTTAAAGATGATGGGTGTATTTCTATCCGAAAATGCATTTTCTGATTAGCCATGGATATACATTGAAAATACCATGTTAAATGGTAAATCCTGAATGTTAAATTCAGACACTAACTTATTTATATCTTTCCGAATTTAATAAAAACTTGTTTGCCTCAATTTAAAATTTACCATTTATCCCGGATTATGCCGCCCGGTGGCTTCAAACACCTGAGATATAACACTGGAGGAAACCGCACTTTTAGGCGAACAAAGTGTCTGGCTGGATTGCGGCTAAGTCTTTAATTATTCGACCAAAATCATTTTCTCAGACACTTGAAGTACATAATCCGGGTTTATCATTCAGCATTTTCATGCTTAATGGCGCGGAGCAGCACTTTGCGTGAAGGTTAATTGTTTATAGATTTCAGCTATTCCCTCAAGTGTCAGATTCGGGATAATCTTTTTTACCGTTTCGCAGTAGGGCACTATCACCGAAGACAGGCCTCCTGTCGCTATTACCTCTGGCCGGTCATCAAACTGTTCGGCAAGGGCCCGCACTATCCGGTCGGTCAGGCCGGAGAATCCGTAGAGCAGGCCGACCTGGATTGCGCTGGCCGTATCCTGGGCGATAACGGCCCCTGGTTCCCTGGAAAGGTCCACCCTGGGCAGCCTGGAAGTACCCTTGAAAAGCGCCTCGGCCGAGAGCTGTATTCCCGGCGCGATCGCACCTCCAAGGTATTCTCCATGAGTTGATATGCAATCAAAGGTAATAGCCGTACCATAATCCACTACTATAACCGCCTTTTTGTACCTTCTGAACGCAGCCATGGCGTTGGCGATTCGATCAGCTCCAAGTTCGTAAGGTCTTTCATATTTTATCTTTATGTCAAGAGGGGTCCTGGAGTTGATAACAAGGGGCTCATGCCCGAAATGAGCAACGGAAAGCCTTGTCCATGGATCGACAAGAGGAGGAACAACACAGCATATTACAATATCTTCAATCCGTTCCCCAATGAGGTTTTCTTCTCGAATGAGCTGTGATAACAGTGCCCATAATTCATCCTCCGTGGCATCCTTTCGGGTGCGTATGCGCCAGGTCCTGAGGAGCTCCACACCCTTGAAAAGGCCTATGACCGTGTGGGTATTGCCTATGTCTACTCCAAGAAAAAAGGTATGTTTCACTGATCCATTATCCATGGTTTGAGCCCTCTGGTTTCATGATCTGTTAACTTGTCAGGCCCTGGCAGGCCCGTGATTTCCCCAGACTTTTACCACATCGCTGGCCGGATTTCACAATTTCGCAGATGATGCCTGTGAGGTAAAATCAAGGCAGGAAGAGAATGTGGATGCCGTTGAGGCGTTCACCGAAGCGGCTGGTTACCAGATGTTTACCCCGGTTGATCGCATGGACAACGCCCACCTTACCCTTGAGATCCATCCAAAACCGGGCATTGACAATGACAATTTTACCTGATTTCCCCTGCTGAGGAAGGGGCGTAAGATTGCCCCCATCCCCTGTTTCGTTTAGCCTGGATTTCTTGCCAATGCGCCGCTCCGCACCCCTGGCATTGATTTCTCCTCTTTTGCCCTAAATCCGGGTTGAAACCTGTGCCGCAAGGCCATATTATATGCCGGATCAGGAATGGAGAACACCGAACCGGACAGGCAGGAATTATCAACCATAAGCGGCCGATCGGTACCAGGAGGAATTAATCATGCCAATACATGAATTTACATGCAACAGCTGTCATCATACCTTTGAAATC